>NZ_SDMK01000001.1:1800604-2100705 GCF_004123295.1 Silvibacterium dinghuense | reverse complement strand
TCGTCGGCCAGGGCCTTAGCCTGCCCGCCATGATCCGCAAGCTGCGTGTGGTCGAATCCGAGGAGATTCTGGACCATGAGCGCCGGGCCCGCGGCGTTCTGCTCAAGGCCGCGCTCAAGGCGCTGCGTGAAATGCCGTCGAATGAAGATGAAGGCGAGAACAGCGTCCATGCCATCCTCACCCGCTACTACCGTCAGCGCCTGGAGGCGCTCAAGCCGGAAGACGGTGAGCCTGCCCTGAATCAGCAGCGCAAGTACCAGGAAGTGGCGGCAACGCTGCGGCGCGTCGAACGGGCCCAGATCCTCAGAATGAGAGAACAGGGCACCTTCCGCGAGTCCACCCTGCGCGATCTCGAGCGTGAGCTCGACCTGCTCGACCTGCGCTGGGAAAAATAACGCTCAGCGCGATACCGGCTCGGCCACTGTCAGCCCTGCGCCATCCGTCACCGCACGCACCATGGCGTCAAAACCCATGCAGGAGTTGATCATCATGTGGTACAGCCGGCGATCGGTCCAGTCCTGGTCGTAATAGCGGCGGATATAGGCTGCCCGCTGCTTGTCCACCTCGGCCAGTCCGTGTTCCGCCTGGTCGGCGCGCTCCGGAAATTGTTCGGCGAACCACTTTTCCTTGCGCCATTGCGAGGCATAGGCGAAGACGTGGAAGACATGCGGAGTTCGCGCCAGGATACAGGCTGCGCCGCGGCCCACAATGACCGCCTGCCCGTTGCGCGCTACCTCCTCGAGGTGCTTGCGCATCAGGCCGACCATCCGCTCACTGTCGAAGATTTCGTTGATCGGTGGCGCCGGAAGGCGCTCGATGGACCCATGCCAGAAGGCTTTGCCGAAGCGGTAGTACCAGGGGTCCAACCGCTCATCGCAACGCTCAGCCAGTCTGGCCGTCACGCCGGCTTCGCGTGCCACCTCTGCAGCCAGACACTCGTCCACCAGCTTCCAGCCCAGATGCTCTGCCAGGTGATGCGCGAACTCCGCTCCCCGGCTACCGTACTCCCGCTCTACCGTGATCACTCGGATCATGGCCGCTCCTCCCCTCGGGGGAAAACGTGCGGAATCCTAGCATGGAGCAGAACCAGGTGCAATCACCCTGCCAGGACTATTCGCGCCAGAGCGCCGGAAACTCAAGCTCGTCCGCCATTTCCCTGCGGACCGGCAGCGATTCTCCACGCATGTGAGCCAACGTCCGAACGACTCCTGTTCGCACCGCCCAACAGAGCATGAAGATCAGGCCGATGACCATCCCTGGAATCGCCAGCAGCGCAGTCATCACGCACAGCGAACGGGAAAGCACACGGGAGAGTATCGTCTCTCGATGAAGCTGGACCAAATCAGACTTAAGAGTCCGCTTCGGAGGGGGCGCAACAGCATGACCTGAGGGATTGACCGACCAGACAGAAGAGTGCATCAGAACATCCTTTCAACCTGTGTACGCTCTCCGTGCGTAATGGGGGCCAAACCCGCGAACGGCGTCTTACAGGATTCTCAACCTCGTGAATCCTGCACCTTCCATATCGCTTCTGGCAATGACATCAAAGTACCCTCACCCCAACAACTTGGTAATCGTGGCGCGTAACAGTACACAAGTGACCCAAAACCGATCACCGGCATCCTCTTTTTTGCCTGTATTTACTGTTTAAACTCCACCACCGTCGCTCCCGCGCCGCCTTCGTTCTGCCCCGGCTCAGTCACGCTCGCCACCTGCGGATGCCGCTGGAGCCACGCCCGCAGTGTCCGCCGCAGCACGCCCATGCCGGTCCCGTGCACGATCCGGATGCGCGGCAGCCCATTCAGGAACGCCCGGTCGATGAACTTCTCCACCTCGTCCTGCGCCTCGTCCGCCGTCCGCCCGATCACGTTGATCTCCCAGCTGATCGCCGCATCCGGCTCGGCCATCGCCACGCGCACACCGCTCTGCTTCCGCACCGCCATCAGCGGCGACGTCCTGCCTCCGGCCGTATTTCCCGGCGCGTGGATCACCTCGGCGATCTCGTCGCGCGAGACACGCATCTTCATCGGCCCGATGGCGACTTCAAATGTGCGCTCATCCACCTGCCGCTGCACGATGGCCGTTTTGCCCAGCGTCCTCAGCTTCACCGTGTCCCCGGCCGAGACATGCTTCGCCACATGCGGCTGCGCGTTGGCATCGTCCTTGTCCGCGCCCGTATGCCGCGCCACCACCTGCGCATTGAAACTCTCCTGGAACTCACGCCGGAGCCGTGCAATCCTCCGCTCGGCCTCCTTCGTGAGCTTTTCCTTCGCGGCCTTGTCATCGATGGCCTTGACCGTCTCGCGCGCCTGGTACTCGAAGTCCTTCATCAGCGAGGTGAGCTGCTGCTCCATTTCGCGCACCTTCGCCCGCCACTCCTTCATGCCCTCGGTCTCGAGCCGATGCCGCTCGCGCCGCAGATCGGCTTCGAGCTGCATGATCTTCATCCGCTCCGTGCTCACTTCGCGAATCTGCTCATGCAGCCGGTCGAGGAAACACCCGATGTCGAGCGTCTGCGAGCTCAGCCGCCCGCGCGCCGAGGCGACAATCTCCGGCAGCAGCCCCAGCCGCGAGGCGATGTTGATGCCTGCCGAGGCGCCCGGGACGCCCTGCCGCAGCTCATAGGTAGGCGCAAGCGTCTGCTCGTTGAAGCCCACCGCCGCGTTGATCACGCCGTCCGTCGTCTCGGCATAGACCTTGAGCGAGGTGTGATGGGTCGAGATGATCGACCATGCCCGCGCCTGCAGGAAGTGCTCGGCAATCGCCACCGCCAGCGCCGCGCCCTCTTCGGGATCGGTCGCCGAGCCCAGCTCGTCCAACAATACGAGCGAGGAAGCGTCCGCCCGGGCTGCGATGCGGTTCAGGTTGACAATATGCGCCGAAAAGGTCGAGAGGTTCTGCTCGATCGACTGCGCGTCGCCGATGTCCGCAAGAAACGCGTCGAAGATGGGGAAAACGGCCTCGTCCGCCGGCACCGGCACGCCGCTCTGCGCCATCATCGCCAGAAGGCCGGTAGTCTTCAGGCCCACTGTCTTGCCACCGGTGTTCGGGCCGCTGATGATCAGCTGCCGCTCGGCATCGCTGAGCGCAATGCTCACCGGCACCACGCGGCCGCCCTCGCCGCGCAGCCGCTTTTCGAGCAATGGATGGCGCGCATTGCGCAGCAGCAGCTCCGGTTTTCCGGCCTCGGCAAAGCGCGGCGCGGCGCAGTTATATTCGCGCGCAAAGCGTGCCCGCGCCTGCAGCGTGTCCACCTCGGCCAGCACCTCGGAGCCTTTTTGTATGACGCCCGCAAACTGCCCGATCTGCCGCGTCATCTGCATGAAAATACGATGGATCTCGGCGGTTTCCTCTTCGAAAAGCCGGACCAGGTCGTTGTTCAACTCGATGGTTTCGAGCGGCTCCACGTAGACCGTCTGCCCGCTCGAGCTCGACCCGTGCACCACGCCGGGCACGCGTCGCTTCCACTCCGCCTTGACCGGAATCACGAAGCGTTCGCCGCGGATCGTCACCACATCTTCCTGCGTCGATCCGCCCTCGGAGAAGCGGCGCAGGGCCGAGCGCAGGCTGTCTTCGATGGCGCGCTGCTGGCGCTCCATCTCGCGGCGGATGCGGCGCAGCTCGGGCGAAGCGTCGTCGGTGAGCGAACCGTCGGGCAGCAGGCGCGCCCGCATGGATTCGACCAGCGGCACCAGCGAGACCGTCAGCAGTTCTCCCGCCATGGCCCGCAACCCGTCGAGGCCGTCGGCCAGCGCCTGCGGAGGATCGTTCAGCAGCGTGCTCCACGCCGCCACATCCTCGGCCAGATTCACTACGCGGCGAATCTCGTCCGCCTCGAGCGCAGCACCCTCGATACGCGACTTGGCCAGCAGCGTCGAGGCATCGAAGAGTGAACTGATGGTCGGCCGCGCCCCCTCACCCAGCAGCAGCTCCATCTCGACGACCAGTGCCAGCTGTGCGTCAATCCATGCACGATCGGTCGACGGCGCCAGCCGCTCCAGCCAGCCGCGGCCCATCGCCGACTGCGCATAGGCGGAGAGCAGGCCGAGAAAACGATCCCATTCGAGAGCCGACGGGCTGCAATCGCTCACGGCAGAAGGCACGGTAGATGTTGGGTTCCAAACACTCGCAGACACAGCTTCATCCTACTGCTTCGGCCTCATCCGGCCTGCCTTCCCATCGCCGGATGAGCCGCGATGGAACCGATCCACGCCGACCGGCGTATCTTGAATACGTTAAGTACTTACTTTGCCCTCAGGCTCTAAGGAGGAGATCCAATGTTCTGCAGCGGATGTGGTCAGCCCCTCAATCCCGGCCAGGAACTCTGCACCCGATGCGGTCGTCCCGTGCCTGTAGCAGCCATGCCCGGCGTCGGACCGCAGGTACCCTATGCCGGGGTACCCGGAATGGGCTACGTCTACTCCCGCGTTCATCGCCACATCCAGTCGCTCTCCGTGCTCTGGATCGCCTATGCCGTCTGGTCCGTTTTCCAGTGGGCCATTGCCATGTCCTTCTTTTCAGGGGCCTTCGGCAACTACTTCGGCCACTGGCACCATGGCCCCTTCAGCGATTTCCCCTTTACCCACATGCCCTGGATTGGCCCGGTCATCACCATCACCCTCATCGGGCGCGCCATTCTCTACGTGATCACCGGCATCGGACTCTCGCGCCGGGCACCCTGGGCACGCGTGCTGGCCATCGTCACCGCCTTCCTCACCCTCATCAAGCTCTTCCTCGGCACCGCGCTGGCCATCTATACACTCTGGGCACTCATGCCCGCAGCCTCCGGCGAAGAGTACCGGCAGATGGAGTCGAACCAACCGTTGTTGTGAGTCAGCGGCGGTAAAGCGGTTAGCCGTTAGCCATAAAAACGGCCAGTGGGCCGCTACGCGGTCAGCAGCGGGCAGCAGAGAACTGCTGACCGCTTTATCCCTGATCGTCTTTGACTCACTGCTTGGCATCGGCGCGAAGCGCCGGTGCCTACTGACCGCCCGCTACACTAGAGTCATGGACTTCCCCATCACCCGCCTGCGCCGTCTCCGCCGCACGGAAGCGATGCGCCGCTTCGTCCGCGAAACCTCCCTCGAGCCCAGCGCGCTGGTGTACCCGCTGTTTCTCTGCCCCGGTGAGGGCGTCCGCCGCGAAATCTCCTCCATGCCCGGCGTCTTCAATCTCTCCATCGATGAAGCGGTGAAGGAAGCCGAAGAGGCCGCATCGCTCGGTATCGGCGGCCTGCTGCTCTTTGGTCTGCCCGAATCCAAGGACGAGCAGGCCACCGGCGCGTGGGACCACAACGGCATCGTGCAGCAGGGCCTGCGCGCGCTCAAACAGAGCCGCTCGGCCAAGGATCTGCTGCTCATCGCCGACGTCTGCCTCTGCGAGTACACCTCGCACGGCCACTGCGGCATCGTGCACAAGAACGGCGACGACTATGAGATCGAGAACGACGCGAGCGTAAACCTGATCGCGAAAACCGCCGCCTCGCTGGCCGAGGCCGGAGCCGACATTGTTGCGCCCAGTGACATGATGGACGGCCGCGTCGAGGCCATTCGTGACGAACTCGATGCCGCGGGCCTCGAGCAGACGCCGATTCTCTCCTACGCCGCCAAGTTCGCCTCGGCTTTCTACGGACCCTTCCGCGAGGCAGCCGACTCGGCGCCGCAGTTCGGCGACCGCCGCAGCTACCAGATGGATGGCGCAAACCTGCGCGAGGCCATGCGCGAGATCGAACAGGACCTGGGCGAAGGCGCGGACATGATCCTGATGAAGCCCGCCATGCCGTATCTCGACGTGATCCGCGCCGCGCGCGAGCGCTTCGATGTGCCCATCGGCGCCTACCAGGTGTCGGGAGAATATTCGATGCTCCACGCGGCCTTCGCCAAGGGCTGGCTCGAGCCCGAGCGCGCCATGATGGAGTCGCTGCTGTCGATCCGTCGCGCCGGTGCTGGGTTCATCGTGACGTATTTTGCCAAGGAAGCGGCGAAGGTGCTGGCGTAGGACTAACCATGTACGAGGAAGACTGGAAGGAATATCGGAAATATTGCCGGAACTTCTGGCTTGTTTACCTCGGCTATATCCCCGTCATGTCTGTCATAGCCATGCTTTCCGCATGGCTATTTCATTCCTTCAAACCTGCCTTTGTCGCAGCTCTCGCCTACATGCTTCTATGGGCAATCTCTGGAGCCCGCGTCAGCCGCTTTTCTTGCCCTAGATGTGGTGAATGCTTTGCCGGCAGGTGGTGGTACCACCTCGGACTCCTTGCGCGAAAGTGCCAGCATTGCGGTTTGCATAAATTCAGCCTGCAATAGGCTGGATTCTCCAGCATTCGTCGCGCGGGAAGCCTTTGAGGGAGCTAAGCCCGGTCCAGCTCCGCAAACAGTTCGCTGAGCACAACCTGAATCTCCGAGCCGGGAATGGCCAGCACGCCGTTCTCCGGCTCTTCAAAGCCGCGCGACGAGCAGACGTAACCCTTACGCAGCTCCGGATCGACGACCCAGACGTGTTCGGTGCCCATGGCGAGATAATCGTCCACGCGCTGGCGGATGCGAGCCATGGTGTCTTCCGGCGAGAGAATCTCAATGCAAAGCAGTGGAGCCTCGCGCAGAATCCGCTCCCATTTCAATCCTGAACGGGTCACCGTGATGTCCGGGATGCGGAAGCGCGTTGCGCTGACCTGCACACGCAGCTCAGGGTAGACCTCTGTCTGCCATTGCTTCCTGTTCGAATGGAACAGAAAGTAAAACGCGCCCTGAAGAATGGAGTGTTCTTTCTCGCCCAAGTTGCGCTCCTCGATCACCCCATCCACGTAATCGCAGTCGGGCCGGTAGGAGGAGGCCAGGTATTCGGCCACCGGAACCTTCACGGGCTGAGGAATCGCGCTCACGCCTCCAGTATCCGCCCAATCCTCCCGCATTCCAAGCCCATTCCCGGCCACCGCGCCCCCTTGCGTACAATGGAGTGTTCGGGCTCGGCCGGTGCCGTGTCCATACGTCACCCTCAGAACGGAGCTAGCTTTGGCAGAGACCATTTACGACGTAGCTGTTATCGGCGGAGGACCCGCCGGATACACCGCAGCCATCCGCGCCGGCCAGTACGGCCTCAAGGTCGCGCTTATCGAGAAGGACAAGGCCCTGGGCGGCACCTGTCTGCTGGTCGGCTGCATCCCGACCAAAGCGCTGCTCTTCAATGCCGAGATCTATGACCACCTCAAGCACGCCAAAGAGTACGGCATCGACGACCTGGGCGCGGGCAAGCTGAACTGGAAGGCCATCCTCGAGCGCAAGAACGGCGTCGTGACGCGTCACACCAAGGGCCTCGACTTCCTGATGCGCAAGAACAAGGTGACCGTGGTCCCCGGCTGGGGCAAGCTCACCGGCCCGGCCAAGGACGGCATCCATACCGTGGAAGTGGCTCCGCGCGAAGGCGAAAAGACCGCGCCGACCACCGTCAAGGCGAAGAACATCATCCTGGCGACCGGCTCGACCGCGCGCATGCTGCCCGGCCTTACCCCCAGCGACCGCGTGATGACCAACATTGAGATTCTTTCGATGGAGAGCATTCCCAAGTCGCTGCTGGTCATCGGCGCAGGCGCCGTGGGCGTCGAGTTCGCCTCCATCTTCAAGAGCTTCGGCACCGACGTCTCGATCATCGAGTACCTGCCGCGCCTGGTCCCGGTCGAGGACGAAGAAGTCAGCAAGGAGCTGACCCGCTCCTTCAAGAAGCGCGGTATCGACATCAACACCGGCGCCAAGGTGGAGAAGGTCGAGACCACCAAGGACGGCGTGAAGGTCACCTTCACCGACGCGAATGGCAAAACTGTTGTCAAGGAAGCCGAGCGTGTCCTGGTCGCCGTGGGCCGCGCGCCGCGCACCGAGGGCATCGGTCTTGAGAAGACCAAGATCACCCCGGACCGCGGCTTCATCAAGGTCAACGAGTACATGCAGACCGATGAGCCCGGCGTTTACGCCATCGGTGACATCGTCGCCGGCATGCCGCAGCTCGCGCACTCGGGTTCGATGGCAGGCCTGGTCGCGACCGCGAAGATCGCCGGCAAGTACGCGCGCCCCATCCGCCGCAACCGTATCCCCGGCTGCACCTACACCGAGCCACAGATCGGGTCGGTTGGTCTCACTGAGGCGAAGGCCAAGGAACTCGGCCACAAGGTGAAGGTCGGCAAGTTCCCGTTCGTCGGCAACTCCAAGGCGACGATTCTCGACGCGCACGACGGCTTCATCAAGGTCGTCTCGGATGAGCAGTACGGCGAGATTCTCGGCGTGCACATCATCGGCCCGCAGGCGACGGAGATCATCGCCGAAGCGGTCACCGCGATCGAGCTCGAGGCCACCGTCGACGACATGATGTGGATCATCCACGCCCATCCCACCCTCGCCGAGGCCATGTTCGACGGCTTCGCCAGCGTGGAAGGCAAAGCGATCAACGTGTAATGAACAAGCGCCCCACCGACGATAACTGTCAGTGGGGCGCATCTCAATCTGGGCTATGATTCCCTTCTGGAGGGAGCCATGAAGTACAAGGTGGAACTCATCGAGTCGGAAGAAGGATTCGCCGTCGGTTGCCCTGAACTCCCCGGATGCTGGTCTCAGGGAGCGACCGAAGAGGAAGCTCTCGAGAACATCAAGCAGGCTATCTCCGAGTACCTCGCAGCGAAAGACGAGCTCAACAACCGGAAGCAGACGCGATACGTGGAAGTCATGGCCTGCTGATGGGCAAGCTGCCCGGGATACACCACCTGCATGCCGTAAAAGCTCTGGAACGGGCAGGCTTTGAGATCATCCGGCAGAGCGGCCATATCGTCATGTCGGACGGCCGCAGGATCATCACCATCCCACGCCACAATCCGGTCAATGCCTTCACCATGTTTGCCATCGTCCGTGACGCCGGACTCACCATCGAACAGTTTCGAGACCTTCTCTAGCAAGCCATGATCCTCAACCTCGTCCATCTCGGCCGCATCGATTACGCCTCCGCACTCAGCATCCAGCAGCAGCTCGTCGAGGCGCGCCACCAGCAGCGCATCGGCAACACGCTGCTGCTGCTCGAGCATCCGCCTGTGCTCACGCTGGGCCGCAATGCGCACCGCTCGAATGTGATCGCGTCCGATGAGTTCCTCGCCTATCGCGGTGTGGAATTGCACGAGATCAACCGTGGCGGCGATGTTACGTACCATGGCCCGGGACAGCTCGTCGGATATCCCATCATGGATCTGCGCAGCTTCACGGTGAATGGCTCAGACAAGCGCCTCGGCGCAGTCGATTACGTCCGCCTGCTCGAAGAAGCGCTGATTCGTGCCTGCGCCGATTACGCCGTCCGCACCGAGCGCGTGGCGGGACGCACCGGCGTATGGACGCTCGCCGGCGGCTCCATCCCCGAGAAGAAGATCGCCGCCATCGGCGTGCATATCTCGCGCGGCATCACCTCGCACGGCTTTGCCTGGAACATCACCACCGACCTGCGCGACTTCGAGCTCATCGTGCCCTGCGGCATCACGGACCGCGATGTGACCAGTCTCGAGCTCGAAGCCGATGCCGATCATCGCCCCGCGCCAACCATGGAGAACGCCGTGAACTCCATCGCGCGCCACTTCGGCCGCATCTTCGAGCACCAGGTGCTGTGGCTCGAGTCTGTCGAAGAGCTGCTCGCCACATCATTAACACATTAATCTATTCCGCGCGCAACGCCTGCATGGGATCCACCCTCATCGCACGCAGCACGGGTGCGATCAATGCCAGGGCTGCTACCAGCAAGATCATCCCTGCGGCGAACAGCGAACGGCCAGCTCCCAGGGATGCCTCCGTGGCCAGCAGTTTCGCTATTGCTCCTCCCATGAGCATCGCTCCTGCAATGCCCGCCAGCAGGCCCGCGACGACCTCCAGCAGCGTACGGCGACCGAGCGCGACAAGGATCGATCCCCTCTGCGCGCCCAGTGCCATGCGGATGCCGATCTCGCGCGTACGCAGCGTCACCGTGCGCATCACCATCCCATAGAGCCCGAGCGCGGTGAGCAACAATGCCAGTACGGAGAAGCCTCCAGAGAGCCATACCAGCATGCGTTCACGGCTCAGATCATCATCCGCGCGCGAACGAAAGGTCCGTACTTTCACGACTGCGGCTGCAGGGAAAACGGCGGCGGCGCGATAGACCGCCTCCATGGCAAGTTGCGTCGACGCACCGCGCACCAGCAAGGCAGTATCGCTCACCGGAGCATCATTGTCTTCAGGCTGGTCCACACGGAAGACCTCGTAGAGTATAGGCGTAACCGGTTTGCGCAGCGAGATATACTTCACATCTTCAGCAATGCCCGTCACCATGCATGCGAACTTCGGATCGCGCACTGTGCCATCGGGCTTGCCGGCCGTACTGAAATACACCATTCTGCCCATGGCATCTTCATCGGGAAAGAAAAACCTCGCCAGAGATTGGCTCAACACGCAGTCTCTTTCGCGATTCGCCGTACCACCTTCCAGCAAGCGCGTCCCCGCGGCAGGAAAGTATCCTGTTGAGACCGTCGTGATAGAGAGATTGCCATCGCTATGGATCGTTCCATGGCTATCGACCGAGAAGCTGCGGCTGACCATGTAGTGGTTGGAGAGCGGCAACAGGCCGGTATAGCCCACAGCCTGCACGCCCGGCTCCGCCTGCAATGCTGCGGTAAAGCGCTGGTAGAGCTGGTTTCCCTGCACGCTACTCAATTTGAGCGGCGAGAGATCAACTGTCGCAGCCGCAGTGTGATTAAAGTTGAATCCCGTATGCCCCATCGTTAGCTGCAGCAGCGTGCGCCCCAGCAGGAGCGATGTACTCAGCAGGCAAAGACTCACCGCCACCTGCAGCGCAATCGCCCAGCCACTCGTCTGCTTTGCCGACACGGTCCGGCTCACAAGCTGTGCCCCTGTCGCCGGCCGTATTCCCGAGGCACGCAGCGCAGGAACGAGTCCGGCAGCAAGGGCCACCATCAGCGCGGCGCCTATGTTCACCGCAAGGATCACGCCGTTCGGCCGCAGCACCAGATCCTGCGGCGTGCGGTCGCTCGCCAGCATGCCGCTAAGAGCGTGCGCTCCCAGCCAGCCCAGCAGCACACCACCCAGCAGTCCTGGTACAACCAGCAACAGTGTCTCTACCAGCACCTGCTGGATCACTCGCCAGCGACGCGCGCCAAGCATGATGCGCAGCGCATATTCCTGGCGACGGCCGCTCACGCGTGCCAGCATGACCAGCGCCGTGTTTACCGAGCACAGGAGTAGCAGCAGCCCGACCAGCAGTTCCAAAACAAACAACGGACTCTGATACGTCGTCTTCAGCCAGGAGTAGCCACTACTTCCATCGGCTACGTTGAGCCGCAGCATTTTGAAATACTGAGCAAGATAAATACCGGAAGGGTCTGCGTCCTTGCGCAATTGTGATTCGAGCGCCGCCAGTTCGGCCTTCGCCTGCCGCAGTGAAGAACCGGGTTTGAGCCTTCCCATTACGTAGAAGCCATAATGCGCAGGCCACGCGACTGTCGTGTCATCCTTCGCCCACAGTACGTTGGCAAACTCGAATGGCAGATAGACAGCAGGCTGCAGGTTCGCCGTTAGGCCGGTAAAGGCCCCAGGCATCACGCCAATCACCGTCACCGCATGGCCATCCACGGCGATCGGCTTGCCGAGCACATCGGCGCTCGCGCCAAAGTGGCTGCGCCAGTAGGCATCACTTAACAACGCAACCGGTTGGTGAGCATCCTGTGCATAGAAGGGACGCCTAAGCTCAGGTGCGAGGCCCAGCAGGGAGAAGCTGTTCACGGTAAGCACCTGCGCCGTCTCAGCGGTCGTGCGGCCGTCAGCAACTACCGGCACCTTTTCATCGTTGGCCCAGACCAGCATATCCGTGCTGGTCTGCTGCCGCGCACGCAGCAGTGTATAGAGCGGTCCGCTCAACCCATGCAGCGTATCGCCATTGCGCATCTCGTAGACGACCAAACGTCCTGGATCATGTACCGGGAGGCCGCGCAGCACGATGTTCCACGTCAACGTAAAGATGGCCGTATTTGCGCCGATGCCGAGGGCCAGCGTCAGCACCGCGATCAGTGTAATGCCCGGCGACTTCATCAACTGGCGCAGGCCATACTTCATGTCAGCCCAAAGCTGCTCGATGCGCGGCCACTGCCAGTGCTCGCGGCTCCGCTCCTCGATTAACGCAGCATTGCCGAAGGCCTTTCGCGCGCGCAGATCTGCCTGCTCGCGGGAGATGCCTTCCTCCCGCATCCACTGCTCCGCCCGCTCTTCCATGTGGAGACGTACCTCTTCCGACAGCTCACGCTTCATACGTTCTCGCCCGAAGCTTCGTGCCCAGAGATTCATCGCTCACTCCGCCCGCAGCGCGGTCATCGGATCAATCGAGGCCGCACGCCGCGCGGGCAGAAATCCAGCGAGCATCGCTGCTCCCATCAGCAACACCACCACCGCGCCCAGTGTCACCGGATCGTATCCCTTCACACCATAGAGATAGCTGCTCAGCGCCCGTCCAACGCCCAGCGCGGCCACCGTGCCCAGCACAGCTCCCACGGCGGCAAGGCGCAGACTTCTCCTGAGAATGATCTGGAATACACTCGAGCGCGATGATCCGAGCGCCATGCGGATGCCGATCTCCCGCGTCTGCTGCGTCACAGAATAAGAGACCAGTCCGAAGATGCCGACCGCAGCCAGCAGCAGCGCAAAAACGCCGAAGAAGCCCAGCGTCAGCATCGAAAACCGCTCGCTTGCTGTGGCGCTGCTCTCAAGCGTGGAGAGCGTCGTCACCTTCGCCATCGGCAACCCCGCATCGAGCGAACGCAATGCGGAGCGCGTCTCACGGATGACCAACGCCGGATCGGCCTTGGTGCGAATGACCACGTGCATCATGGCCATCGAAGGCCACACATTCTGCGTATAGGGCTCGAACATCTCCGGCTCCGGTGTCTCGCGTAACGAAGTGCGCTTCACATCCGCCACCACACCCACAATCGTCGCCGGCACCCTCTGAAACGGCACGCGCACCTGCTTGCCCAGCGCGCTCTGATGAGGCCAGAAGCGCTCTGCCATGGCGCGGTTCACGATCGTCACCTGCGGCGCTGTCAGCGTGTCGGAGTCCAGGAACTCCCTCCCCGCAAGCAGCGGCGTGCCCATGGCCGCAAACAACCCCGGAGAACCGATCGTATAGTTCACAATCGGAGGCCGATCCCCTTTAGCCGGAGGCCTTTCATTCACCACAATCGCCGTCGACTCCGTAGCTCCCTCCATCGGTACCGACTCCGTGACGCCCACAGCATGCACACCCGGCACCGCTCTCAGCTCAGGCAGCGCCTGCTGGTAGAAGTGCGCAATGGCATCGCGGTCGGGATAGGTGGCCGTCGGCAGCGAGAGCGAGAAGGTCAGCACATGCTCCGGACTGAATCCCGGGTCTGCGGCAAGAAGGCGCGTGAAGCTCCGCACCAGCAACCCGGCCGAAAAGACCAGCACCAGGGCCAGGGCCATCTGCGAGCTCACCAGCACAGCACGCAGACGTGACTGCTTCACGCCGCCGCCCTGCCGTTGCCCACTCTCTTTCAATCCACCCGCCAGATCGACACGTGCAGCTCCCAGCGCAGGCGCAAATCCGAAGATCAGCCCGGTCATCAGTGTCAATCCGATCGCGAAAGCAAGCACAGGAAGATCGAGCGATACCTCATGCAGACGTGGCAACTGTTGCGGGCCAAGAATCCTGATGGCCTCGATGCCTGCAGCCGCCATGATGACGCCAAACCCTCCGCCTGCAAAGGCCAGCAGCAGGCTTTCCACCAGCATCTGTTTCAGCAGGCGCGAACGCCCAGCCCCCAGCGCCGTCCGCAGCGTAAACTCGCGGCTCCGCGCAATGCCCCGCGCCAGCAGCAGCCCGGCGATGTTGAAACAAACCACCAGCAGCACGACACCCACTGCGCCCAGGATCAGAAACAGCGGACGCCGCGAATCCCCTGCGATCTGCTGTTGCAGTGAAACCACTCGCGACTGCGACCATCCCTTCGCCACAGGCATTTCACGATCCATGCGTTGTGCAAAGAGGTCCATCCCCGCCTGTGCCTGCTCCAGCGACAGCCCAGGCAGCAACCGCCCCACAAAAGCCAACTCGGACGGCGTGAAGCGCGGCGTCACAGCGGGTAGAGCTATCGGCACCCAGAGCTCGCTCTCGATTCCGAAATCAAACTCCGCAGGCATCTCGCTGGCTCGCGGAAAGCCGAAACCCGGCGGCATGACGCCCACCACGGTGTACGGCGCGCCGTCGAGGGAAAGGGCTTTGCCCACAATGGATCTGTCGGCATGGAAGCGGCTGCGCCATACCGCATCGCTCATCATCACCACATGCGCATTTCCCGGCGTGTCTTCCTGCTGCGTAAAGATCCGCCCCAGCTCCGGCGTAACGCCAAGCGCAGGAAAGAATACCCACGATACCAATGCTCCCTCAAGCGTCTCCGGATCGCCCTGCCCGGTGAGGTTGAAGCGGGCTCCCTCAAAAGCTCCGATGTATCGATACGTTCCCCGCTCCTTCTCGAGCGCATGAAACTGAATCGGATTCCATGGAAGCAAACTCAGGCCACCGGTATCCACGCCTGCCGGAGCCACAGCCCACGGAATCACCAGCGATGCGCTGTCTGGATACAGCAACGGCTTCAGCAGAACCGCATGCACCAGGCTGAAGACTGCTGTTGTCGCCCCGATACCCAACCCCAGCAGCAGGATCACCGTCACCGCGAAGCCCGGAGAAGAACGCATCTGCCGCAGCGCATACTTCGCATCCGAATAAAGCTCTTCGCATACCGGCCATTGCCAGGCCTCGCGTCCGCGTTCCTCGAGCAGCGTCGTATTCCCGAACATCCGCCGGGCACGCAGCTCTGCCTCTTCGCGCGGAAGGCCTTCGTCGCGCATCAGCTGTTCGGCGCGCTCTTCCAGGTGCAGGCGCAGCTCCTCGGAGTAATCGGCATAAATGCCACGGCGGCGGAAGATGCGCGAGAACCAGCTCATGCCCTCACCTCGGATCTATCATTACTGCAAATAAAACTGCCACCATTACAGTTACGTATTTGCTTCGCCACGCGTGCCCAGCACCAGCGCGATGCCTTCAAACATCCTCTCGAAGCTCGAACGCTCGCGCTCCAGGTGCTTCAGCCCCGCGGCGGTGATGGTGTAGGTTCGTACCCGGCGGTTGGTCGAGGAGATCCCCCACTCCGCCTTGACCAGCTTTTCCTTGAGCAGGCGCTGGAGCGCCGGATAGAGCGATCCCTCTTCCACCTGCAGCAGCTGGTTCGAGCGTTGCTGGATATGCTGCACCAGCGCATAGCCATGCGCCGGCTGCCGCCGCAGCGACTCGAGAATCATCATCTCGAGCGCGCCTGGAAAGAGATCGCGTGAAGTTCGCTTCAGAAACATAGGCTTTTCACTAGAAGGCATAGAGTAAAAAAGGGTGTAAATTCTGTCAATCAAAATGAATTCCCTGTCATGCCAGGCAACCGATAAGCCCTGTCTTACCTCCGAGTTAATCGCTGCTCTCTGCCGCTGTTTTCTTTCGCTCCGCATCGGCAGGCGTTTAGGATGCGCACTACGAGGCCCAATGCCCTTCCAACGCAATGCAGCTGAAAAGGATACCCACATGAGCCCGTTCCGCCGTCTCTTCCGCATCGCTACTCTCGCGCTAGCCGCTGCTGGCCTGGCCGCAGCTCCTGGCACGCCTGCCCAGGCGCAGATCGGCATTTCTATTACCATCGCTCCCCCCGTGCTGCCCGTTTATGTGCAGCCCGTCTGCCCGGCGCCGAACTACATCTGGACGCCCGGTTACTGGGCCTGGGGACCTGGCGGCTACTATTGGGTGCCTGGCACCTGGGTGGTAGCACCCGCCCCCGGCATGCTCTGGACGCCCGGTTACTGGGGCTGGGGTAACGGTATCTACGCCTGGCATGCCGGCTACTGGGGACCAACGGTTGGTTTCTACGGCGGCGTGAATTACGGCTTCGGCTACGGCGGCAACGGCTTCTACGGCGGACGCTGGGTGGGTGGCAATTTCAGCTACAACACTGCGGTGGTCAACGTAAACCGGACCGTGATTCGCAACACCTACATTGACAACACGGTCATCGTGAACAACAACGTCAACCGTGTCAGCTTCAACGGCGGACAGGGCGGCATCCAGGCTCGACCCACGCAGCAGCAGATGCAGGCCCAGCAGCAGCGCCGCTTCGGTCCTACCGGTGCGCAAAGCAACCAGGAACGATTCGCCCAGCAGAACAAGGCCAACTGGGCTTCACAGAATCACGGGCGGCCAGCCGTTGCCGCTCTGCAGCGGCCGGCAAACTCAGCAGCGGAATTCAATCGCGCACGGCCAGTAACCAACAACCAGCCTGCAAACAGACCTGGCAATACGCGGCCCGAGGCTGGGAACAACAGTCGTCCTGGAAACACCACACGTCCTGCCACCGGCAATCGTCCTGGAACCACCGAACGGCCGCAGGCGCAAACCAGGCCAGCACAGCAGGCCAGACCGCAGACTCGCCCAGCAGAGCAGACTGCGCGGCCTGAGACCCGCCCTGCGCAACAGTCCAGACCCGAGCAGCAGACGCGCCCGCAAACCCAGGCTCGTCCGCAGGCACAGGCGAGGCCCGCAACCCGGCCACAGCAACAGGCGCGCCCGCAGCAGCAACGGCCACAGGAAGAGAAGAAGCCCGAATAACCCTGACGTCATTGCAGACAAACAGACGCCCTGGCACACAGCCGGGGCGTTTGTCGTTTCGGAAACTCTCGCTGCTTTTTATGCAGATTCACCCCCCGATCCAATATCTGTTGTGAGGGGACATCCTGGCAGAAAGAGTGCCCGCTCTGGCAGTCTCCACGTCCATTGCTGTGATGATTGCGACTTTACAGGTATCAGCCGAGATGTTTGTATTAGTTCCGAATAGGAGCGATTCGCATGGCGGCTGCCACCACAATCGAAACCCAGCTTCCTCCCATCCCAGGCGCGCCCGCCGCGTCAGAAACGAACGCGGTGCAATCTCCAAAGCGCAATGTCGCCGTGGATGCCTATCGCGGTCTCGTCATGCTGCTCATGATGGGCGAGGTCATGCAGTTTGCTCATATGCATCAGGCCTTCCCGGACAGCCTGTTCTGGCGCATCCTCGGTTACAACCAGACGCACGTGGAGTGGGCCGGGCTGGGCCTGCACGACATGATCCAGCCTTCGTTCACCTTCCTGGTGGGCGTCGCGATGCCCTATTCCATTGCCAGCCGCATCCGCAAAGAGCAGACCTTCGGCAGAATGCTCCTGCACACAATCGTGCGCGCTTTGATCCTCACTGCACTGGGCGTACTGCTGCGCTCCACGGACAGTTCGATGACGAACTTCACCTTTGAAGACACGTTATCGCAGATCGGCATGGGTTATACCTTTGCGTTTCTGCTCAGCTTCTGCAGACCCAAGTGGCAATGGACCGCCTTTGCCATGATTCTCTTCGGTTATTGGCTGGCCTGGGCGCTCTATCCCGCACCAGGACAGGCATTCGATTATGCAGCGGTGGGTGTTCCGGCAGACTGGCACCATAACTTCACCGGATTTGCCTCGCACTGGAACAAGAACAGCAATCTGGGACAAGCCTTCGATGTCTGGTTTCTCAACCTGTTTCCGCGTCCCTCGCGCTTTCTGTTCAACGAGGGAGGCTATCTCACGTTGAGCTTCATTCCTACGCTCGGAACCATGTTGCTGGGCCTTTTCGCCGGACAGTGGCTGCGTGCCGCGGCACCGAAAATCCCTCTGAAGAAGCTGATCCTCATAGGGATAGTATTGGTAGCGCTCGGCACCTTCTTCCACTTCCTCGGCATCTGTCCGATCGTGAAGCGTATCTGGACCCCGGCCTGGACACTCTTCAGCGGTGGCCTCTGTTTTCTTTTTCTCGCAGCCTTCTCGTGGGTTGTCGATATCAAAGATCACCGCAAGGTGGTGTTTCCGTTCGTGGTCGTCGGCATGAATTCGATTGCCGCTTATCTGATCGCCCACCTGTGGGAAGGGTTTCTTATCCGCAACTTATACACCAACCTCGGACACAAGTTATTCCAGGTTTTCGGCATGGCTTCAGAACCTCTGATCATGGGCATCGCTGTCATGCTGATTTACTGGTATGTGCTGTATTGGATGTACCGGAACAAGGTATTTTTGCGGATATGATTGGGCCTTAAGATAGGCGCATTCCAAAGAACAAGGCCCTCGCGTTCGAGGGCCTTGTTCTGCACTTACCTAACTTGCGTATGCGGAGAATCAGATCCGCATCGGCATGATGATATAGCGATACTTATATTCATTTTCGGCATCTTCCGGCCGCAGCTGGCCGGCAGACTGGGCGTCCTTGAACTCCAGACGTACCTCGCCCGTGTTGCCGATCGCCCGCAGGAAGTCGATCAGATAAGCCGAGTTGAAACCAACCACCAGCGGATCGAAGGCATAGGGCGACTCGATGACATCTTCCGATTCGCCCGAATCCGTTGACGAGGACGAAAGCTTCAGCTCGTTCTGCTCGAGCCGCATCTTCACCGCACCCGAGCGCTCATCGGCAAACTGTGCCACGCGCTGGATCGAGCCCATCAGGTCTTCGCTGCGCACAATCACGAACTTCGTGTTCTCGCGCGGCATCACCGCTTCGTAGTTCGGGAACTGCCCTGTCAGCTTGCGGCTGGTCAGCACGCGGTGTCCCACGCGGAAGAAGAGCGTGTGGTCATCCTCGGCAAATTCAATCGTCTCCGCCTCGGTGTTCGAGAGCAGCGACTGCAGCTCGGCCAACGCCTTGCGCGGAATCAGCGTCTTGCGCTCGCCCGAAACATTCGAGAGCGTTTCGCCGCCTTTTTCAATAAAGGAAAGGCGATGACCATCGGTCGCCACCATGGCCAGCGACTCTGCTTTCAGGATAAGCAGCGCGCCGTTCAGCGTGTAACGCGATTCCTCGTTCGAAATCGCAAAGATCGTCTTGGCGATGCAGTTCTTCAGCGAGGCGGCCGGAATGCTGGTTACCGCAGTCTGCGGAAACTCCGGCACCTGCGGAAAGTTGGCCCGCGCCATACCCACCATCTTGGTGTTCGACCGGCCGGAGCGGATCTGCACCCAGTGGTTGTCCATCAGCTTGATGGAGATGTCGCCATCACCCAGCAGCTTGATGTAGTCATACAGCTTGCGCGCCGGAATGGTGCACGAGCCCGGCTTCTTCACCTTGGCCTTGCATGAGGTCTTCATGCTCTGGTCAAGATCCGTCGCTGTGATCGTGATCTGCTCTTCGTCAGCCTCGATCAGAAAATTCGAAAGAATCGGAATCGTCGTCTTGCGCTCGACCACGCTCTGCGTCGCCGTGAGCTCCCGCAATAAATCCTGGCGGCTGATGCTGATCTCCATGTTGGCACCCTGGCCGGTCACCGGCACTGAATTCTCGCTCTCGATACCCAGTCCTGTCGCTGCGCCTGACATACGAAACCCCCTCTGCGATTGCGCCCACTCTACACCACCCGGGGTTCGCCTCCGAAGCGGCTTCTACCGTTGGCTCTGGTCACGGCTTCATTCTAGTAACAAACCTCTTTGTATCACCCTCTGGAAAACTCCGTTCTATTCAGGAAATACGGGCGCTTTTTCGCACTGCCTGAACGCCGGTTTTCGCTCCCTGGCCGGGAAGCTGCGAACGGCTACGGGTATTACGAGTTTTTAGGGATATCTCTCCCGCCGTAGTAACCGTTTGGCGAGGAAAAGTGGAAATAAAGCCTAAAGCGCAATTTTTCCAGCAGATGCGTTTTGTACCGGTTTTCCAAAACACGTCTGGAAAATTCGCAAAATCGGGAAGACTGGTCGAAATCCCCTCTCACCCCTCCCCGGTTTTCCTTCTTCCACACAGGCTGCTTTGAAAAATACGTGGAAAAAACTGTGGGTTCCGTGGAAAACTCCCATTTCGCCAGAATCCATGCGCGTTCCATCTATCCACGCTTTCCACAAAAACCCGCTTTTCCAACATTTTCACAGGTACCAGTGGAATCTGCGGAAAACTTTCCCGCTTCGCGGGTAAGGGAGGCGGCGAAAATCCCCAAAAAAATCGCACGGCCTCCCAAAAGAGGCCGTGTGACAGTCCAAATTTTTGTATTTGCCCCGCGATAAGGACCTGCTTCTTTCCGATTGCACCATTTTCAGTGCACACAAACGCTACACCAGTTTTGGTGCAGCTTTTCAGAAAGCGGATTGAAGCAGCCTCAGTTCAACGCAGAAATCAGTCCAAATCGTCGCCCATCACAGCCGTCATATTCGAGGCGCTGGTCGAAGAATTGGCAATGAGCAACGTCCGCACCGAGCCGCTCGAGAACGTCACCGAGCTGTCGATATAAGCCGTCGTAGTCGTCACGTCGGTCGTGCCGGTGGGCACAATCACAATCTCGTAGGTGCCATCGGCAATGTCGGTGTAGGACATGGTCGAGCCCGCTGCCAGGTCGCTCACAATCGGCGTCAGTCCGCTGAGGCTGCTCGTGGTCGAGGTACTGGTCGAAGTAGAACTGGTGGCCGTGATGGAGCTGGCCGTGGTCAGGTACACATCCACCGCGCCCACGGTACTGGCTTCCTGCACAATTCTCAGTGCAAAGTCGCCGGAGGGCGCAGCTGTCGCCTGGTCGGTGAGCAGGGTCGTAGCTTCACCCGTGCCGCTATCCGTGAGCAGCAGCGAGTACTGGCCGCCTGCAGTCAGTGTCCCGCTCGCCTGGGCATCGACCGGCGTGGTCTTGCCCGTGGGATAGACCTTCAGACTGATGGTTCCCGAGGAGACATCCGCGTAGTTCGAGAAGGTGGGAAACCCCTGGTTGGCCACGATCTTGGTGCCGTTTGCGTACAGGTCGACGCCCAGCGCATTCGAGCTGGCGTCGATGAGCCGCACCAGCGTCGACTGCTGGGTGGAGGCGACTGATTCACATCCGGTGAGCGTGAGTGCTCCGGATGCAGCCAGAATTACCCAGCCTGCAGCTGTCCAATCCAATCCCTTTGCGGCCTGCCTCGCCTTGCCTCTCATTCGCACCGTGAGGGTGCTCCTCTCCAAGAACCTGCTCCCCGCGGTCGTAGTAAGAATCCTGCCCGGGTTTACGCGCTTATGTTACCTAAGTTTCATGGATAGAGATATTCCTCTCTCGTGGCATGCCGGGAAGCGATACGAAAAAGGGAAGAAGCCATTTGATATCAGAGAGACACGCTCCAGCTATGGCGGGTGAGCGAGCATTGGATTCTGCACAGAAGTAACCAAAATTCTGCGCTTGCCGCGTAGAGAAGTCTCTATACATTCGCCACGTAGAGAAACCGCACCAGGAACAGCACCGCCAGCACGTACAGCAGCCAGTCCTCCTTGCGGAAGCGTCCGCTCAGCAGGTGGACGCAGGCGTAGGCAATGACTCCGAAGCCCAGCCCATTGGCGATCGAAGCGCTGAGCGGGATCATGACCAGAGTCAGGAAGGCCGGGATCGATGACAGCGGGTTGGTCCACTCGATCTCGGTCACCGTCGTCAGCATCAGGCTGCCCACGATGATCAGCGCCGGGGCCGTTGCCGCCGTCGGTACGATGCCCACCAGCGGAGCCGCTCCCAGCGCCAGCAGGAAAAGCAGCCCGGTTACGATGGCCGTTATGCCGCTGCGTCCACCCGCTGCTACGCCCGCGCTCGACTCCACGTAGCTGGTCACGGTGGAGGTCCCGGTCAGCGACCCCAGGATGGTCGCCGTTGCGTCGGCAAAGAGGATGCGGTTCAGCCGCGGAATCGAGCCGTCGGGTTCGATCAGCTCCGCCTTCTTCGCGACCGCCACCAGCGTGCCGAGGTTGTCGAAGAGGTCGACGAAGAAGAAGACGAAAATGATCTCCAGCAGTCCCACATGCAGCGCCGCGTGGATATCCAGCCGAAAGGCCGTCAAAGTCAGCGCTGAAAACTTGTACGACGAGACCTTCCAATGCACCAGGTGGAAGGGTATTGCCGCCAGCGTGATCGCCAGCACGCCGATCAAAATGGCTCCGCGCACCCGCCATACCTGCAGCACTCCGATCAGGAGAACGCCGGCCAGCGCCAGCGCCGTCTGCGGATCGCGCACGTTGCCCAGCGTCACCAGCGTGGCCGGAGCCGCCGTGATAATCCCCGAGTTGTGCAGCCCGATAAAGGCGATGAACAGCCCGATGCCGCCCGCGACCGCTGCGTACAGTTCTTTCGGAATACTGCGCAGGATCAGTTGCCGGATGCCGACCGCTGTCAGCAGCAGGAAGGCCACGCCCGAAAGAAACACCGCGCCCAGCGCTGTCTGCCACGGCACGCCCATCTTCATCACCACGGTGTAGGTGAAGTAGGCATTCAGCCCCATTCCCGGTGCCAGCGCAATCGGATACCGCGCCACAATCCCCATCAGAAGGCATCCGAAGGCCGCAGAGAGGCACGTGGCCGCCGTGACTGCAGGCAGTGGAATGCCCGCCTGGGCGAGAATCGCCGGATTCACCAGGATGATGTAGGCCATGGTGACGAAGGTCGTCAGGCCGGCAAAGAACTCTGTCCGCCAGTTCGTCTCCAGGCGGGAAAACTCAAAGTAGCGTTCCAGAAATTGGATTGGGGCAGAGCGCATGGGCATCGATGAGGCCCATCAGAACACATGCAGACGGAATTCCAAACGAAGTTTCTGCTGCGCGCAGGGCGATTCGCCTTCGGCCTCTGCTTCCGTTGGTCGCGATCCCGGGTTCCGCGCTGTCTTAGAACCCAGCCCGGCTCAGCAGCCGCTGGTTGTAGCGATGCGTCGCCCATGCGCCCCAGATCATCGACACCGGCCAGATGAGAAAGCCGGCGTGACCGAGCGTAAGGATGAACAGGGGAATCGACAGCACGATCATCACGATCGCGCCGAAGATGGTGCTGTAGAGCATGCCCAGCGGCCCCAGGAAGAACGTCAGCACCAGGCTTAGCGCCACGCTCTTGGTGCGCGCCACGACGATCGGCGTATATGGCGGAATCTGGTTCATGGCAATCTCCTGTCGGTAAGAGTACCGCAGCTCCTCTCTGATCGGCGTTGTCCAGGATCGCGACCGACGGAAGCAGAGGCCGAAGGCGAAAGGCCTGGACGGCCAGTCCCGCCTTACGCGCAGCAGCGTAGTAGGCTGGAAATAAGGCCTTATATCGATGAGCACATTGAAAGCCGTGCGCGGCACACGCGATCTCCTGCCGCCCGAAACCGAACTCTGGAACCACGTCGAAGCCACCGCCCGCCGCGTCTTCTCGCGCTACAACTTTGGCGAAATCCGTACGCCTGTCTTTGAGGACACCAACCTCTTCGCCCGCGGCGTCGGCGAAGAGACCGACATCGTCTCGAAGGAGATGTACACCTGGGAGGACCGTGCGCGCGCGCAGTCCGAGAAGCAGCAGTCGCTCACCCTGCGGCCCGAGAACACCGCCGGCGTAGTCCGTGCCTACATCGAGCACAAGCTCGGCGACACGGGCCTGCTGCAGAAGCTCTTCTACATCGGTCCGCAGTTTCGCCGCGAGCGCCCGCAGAAGGGCCGCTACCGCCAGTTCTGGCAGATCGGCGCCGAGGTCATCGGCCCGGTCAGCGCCGGCTCTGAGTCGCCGCTGCGCGACGCCGAAATCCTCGAGATGCTCGCGACCTTCCTGACCGAGCTCGGCATCGAGGGCTGGACGCTCGAGATCAACTCCGTCGGCTCGGCCACCGATCGCCCGCGCTATGTCGCCGCGCTGCGCGAGGCGCTTGCGCCGGTGAAGCACCTGATGTGCGAGGACAACCAGCGCCGCGCCGAGACCAATCCCCTGCGCGTGCTCGACTCGAAGGACCCCAACGACCAGGAGATCATCAACAATCTGCCCAAGATCGCCGACTACCTCGACGAGGATTCGAAGGCGCACTTCGCGCAGGTGCTCGCTGCGCTCGATGCCTGCGGCGTGCCCTATCGCGTGAACCCGCGCCTGGTCCGCGGCCTCGACTACTACACGCGCACGACGTTTGAGTTCACGCACGGCGGTCTCGGTGCGCAGAATGCCCTGCTCGGCGGCGGACGCTATGACGGCTTGTCGGAAAATATCGGCGGCCCCAAGGCACCGGGCATCGGCTTTGCCATCGGAGAAGATCGGCTGATCCTCACGCTCCAGGCCGCGCAGGAACAGACTGCAACGCTGGCCGACTATTACATCGCTCCGCTGTCGATCACGCAGAACCCTGCCGCGCTCGAGCTCGCAAAAGAGCTGCGCCGCAAGGGACTGCGCGTGGAGCTGGGCGATGGCAGCTTCCGCCTGAAGAAGTCCTTCGAGCTGGCAAACAAGCTGGCAAAGAAGATCATTCTCCTCGGTGAAGACGAAGCCAGCACCGGCATTCTCACGGTGAAGGATTTCGCCACCGCAGAGCAGACGAAGGTGCCGCGCGCGGAGATTGGGTAAGACTGCGAACAGCGCGTACAAGCAAAACGGCGGAGCCTCACTGGCTCCGCCGTTTTCGTCACCAAAGTTTTCTCTGCATCGAACTTTTCCTTGCAATCCGGAGAACAGGGCGCTTGTATCAGGGCACGGCTTCAGCCGTGCCGTTACGCGCTTCCGGAAGGATGGGGCTTCAGCCCCTGTCATGGCAAAGCCTGGCCACAATGCGAATCCGCAAGACAGGGCCTGTAGCTGTCGCACCTTTTTCGTCACGACAAAAACACATCGAGGACAGGCGCTTCTTCAAGCGGAGCGCAACGCGATGCTCTTCGTGGAGGTGCTTCGCCGCTGCGTTACACGAAGAGATTTCGTGCTCCACGACTTTGTCGTCATGCCCAATCACGTGCACCTGCTGCTCACCGTGGACGAGACCTCGAGTGTCGAACGCGCCATGCAGCTTGTGAAAGGCGGCTTCTCCTATCGCCTCAGAAAAGAACACGGTTATCCCGGAGAGGTTTGGCAGCGCGGGTTCTCAGAAGTTCGAATCTATGACAATACAAGTTTCGAGAAACATCGAGATTACATCGCTTATAACCCTGTACATGCAGGCCTTGTTGCTTCGCCCGATATGTTCCCCTTTACTCTTACCTCGCTGACGCGCAAGAAGCAGGGGCTAAAGCCCGCTCTTCATACGCCAGAAAGGCACGGCTGAAGCCGTGCCCTGATACAAGCAGCCTGATTCAAATGTGGCGGCATCGCTGTATGGATGAGACGAAGCTTCGGCTTCCTACTCACACCGAATCGCCCGTATCGGATCGATCCGCGAGGCACGCATGGCCGGCACCAGGGATGCCGCTGTGGCCACGATCGCCAGCGCCAGCACGGCCAGCGCGAGTACCAGCGGATCATGCGCGGTGGTTGCGAAGAGAAAATTCAGGTGCGTCAGCGTTCGTGCTGCGAACAGCGCCAGCACCAGTCCTGCGACGACTCCACTCAGCGCCAGGATTGCGTTCTCGCGGAAGACCAGTGCCACGACCCGCTCCCGTTGCGCGCCCAGCGCGATCCGTATGCCGATCTCGCTTGTGCGCCGCGCCGTGGCATAAGCCAGAGTTCCATAGAGACCGATGCCGGTGACCATCAGTGCCACTGCAGCAAAGTACAGTGCCAGCAGCACCATCACCCGTTCGGTAGCCAGTGCGTTGTCCACCACCTGGTACAGCGAGGTCAATGTAGGCGCAGGAATATCCGGGGCCACACGGTGTGTCACATCGCGGGCCGCGGCCAGCAACGATCCCGCCTGCGCCTTCGCATCGGCCATTCGCACCACCGCGTTATAGGAGACGAAGGGATCGATGTTCTGAGCAATCGTCAGGTACACCGTTGCCGGAGCGGGCACGTGCACATCGCTGTACTTCGCATCTCCCACCACGGCGATGACTTCATACGAAAGCGTCTTATTGCTGCGGGCGTCTTTGCGGGTCATGTGCTGCCCGATCGGGTTGCGATCCGGGAAAAGCAGCTTCGCCGCCGCATGGTTGATCACGATCTTCAGGCTGGATGACGCCGTATCCGCAGCCGAAAAATCATGCCCGGCCAGCATCGCGATGCCCGAGGTCGAGAAATACCCCGGCGATACCACGTTCATCCACATGTCCTTCTCTGTTTTCTCTCCTTCGGGTGTGAATCCCTCGTCCCAGCTCATGCCCATGAATGGCGTAATCAGCACAAAGCTCACACTGCGCACGCCCGGCTGCCGTACCAGTCCTTCGCCGATTTCGCGATAGCGCTCGGCCAGCGCGTCGCCATGCAGTTTTTCTGTCTCCATGGAGAAGCTCAGCAGCTCCAGTCCCTTCGGGTCATAGCCGATCCCGGAGTGATAGAGGCGCGTCAGGCTCGCCGCCAGTAGTCCTGCGCCGATCAGCAAGGTGAGCGCAAGTCCTACTTCTGAGGCCATCAGCAGCCGCGGCAGCAAAGCGCGCCGCGTATAGCTGCGCGAAGCATGCTGGCCTTCCTTCAGGTGCTCGCTCACGCTTCCGCCGGTAGCCATTAGTGCGGGCAGTAACCCGATTAGCAGGGTTAACACCGCCACTAACAGCACGGCGAAGCCGAAGACCCGCACATCGAGCGACGTATCGAGGTGCGGGGCGGCGATGGAGTTGTTTGCTAACAGAACGGCAGACAGCGACTGACTGACCAGTGGCGCAAAGACAAGGCCGATTGCCGCGCCCGCCGCACCCAACATGAAACTCTCGAGCAGCATCTGCTGCACCAGCCTGGCCCGCGCTGCGCCCAGAGCCAGCCGCGTCGCCAGTTCCCGCTCCCGGGAAGCTCCCCGCGCCAGCAGCAGACTGGTCAGGTTCAGACAGGCCAGCAGCAGGATGCCGCCGCACATCGCAAAGACCACGTAAAGCGGCTTCGAGAATGTCAGCCGCATATACGTAAAGCCGCGTCCGCCCGCCTCCGCGTCGAAGCGGAAATGATCCTTTAGCGAATGCGCGATCCAATTCGCGTCCGGTACACCCTCGCGCAGAATCGGTTCGGTTGCCGTTGCCAGTGCGGCGCTGGCCTGCGGCAGGGTCACACCCGCCTGGCGGCGACCCATCACGGAAAGCCACCAGCCGTGGTAGCCCGCCTTGGTGATGCTGTTTTCCGGATTGATCAGCGGCTCGGTCGCCAGCGGAATGAAAAAGTCCGGACGTTCTGTCGGGTCAGCGCCGTAAAAACCCTTCGGCATTACGCCCACAATGGTGAACATCACCTTGCTGACTTCGAGTGTCTGGCCCAGTACGGCGGGATTGCTGTCGAAACGATGCTTCCATGTGTCGTAGCTCAGCACCAGCGACTGTACCGGTGCGCCCGGCCGGTCATCCTGCGGCGTGAGTGTGCGGCCCAGGATCGGCCAGATTTGGAGTCCGGAAAAATAATCCCCACTCACCATCTCGCCCGGCATCGCTTCGATGCCGCCACGCATGCGCACGTTGAACGGGTAGCGACTGAAGGCAAAGACCTGCGAGAAGACGTCATGCCGCCGCTCTAGGCTGCGGAAGAATGGCGATGCCATGCTGTATTGGATCTGCGGACCGTAATTGATGCGGATCACCGCCAGCTCATCGCTGTGCGGTACCGGCAGCGGACGCAGGAGCAGCGCGTTGATCATGGAGAAGATGGCCATGTTCGCGCCGATGCCGAGTGCCAGTGTCAGAACGGCCACGGAGGTAAAGACAGGCGACTTCTTCAGCAGTCGCATCGAGAAGACCACATCGCGCTTGAGCTGCTCGAGGCTCCGGAACTGCCACAGCTCGCGGAGCCGCTCATGCCAGCGCGCCTCGCTGCCGAAGTCACGCCGCATCGCGGTTTCAGCCTCGCCCGGGGATGCGCCCTCGCGCAGCATTTTCTCGCGCATCATCGCCTGGTGAAAGGCCAGCTCTTCAGCCATATCCCGATCCATACGCCGTTTATGGAAGAGTGCCTTGATCCGTAGCCGGAATCCGTGTGTGCCGTAAGACATGGAGAGATCTCCTTAAGAAGCCTGCATCACAAATGCGACAGCTGCGGAAAGCCTTGCCCAGCGCTGCGATTCCGCTTCCAGCCGCTTTTTCCCCTCGGCAGTCAGCTGGTAGAACTTGGCCCGCCGGTTGTTCTCGGACATACCCCATTTCGCCGCGAGCAGCCCACGCAGCTCCAGCCGATGCAAGGCCGGATACAGCGCGCCTTCTTCCACCCGCAGCACCTGCTGGGAAGTGTTATGAATCCACTCCGCAACGGCATAGCCATGCTGCGGACCGCGTGTCAGCGCTCGCAAAATCAGCATCTCGAGCGTTCCCTGGATGAGTTGGCCTGCGTCGGCGTCTTTTTCCCTAAACATATTAGGGGTGAGAGTAGGGCGGAAATCGCTCCTTGTCAATACACTTCCGGAGAGCCGTCAGCATGGGCTTGCAGGACGGTTGCAGCCAGGCTCGTTTACGCTTAATGGCATGTTCTCGTCTGTCCTGCCTTCGCGTGTCCTGCTTGCCTCACTCCTTGCGTTTGGAATGCCCGCTTTCGCTGCGGTTCAACCACTGGGCCAGAACGCCGCTCCGCCGACGGGCGCTGCCGCGCCGGCTCCCATGCCGCCGGCAAAGCCCCGCAAGAGCGAAGGCCCGGCAGCTCCGGTGACCCGCGCCGACATTCTGCGGGGCATGTATGGTCCTTACCGCGCAAACAACGATCTGATCGGCTATCACCTCGATATCCGCGTCGATCCGGACAAGGAGACCATCAGCGGCAAGAACACCATCACCTTCCGCATGCTTTCGGATGGCAACCGCATCCAGCTCGATCTGCACCAGGCGCTGAACATCGACAAGATCCTGCTCGGCACCACCGAGCTCAAATACGAGCGCGACTCCGGTGCCGTCTTCATCGATTTCCCCGAGACGCTTCATCAGGGCGCAACCTACTCCATCGATTTCTACTACTCGGGCCATCCGCTCAAGACCGGCCGCTTCGGCGGCTTCGTCTTCGACAAGGACCCTACCGGCAAGCCGTGGATCTATACCTCCTGTGAAGACGAAGGCGCCAGCCTTTGGTGGCCAAATAAGGACCAGTGGCGTGATGAAGTCGAGAACATGGAGATCAGCGTCGCGATCCCCAATAACCTCGTCGATATCTCAAACGGACGCCTGCTCGGCCACAAGGATCTCGGCGATGGCTATACCCGCTGGGACTGGCTCGTCCACTATCCGATCAACAACTACGATGTGGCCCTGAACATCGGAAACTACCAGCACTTCGGTGAGCGCATCGGCGGCCTCACGCTCGACTTCTACGCGCTCACGGGCGATGTCGACAAGGCGCAGAAGCAGTTCGCGCAGGCGGGTGAGATGATCAACGCCTTTCAGCACTACTTCGGCCCCTATCCGTTTATCGAAGATGGGTACAAGCTCATTGAGGTGCCTTACGCGGGCATGGAGCATCAGAGTGCTGTGGCCTACGGCAATCACTTCGAGAACGGTTATCTCGGGAAAGACTGGACCGGTGTTGGCATCAGTCCGAAATTCGACTTCATCATCATTCACGAGAGCGGCCACGAGTGGTTCGGCAACGCGGTGTCAGCAGCCGATCGCTCCGATATGTGGATTCACGAGGGCTGGACGACGTATCTTGAAGCGCTCTACGTCGAGTATCGCTGGGGCCACGACGATGCTATCCGCTACATCAACGGCATGAAGCCGAAGATTTTCAACGAGCGTCCCATCATCACCGAGCGCGGCGTCAACGGCAATCCTACCGAAGACCAGTACTTCAAGGGCGCGCTCATGCTGAACACGCTGCGCTCCGTCATCAACAATGACGACAAGTGGTGGCCACTGCTCTACAACTTCTTCCAGGAGTTCAAGTACCACAACATCATGACCGAAGACGTGATGACCTACTTCAATCACGAGACCGGCATGAACCTCACGCCTATCTTCAACCAGTATCTGCGTCACGCCGACATTCCCACGCTGGAGCTGTTCTTTGACCCGTTGCAGGGCACAGTCAGCTACAAGTGGCGTGTCGATGAGCCCGACTTCGCCATGCCTATCCTCGTCGGTGAAAAGGACCACTGGCAGCGCATCACGCCTACCGAGCAGTGGCAGACGATGAAAACCTCGCTGACGAAGGATCAGTTCGATGTCGCAACCGATCTCTTCTATGTAAATGTGGCCAAGTATTAAGCCGATACGCACCAAGGGCCGTCTTTGCGACGGCCCTTTTGTCTTTACCAGCTGCGAGCCCAGCTATGGCGTTCGAGGATCGCCAGCTGCTCCTTCGTCAGTGGCGGCAGGCTGCCGATTGCGCAGTTGCGCTCGGCATGGCGCGGCGAGCGCATGCCCGGAATTGTTGCCGTGACTGCCGGATGCGCGAGTACATACTGCAGCGCTATGCGCGGAAGATCGGCGAGTGTGATGCTTTCATCGGTCTCGCGCAGATCGGCCACGACCGCCGCGCATCGCTCGGCGACCTCGCGTTTGCGCTCGCCCTGGAAGTAGCCCGCGCGGAAATCGCCTTCCGGAAAGACGGTCTCAGCCGTAATCGTTCCGGTCAGTCCGCCCTCATCGAGCGGCACCCGCGCCAGCACGCCGATGTTGCGCTCGATGCACAGCGGGAAGAGTCGCGCCGCCGCCCGCTGGTCGAAGAGGTTATAGATCACCTGCACCGCGTCCACCAGTCCGCTCTCGATCAGCGCTACGCCATTCTCCGGATTGCTCCGCAGGATGGAGATACCGAAGGCGCGGACCTTTCCCTGCTTGCGCAGCCGCGCTATCGCCTCGAAGAGCGCATCGCGCTCTGTTGTGCTTGCAAGCCAGCTGTCATGCCACAGGTGCAGCTGTTGCAGTTCCAATGTCTCGCGGCGCAGATTGCGCAGGCTCTCCTCGGTCATCGCAATCACGTGCTCCGGTGGAAAGGCATCGGACAGCGGTGTCTCCGGCGAGCGCGCATTCTGAAAGCCGTTCTTCGGAGGAATCTTCGAGGCGACCATCACCTCGGTATCCGGCCGCTCCGCCAGCGCCGCGCCGATCAGCCGCTCGCTATGCCCTTCACCGTAAGAGAGCGCCGTGTCGATGAAGTTCAGTCCCAGGTCCAGTGCACGATGGATGGCCGCCGTGCTCGTTGCATCGTCCGTGCCATGCCAGCCAGTCACCGCGCCGCCCATGCCCCACGTGCCCAGCCCGATTTCAGAGATGCGCATGCCCGTGTGCCCCAGTGTGCGCAGCTTCATCGCGAGCCTTCCGCAGCAGTGTCGCCGCGTTTGCTCAGCCGCAGACGCTCCCAGCTCGCATCGGCTGTCCAGCCGCCGTCTACCACCAACGTGTGCCCATTCACGAAGCCGCTTCTGCGGCCATCGGCCAGGAACGCAATCGCCTGCGCAATATCTTCGGGGATAGCGAAGCGGCCCATCGGCACGCGCCGGGTGATGTCTTCGTCCGCATAGCTGCCGCCGGCCTGATCGGCCTCGTCCATTTCTGTCTTTACCCAGCCAGGACACACTGCGTTTACGCGTACCCCGCGCCCGCCCCACTCGGCGGCGAGCGTGCGTGTCAGCCCGATCAGTCCATGCTTCGAGGCGTTATAGGCGGCGCGGTCTCCCACACCGGCGGTGCCGGCAATCGAGGCCACGTTCACGATCGATCCGCTGCCCGCATCGAGCATCTGCCGACCGAATACCTTCGCCAGCAGAAACGGCGCTACAAGGTTCACTTCGAGCACACGCCGATAGTCTGCTGCAGAGATCGTCTCCGCGGGCGCGATGTGGCTGATGCCGGCATTGTTTACCAGAACGTCGACTTGTCCATAGCGGGCGAAGACCGCGTCCGCAAACTCTGCGACCGAGGTCTCCTGCGTAATGTCGCCGAGGTGCAGAAACACGTTGTCGGCAAAGGCGTGCGCGGGCTCATGCAGGTCGATGACCGCCATACGATAGCCCTCGGAAGCCAGCAGGTCGGCAGTGCGGCGGCCAATGCCCTGCGCAGCCCCGGTGATCACAGCAACAGGTTCGCTCATGCCACGATGCTAGAGCATTTCCCCTGATACGGTGCGGTCACCAAGGGGCGTGCCATGCCATTTTCCTTGAGAAAAAACGGCTCTGGCGATCTCTCCTCACTCTACCCTTTCGGGGGAAATGCTCTATCGCGGCCACATGACATTGCGTCTCACTCCACCCGCAGGGCCTGCATCGGGTCCAGCCGGGAAGCGCGCGTCGCCGGCATCCACACAGCGGCCAGCGCTACCAGCGTCAGGATCACCGGCACCGCGACAAAGACCGTCGGATCGTAGACCTTGACTCCGAAGAGAAAGCTGGCCAGCAGCCGCGTAAGGCCGAAGGCCGCGCCTACGCCGATCACCACACCGGCCAGCGCCAGCCGCATGCCGTGCCACACCACCAGGTTGCGGATGCGCGCGCGGTCCGCACCCAGTGCCATGCGGATGCCCATCTCCTGCGTGCGCTGCTGCACCGAGTACGCCATCAGTCCATAGATGCCGATCGCCGCCAGCAGCAGCGCCGAAGCCCCGAAGATGGTCAGCAGCAGCATGTTGAAGTCCTCGCGCGCCGTCGACCGCACCACCACCTCATCCATCGTCCTCACGCGTGCTACCGGGAAGCCGCCGCTTGCCTGGCGAAGCTGCTCGACAATGGCCGAGGAGAGCTGGTGCGGATCGGCATGCGTGCGCACCACCCACACCACCGGTCCAATCGTGGCATTCAGCGCCGTGATGCCATCGGTCACCTGCGCCTGCGGAATGATCATCAGCGGGCGCGGATTGCGATTCAGGCCGCCATCATGAATATCGCCGACGATGCCGATGATCTGCCGTGCCGGCTCGTCGAACTGCGGCCCCACGCCCTTGCCGATGATGATCTGCTGGCCGACCGGGTTGTCTTTCGGCCAGAACTGCTTCGCCATCGTCTGGTTGATGAGCACGACGCCTGGAGCTCCCGCCGTGTCCTGATCGGTAAAGTCGCGTCCTCGCAGAATCGGGATCTTGAAGGTTGAGAAATAGCCGGGCGAGGCATTCATCCAGCCGGCTCCGCCGGTCTGCTGCTCCTTGCCGAGTGGCCGCCCCACCACGATGAATGGCAGCCCGAAGCCGCCTTCAAGCGGCAGGCAGCAGGTCGAGGCCGATTCCTCCACGCCCGGGATCGCATTCACCCGCTCGCGTCCATTGCGCACCAGCTGTGCGACTGCCGCGGTCTTCGAAAAGTGGTCTCCCACCACGGACATCTCCATGGTCAGCACATGGTGCGTGTCGAAGCCGGGCTGTACCGCGCGCAACGCCATGTAGGTTCGGATCAGCAGCGCAGCGCCGATCAGCAGCACCAGCGCCAGCGAGACCTCGCTCACCACCAGCAGCGAACGAGCCATGCCCTGCCGAAAGCCTGTCCCCGAGCGGTTGCTGCTCTCCTTGAGCGTGGTGTTCAGGTCCGGCCGCGCTGCGCCAAGCGCCGGAAACAGTCCGAAGAGAATGCCGGTCAGCAGCGAAACGCCCAGCGTGAACAGCAGTACCCGCCAGTCCAGACCGAGATCCGCGCCGCCTTCGCCCACACGAGGAATATCCGCAGGACTGACTGCCAGCAGCGCCCGCACGCCTACGTAGCCAAGAATCAGTCCCAGCACGCCGCCGGTTACCGAGAGCAGCACGCTTTCGGTCAGCAGCTGTCGCACAATCCGCGCTCGTCCTGCACCCATGGCCGCGCGGATCGCGAACTCCCGCCTGCGTCCCGTTGCCCGCACCAGCAGCAGATTGGCGACATTCGCGCAGGCAATCAGCAGCACAAAGCCCACCGCGCCCAGCAGCACGAACAGCGAGGAGCGGATATCGCTCACGATCAGATCGCGCAGCGGCTCGGCGCTGAAACCCTCGTGAACATCCATGCCACCCGGATAGCGGCGGCGGAACTGGTCGGCGACGATCTTCAACTGGGCGTTTGCCTGAGCCAGCGTCACGCCCGGCTTCAGCCGCGCCGAGGCCTGGAAGTAGTGGCCCTGGTTGGTGCTCTCCGGATCGAGCTGGAAGGGCACAAAGAGCTCCGCCTCCGGGTCAGAGCGGAAGCTCTGACCGAGCACGCCTACCACGGTGTAAGGTTCGTTGCTGAGCGAGATGGACCGGCCCACCATGTGCGGGTCGCCGCCATAGCGCCGCTGCCAGAGCCCGTAGCTCAGCACCACCACGTTGCCGCCGTTCGGGGAGTCCTCCTGCGGCGTGAACGTCCGCCCCAGCATCACCGGCGCGCCAAAGAGCCGGAAAAAAGCCTCGCTTGCATGGATACCGTGCACCTGCTCCGGATGGTCGCCCGTAAGGTTGAAGCCTGGGCCGCCAAAATCGTAAGCCGTGACATCCTGCAGCACGGAGCCGGTCTCGGTGCGCCACAGGTTGTATTTCGTCGGCGAAGTCACCGGCCCGCTGCCGTCCGGATAGGTGAGCATCAGGTGGACGATGCGGTCCGGGTCCGGATAGGTGAGCGGCTTGAGCAGAACCGCATTCACCACGCTGAAGATGGCCGTATTCGCCCCGATGCCGAGGGCCAGCGCGCCGACTGCGGCCAGCGTAAACCCCGGGTTTTTCAGGAACATACGAAGAGCGTGGCGGAGATCGCTCCAGAAAGTGCCCACAGGATTCACCTCGTCGAAGACGATACAAGCAGATTGGCCGGGGTCGCAGGATGACCTTTGTCCATGCGCCAGAGAAGAATACGCCGCGCGAGCCACCCGCGTTCCGTCAGACGGAGATACCTTGGAGACGGTGAGCACCGTGTCTGGAAAAGAACCAAAAACGGGCGGCGTTCATAAAAAACGTGCATTGTATGAACTCATCAAATATGATGCACATGTAACTCATTTTTGGAGAGTGACGGTATGGCAGCATCCCTGGCTCTGCCGAATGTTCCCGGTTATCGCAGTGAAGTGGCGGCGGATTTGTCCGATCCGGCCGTGCGCCGCAGGCTCAGCCCTGCAGCTGTAAAAGGCTTCCTGACGATCGTCGACAAGTGGGGTCTTAAAGATCCCGAGTCCCGCGCCCTGCTCGGCGGCATCTCGTCGGGCTCTTACTATGCGTGGAAGAAGGACGCCCGGGGCCGCACGCTCGACCGCGCTCTCGATCAGGACATGCTCACGCGCATCTCGATTCTGCTCGGTATCTTCAAGGCGCTCAATATCCTCTACAGCCGCAAGCTGGCCGATGCGTGGATCACGCTGCCGAACACGAACCCCATGTTCCGCGGCGCGCCGCCGCTGGCTTACATCATCCAGCGCGGCCAGCCCGGCATGCTCCACGTGCGGCAGCTCCTCGATGCGCGGCGCGGCGGCCAATAATGGCAGAGCCCTTTCCCCCACCTCTGCCTCCGGTAAGCACGGTACGACTGCGCAACGCCCATCGCCTCATCCCCGCGAAGTTCAGCGAGAGCGGTTCCGTTCTCTCGCGCCTCAGCGACAACGAATCGGAGGTCGCCGATCTCCTCGAGCTCGACAGCGCGACCAATGACCGCCTGCTCGGCGAGGAAGGCCTGCTGCCCGGCATCAGCGTGCTCGAGCTGGTCTACGGCGTCGATTACGCGCACATCGTCAACGCTGCCTTTACCCACGCTTCGCCCGATGGCGGCCGCTTCAACGGTCCGGATCGCGGCGCCTGGTATGCCGGCCTGACGCGCGAGACCTCCCTTGCCGAAGTCGCTTTCCATAAGCTCCGCCAGCTCGAAGAAGTGAACTGGCCCGAGCCTGAAGTCTCCACCTTCGACGACTATCTCGCAGACTTCTCCATGCCCGTGCATGACCTCACCGGCGGCGAGCCTGAGATGGAAAAGTATCTCGAGAAGGAGCCGATCCCGGAGTGCTATCGCGAGCCGCAGCGGCTGGCGGACACGCTGCTCGCGCAGGGCAGCAATGGCATCCTCTATCCCAGTGCGCGTCTCGCACGCGGGACATGCCTTGTCTGCTTCCGTCCGGCGCTGGTGTACCACGTGCGCCGCGGAGCGCGTCTCGAGCTTACCCTGCGGGCCGGAGAACGCTTCTCACTCCGGCAGGCGCGGGAGATCGAGCTCGAAGAGTAAGCTCTACCGCGTGTAGAAGCTGTACGTGGCGGTGTAGGCAACGGGCAGCTTCGCCCCGGGGCCGGGACAGACCACGGCCGGAGCCTTGCCGCCCTGCGTATTGGTGCGGGTAATCCATGCCACGGAGGCGAACTGCCCGCTGCCCGAATTCGGCACCGCTTCGAGCAGCAGCCACGGCACCGCTTTGGAATCCGGAGAAGCCTGCGTAGCCAGGACCTTGCCTTTTACCTGGCTGCCGTCGTTGAGGAGCCATGTAGGCCCGGCAAAGTGCGTGCCGATCTGTGTCCCCTGCGCGTTGAACAGCTTGGCATCCGGAGCCTGCAGAACCCACTGCCGGTCCGTGCAGATGTATATCTGCAAGCCCTGGCCCTGCGCGGTCATCAGCAGATGCGCGCCTGCTGGTGGGTCGACCGGAGAAGCTCCGGAAGACTGGGCCATGCCTGCGCTCGCGCATAACAGCGAAGAGCATGCGAGCAAAAGCCAATGCAAAGTACGAGGTGCGGTCATCGATGAGCTCCTGAATGGAAATGCCGGCAGACAGGCCCGCAGGCCTGAGGAAATTCCCATCTCATTCTCAGCATAGAATGACCGGCATGCAGGCTAAAGCAGCAAAAAAAGCTGTAGCGAAGAAGAAGACTTCAACTGCGAAGAGCCATCCGACCGCAGTCCCTTACTTCCGCGAAGCAGGATTGAAGTTTCTCCGCGACCTCAAGCGCAACAACCGGCGCGAATGGTTCGAAGCGCGTCGCGAGGTCTATGAGCAGGAGCTGAAGCAGCCCATGCTGGCCCTCATCGAACGCCTGACCGCCGGCATGATGGATTACGCTCCCGGCCACATTCGTCCCGCGCACAAGAGCCTCTTCCGCATCTATCGCGACACGCGTTTCTCCGCCGACAAGACGCCGTATAAGACGCATATCGCCGCATGGTGGACACATGCCGGCCTGGAGAAGACCTCGGGAAGCGGCTACTATCTGCAGATCGCACCCGAAGGCGTGCTCATTGCTGCCGGCGTCTACATGCCGCCCAAGGAGCAGCTCTTCGCCATCCGCACGCATCTGCTCGCGCATCACGAACGCTTCCGCGCGCTCGTGGAGGACAAGAAGCTTCGCCGGGTCATGAATCTGCATGAGCCGATGGCGCTCACGCGCCCGCCGAAGGGCTTTCCGGCCGAGCATCCGGCGCTGGAGTGGGTTCGCTGGCGACAGTGGGGAGTGCTGGCTGAGCTGCCTGCCGCAACCGCTCTCAGGCCCGATCTTTCTATCACGATCGAGAAATATTTTCGTCTGTCCACGCCGCTGGTCGGCTTTCTGAATGAGCCGCTGCTCGCCGCTGCACAGCCGAAACGCAAGCCGCTTTTCGGGCTCTCTTAAGCGATCGCGTCGCTGTGGCGCGGCGTGAAATCGCTGCATGCGCCGCAACCTCCACAGGGAGGCGCGTGTCCGTATGGAAAGCTGTTTTTCTCAATTACGAGGACAAAAAGTGCCCGATTTCGGGCAAAAGCAGCCAAAAAACACAGAAATACCGATAAAAACCTGTGGAAACCGGGGTTTTGCTGTTGACAACGCCACCGGAAAAGCCGCAAGGTAAACGGCGGTAGGTCTCTCAGACCCGCATAAACAAAGGACGAAAGCAGTTCCGGCGAGCGGCGAAGAAGACTGGCAAGGCGGTTGGAGAGGTTGCGCAGAATTTCTCCATTCGCGAACAAACGAAATCTGAGGAGGAAACACATGGCAGCAGCTCTTACCAAAACCGCACTGGTCCGCCTTCTGGCGGAGAAGCTCGAACTGACCAACAAGCAGGCCGCGGCCTTCCTTGACCTGCTCGCGGAAACCGCGATCAAGGAAACCAAGAAGAACGGCGTATTCGTGATCCCTGGCCTGGGCCGTCTGGTCAAGGCAGAGCGCAAGGCGCGCATCGGCCGCAACCCGCAGACCGGTGAGCAGATCAAGATCAAGGCCAAGACCGTGGTCAAGTTCCGCGTGGCCAAGGCCGCGAAGGATACCATCGCTCCGCCGAAGAAGTAGTCATGGCATTGCAGGCAGCCGCCGCCTGAAAAGAACCATAACGCGGCAATCACTTATTAGGGAGAGGGAGACGGATCTGAGGCCCGTCTCCCTTTTTTCATGCCTTGCGCACGAACAGCGCTCGCACCACCAGTGACAGCCCGAAGCACACCAGCAGTGCCTGCGTCAGCAGCTGCGCGTTATAGCGCCACGCCAGCACGGCAAATGCGATCAGCATGGTCAGGTAGAAGCTCTCTGCCACCATGGCCTGTGCCCACGCGGGATGCAGAGAGGATGCTGCCAGCTTCGGTTTTGCGCTGGGCACAAATCGCGGTACTCGCGCGCAGTAGTCGAGATACGCCTGCCCTTGCTGCCCGGTGAGATATGGCTCTTCTCGCAGGATCAGCCGCAGGACCTGCACAAAGCTCAGCACGATGAACACCAGGGCTCCCGTCACCGGCATCAGGATCGAGATACCCACGCCGAACAGCCATGCGCCGAAGTAGAGTGGGTTGCGTACGTGCCGATACGGCCCGGCTGCGACCACTCCCTGTGCATGCATCGTCGCCGACTGCACGATCGAGCCGCCGAGATAGGCTGTGCCCCACACGCGAAATGCAGCGCCGGCTGCGATGCATGCCAGCGCTGCCAGCGTGATCGTGAGAGAAGCCGTCTCGAGCGGCATGACGCGTCCCAGCTCGCCCGAAAGCTCGAGCCATGTCGTTGTTACCCGAGCCGCGCCAGCGCCATAGCGTAGCCATGGCGTCCAGAAGCCCAGCACATAAATCAGGAACCCGATCCAGATGCGAAAGCGAAACTCAAAGCCCGTTGCCTTCATGCGTGTGGTATCTCGCTCTTATAGACGGTGCCAGACTTCATCACGAACGGCACATGCTGAAGAATGCGCACATCCTTCAGCGGATCGCCCTCGACCGCGATGATGTCGGCCCATTTGCCCGCGTCGAGGGAACCGATCTTGTCGCTCCATCCCATCAGGTCCGCTGCGTTGAGCGTTCCCGTCTGGATCGCGGCCAGCGGCGTCATGCCGAACTGATTCACATACACATCCAGCTCATGCGCGTTCAGTCCATGCGGATAGACTGCTGCATCCGTGCCTAGCGCAACCTTCAGCCCCGCGGCAATGGCTCGCTTGGCATTCGCTTTCTCCACCGCGCTCACATCCTTCATCTTTTGGGCATAGAACGGAGGAAGCTTTCCGCTCTGCTGCATCCAGTCGATGAGGTACGCCGTTGGCACAAAGTAGGTACCGTGCGCCTTCATCGCCGCAATATCCTCGTCGTTCATGTATGAGCCGTGCTCGATGGAGTCAACCCCGGCCTCTGTCGCCCACAGGATGCCCTGCGATCCATGCGCATGCGCTGCCACCTTGCGCCCCAGCCGGTGCGCATCGGCGACGATGGCCTTCATCTCCTCGAGCGTGTACTGCGATGCCTGCGGGTCGTCGCCCTTTGAGAGCACGCCGCCCGTCGCGCAGATCTTGATTACATCCGCGCCGTATTTGATCGTCTCGCGAACCTTGTGCTGCACCGCTTCCACGCCGTCGGCCACACCGCCTGCCTGCACGTGGTAGCCGATCGGCAGCAGGTTCTCATCGCAGTGGCCGCCGGTGATGCCCAGCGGTGGCCCGCTCACCTGCATGTGTGGCCCCTCCACCAATCCTTCGTTGATGGCATCCCGCAGATCCACATCCGCATAACCCTCGGCGCCTACGTTGCGTACCGTCGTGAATCCGGCTTCGAGCGTTACCTTCGCATTGCGTGCGCCGATCAGCGCGCTCTTCGCGACCGAGGTTGCCAGTTCTGTGTAGGGATCGAAGTCGGTGGCGCTTGTGAGATGCGTGTGCACGTCGATCAGCCCCGGCATGACGGTCATTCCGCGCAGGTCGATCTCCGTGTCTCCGGCCTGCTTCGGCGTGGAGGCTGTGGGCGCGATCGCCGTGATGCGGTCGCCGGTTACGATGATCGTCTGGTCGGAGGGCTCCGAGCCGTCATGCACGTTCAGCACGTGTCCGGCGCGGATCAGTGTGCGTGCGGGTGTCTGCGCGAAGACTGGCAGCGCAATAAGGGCGGCGGTGAGAGCGGCGGGAACCACAAGACAGCGAAGCACGTGCATCGACGAACCTCAAGCTCTGGTATGGAAGTCCCGCCAGTGTAGCAGGGCCGCCGCAGGCATGACTGCGACGGTGCAATCACCGCTATTGTGGCGGAGGATAGTAGGGCAGCTTGTCGTTCCTCTGCTCTGCCTTCTTCACCGTCACATCGTCAAAGAGCAGCGGCGGCGCAATCACGGTGCTCGGAATGTCGCCGAAGGTATTGGCGACATATGGATTGTTGCCCACCGCCAGGATTCCCGAGCGCAGCAGCCGAAGGTCGACATCGCCCAGCTGTGCTCCGCGCACCATCTCGCGCGAGCCATCCGACACCTTGATGCGGAACAGCGTGCGTGGACGCTCCGTCCCGCTCAGCGTATCCACCAGGTACACCGAGTCGAGGCCCTGGTCCTTGCCCATGGCCACCAGTTTCTTCTCAAGCTCGTCAGGCGAGATGGTCTCCGAAGACTCGATGTGCAGTACGCCCACGCGCGGTGTTGCCGCGCCAGCTGTTGCCGCTCGCGCGTGGCCGTTCGATGCAGGAAAATCGCGGATCGGTTCTCGTCCGGTGAGATAGCTCAGCAGTCGCCCATTGTCGACCGCTGTAACCGCCTGCGCCGGCACCCCTTCGTCATCGATCGTGTACGCGCCCAGCACCGGCTTGCCGTCGAAGGTAGTGAGCGAAGGATCGTCGATCACTTTCATGAAGTCCGGCAGCACACGCGTGTGATAGCTCGAAGCGAACGGCCCAACCGTGCGTGCCGACGATCCCAGCTCCGGCCGGTGTGCCGCCAGCGCCCGTGCGAACAGCTCGTCGAAGACGTGTGCCGATGCGCCGCCCGAAAACAATACCGGTCCGTGATATTCGTCGGCCATCACAGGAGCCAGCCGCAGATTGTTTAACCCGGTAAGCATCCGGAGAATGCCATTGTGGAAGTGTTCTGCGCTGCCCAGGTCTGCATTGGTTACGCCGCTCACGCTGTAGGAGCGTTCAAGGCGCATGCCGTCTGCTGCCTGCGCTTCGGCCTGCACCTCGGCGCGATAGGTTACACCGCTCTTGCGCACGATAGTTCCCTCGGTGTTCACCAGGTATTCGGTGCGCAACCGCGACTCGAGCGTGCCTTCGCTTGTCTGAATCTCTGCGGCAAAGTCTTTCGTGGCCGCATCGCTGCGGTAGGTTCCCGTCGCCTCTACCAGGCGTTGCATCCACGCCGCGCGGTCAAGATCGGGGTGCGCCACCGGCGCAATCGACACCACCGCCTTCTCGTGCGAAAAATCATCGGCCTGTGGCGGAGTCTGCACCGACTTGAGCGCTGCCTGCTTCGCCGTCAGGTTGTTGAGTGCATTCTTGTAGGCTGCGTCCGTCGCCGCCCACAGCGCGTAGCGCAACGCCATCGCGTCATTGTCGATGGACGTGACTTCAAGCGAAGCATCGCCGCGCTCGCCCGAGGAGTCGAGCTTGTAATCTCCCACCCGCACCACTACGCGTGCAATGCGCCGATGCGTCTCGTGCTCGCCAACCAGAGCGCCATACCCTGCTGATGCTTCGTACTGCGTCACATCGTCGATGCGGTACTCGATGTAATATGGCTTCTCGAAATTTTGTAACTGTAGCTGGGACTGATTCCGATGCAGCTCCGTCAACATCGCCGTCAGAACCGGATCTTTCTCCGCGTCTGCTGTATTGGAAGAAGCTTGCGTCTGTGCTGCGGCGGAAATCGGCAGTACCAGCGCAGCGCCCAGCAGCCCGTATGTCAGTGTACGGATCATTCATGCACCTCCGGAGCTGCCGTGGAGACGGCCGTCGGCGGTGGCAGAATCGGCGGCCGCGCCGTACCCTGCTCCTGGCGTTGCGTCTCGATCTCGCTGACCAGCATCGCCGGCGCAATGGCCGAGACTGGAATGCTCCCCGACTCGGCCCCGCATTCTCCGTTGAATATCTCCGGATGATTGCCCGTCGCTACGATGCGCGTCAGCGCCGCCTGAGGCGTGCCTACGATGCTCACCCCGCGCACCAGCTCATCCGGCCGGCCGTCGGTATAGACGCGATAGACCACCAGAGGAATCACCTGGAAAGCCTGCGGTGCCGCGCGATTCGTCACCGCGAAGCCCGACGAGATGTCGTCGAAGTAGAGCCCGTAGGGCTTGTTCTGCTTCTTGGCCTCGTCGATCAGCATCTGCCGCAGCTCCTTATCCGGCACTGTTTTCGTTGAGCTCACGATCAGGTTCCCTTGCCGGCCCGTCGGCATCAGCCCGATCTGCGCGCGTCCATGCCCATTCGAGCTGGCGAAGCTCGCGATGGGCAGCCGCGACATGAGAAACGTCTTCAGCACGCCATCCTGGATCAGCGCCACCCGTTCCGCACGCTGCCCTTCATCGTCATAGCTGTAATAGCCGCTCAGGTATGTGCCGTCGAAGGTCGCCATCGTCGGATCGTCGGCCACCGAGAGGAACGGCGGCAGAATCGCCTTGCCGATGTCCTTTGTAAAGGTCTGCCCTTCCTGGTCGCCACGCTGCCGCTGGCCTTCCAGCCGATGTCCCAGCACTTCGTGGAAGAACACCGCTGCTGCGCGGCCCGAGAGCAGCGCCGGTCCATCGTAGGGCTGTGTCACAGGCGCCTTGCGCAGGTCCTCGAGGCTCGCGCCCAGCTTGTGCATTGCTGCTTCCATCTCTTTTTGCGAAGGCAGCTCGGCCGCAGTTCTGGCTTCGAAGGTCTGCGCGCGGAAGAGGTCCATCCCGTCATCGGCGCGCGTGCTCGCAAATACCACGACGCGCGCCAGCTGGTGTGGCGTCACCACCTTCGCGCCTTCAGAGGAGACGAAGTATCCGGTCTCACTCTGTGCCGTCATCATCACGAAGTTCGTGTACACGTGCGGATACTCACGAAAGACTGCCGACAGCGCTCGCAGCCGCTCGCCCCATGCCGCGCGGTTCACGGAGAGGGAAGGTGCTGGAGCCTGCAATGCCGTCTGCGCCGTGTCTTTCGAGAAGTCCGGCGATTTATCTTCCTCGTCTGCGCGCACGCCCGTCTCGGTCTTTACCTGCAGATAGGTTTGCAGCGCCTTGCCGTAGCCCGCATTCGTCGCATACCACAGCGACCGCGCCAACGCCTCCTGGTCATCGGCCAGCGGCAGCGGCACAGTCGTAATCGCGGAGGCGCGATGCTGCCCATGCGTGTTGTCCAGCGCCGGGCTGCCTACGCGGATCACGACATCCACCACGCGGTTGTTCGCCGCGTCATCTCCCAGCAGCGCGCCCTGCTGCGCGGTGATGGACACCGTCGAGAGGTCGTGCGCGTCGTAGCTCACAAAGTAGGGAGCCGGCTGCGAGTCGTCATCCGCTTTGCCTGCGGATGGCGCGCCCAGGCTCGTTACCGCACGATGCAGTTCTGTGCTCATTGCGTTGAGAAGTGGCGAATCGGGCTGGGAGCCAGGCGCAGCCAGCAGCGGCAGTGCAAAAAAAGTCGTGGAGGCGAGAACGACAGAGGAAAGAAGACGGCGCGAACGATGCAACATGCGGAAAGACGCTCGGTACAGGCCGGGTCAGAGGTAGGCCTGAGTGTCGCCAGTGTACTTGCCTGCCCGTTACGAGGCAATGTGAATCGCGCCTGCCCAAACATCCGCGTCCGGCTCTATGCTGGCTCTATGACGAGCTTCCCCACCGTCTACACGCTGCCACCGGACAAGCTGCTCAAGGCGCAGGCACTCAGCCACGCCCGCACCCTCGCGCATTTTGGCGGTACTGCCTGGACGCTGCTTGTTCTCTGGCTCCTCGTGCAATCCGGTCTCGGTGCCCGCATCGCCGGCTGGGCTGCGCGATGCACCCCGCGCAAATGGCTTCAGGGCCTCCTCGTTGCGCCGCCGTGGCTGCTGCTGCTCACTGCGATCGATCTGCCTGCCTCGCTCTATCTCCATCATCAGTACCGTCTCTATGGCATCTCGGTGGAAAGCTGGCAGCTCTGGCTCAGTGACTTCGCCAAGTCTGTGGTGCTGACGCTTCTCTTCGGCTCTATCGCGTTCGGTGTGCTCTATGCACTGCTGCGCAAATCGCCGCGCCGCTGGTGGCTCTGGTTCTGGATCCTCGCCATTCCCTGCGAAGTCGCTGCTGTCTTCATCGTTCCCATCGTGATCGATCCGCTCTTCGATCATTTCTCCCCGCTCGCACAGCGTGACCCCGCGCTCGTCCAGTCCCTCGAGCGTGTCGTGCAGCGTGGCGGCCTCGCCATCCCGCCCTCGCGCATGTTCGTCATGGACGCGAGTCGCAAGGTGGCTGCTCCCAACGCCTATGTCACCGGCTTCGGCGCCTCCAAGCGCATCGTCGTCTGGGATACTTCGCTCACCATGGAATCCTCCGACGAAATTCTTGCCATGTACGCGCATGAGCAGGGCCACTACGTGCTGCACCATATCTATCTCGGCATGCTCTACTCCTTTGTTGTCATGCTTGTCTTCTTCTGGATCGCCGCACGCCTCCTTGTCTGGGCCGTCGCCTGCCGTGGCCAGCGCTGGCGTATTCCTTCGCTCGACGATTGGTCTTCGCTCGGTCTGCTGCTGCTCGCCATGTCGCTGCTCGGATTTGTAGCCGATCCGGTTGCAAATGTCTTCAGCCGCTGGGAAGAGCACGCGGCCGATGTCTATGGCCAGGAAGCACTGCATGGCATAGTCGCCAATCCCCAGGCTCTTTGCGCCGGAAACTTCCAGCATCTCGGCGAGCTGTGGCTCGAAGACCCTGCCCCCAATGCCTTGGTCGAGTGGTGGACCAGTAGCCATCCTTCGATTGCTGAGCGGGTGCGCTTTGCCGCGCAGTACGATCCCTGGGGCCCAGGCAAGCGCCCGCGCTACTTCCCGCCTGCGCCCTGATTTTGCCGGCGCATGTTCGCCTCGGAATGCATCCCCGTGGCATGCTGGAGGGCATGGACTGCATCTTCTGCAAAATTGCGGCGGGAGAGATTCCGTCGAAGCAGCTCTACTCCGATGAAACGGTGTACGCCTTCGCGGATATTGACCCCAAGGCGCCCTTCCATGCGCTCATTATTCCGCGTGAGCACATCGGCTCGTTGGCCGAGGCCGCCGGGCATCACAAGGCTGTCCTCGGGCACATGCACGTCACAGCTGCCGGGCTGGCCCGTGAGCATGGCCTCGACAATGGCTATCGCGTCGTCATCAATACTGGCCCGGACGGTGGCCAGACCGTCTCGCACCTGCACCTGCACCTGCTCGGCGGCCGGCCTATGGCCTGGCCTCCGGGGTAACCTCAACTCGCTGCGTATGCCGGAGGAGGCTCAAGCGAAGCAGCCTTCTCCGCCCACAGCAGCGACTGGCGATAAAGGTCGGAGAGCTTATCTTCCGTGATGTGCAGATTTGCGCATGCATGCAGGCAATAGAACCAGTCGGCGTCGCGATAGTGCTCGTAGAGCTTCAGCGCTGTACCCGCGTTGCCGGTGTCGCCGCATAGCGCGGTGCGAATCTCCCGCCGCAGCGGCAGCTCCAGCAGCAGGTCTTCCACGGGTTGATCCAACAGCACATCCATCAGCGAGAGCAGGCCCAGCAGGTACTGCTCACTGGCGTCCTCGTGCGTCCATCCGGACATCAGCTCGAGGAAGCGGGCGCGGTGCAGCACCTGAACCAGCAGCTCGGAACAACGGTTGCGGCAGGTCTCCGTGGCAATGGCGTTGATCAGCAGCTTGCGGAACTGGTCTTCGCCGGCCAGCATCAGCGCATCTTCGAGCGAGCGCACCTCGTGGTTGACTCCATAGCCTGCGGAGTTCACCAGCCGCAGCAATTGATAGCTCAGTGCTGCCTCTGAACGCAGCAGTAATGCAACGCGCGAAATGTGAAAATCACCCTGGCACAGCGCGGACAGCAGGTAGAGATAGTTCGCACCGTTCGCCGGCATCCGCCGCTTGGAAAAGACCGTTGGATGGCAGAAGAAATATCCCTGAAAGAGCGTGAAGCCTTCGTCGATTGCGGCCGCCAGCTCCGCTTCGGTCTCGATCTTCTCCGCCAGCAGGATCACGTCGCGTCCGCGCAACGCATCGCGGATCTGCCGCCGCTCACGCGCATCGGAGAGGGTGAAGTCGATTTTGATGTAGTCCGCCAGCGGGATCAGGTCGCGCGTGCCCTCATGCATGCGGAAGTCGTCGAGGGCCAGCTTGTAGCCCATCGCCTTATAGCGCATGCAGGCTTCGAGTACCTCGCTGTTGCCCTCTACTGTCTCGAGAATCTCGAGCACGGTCGAACGGGGCAGCAGTGTCACCAATCCATTCACCAGTGACTCATGCGTGCAGTTCACGAACGCCGGCGCGCCATGTGTCAGGTCGTGGAAGCCATAGAGTGCGCCATCGGCGATCATCTTTCGTGTCGCGTCGTTCAAGTCGCCGGAGAAGGAGTTTTCCCACCCGGAGCGGAATAGCAACTCGTAGCCAAAGACTTTTCGCTGCCGGTCGAAGATCGCCTGGCGTGCTACAAAGCGTCGGGCGACGGACTCAGCCAGGGCAAGTGTGGAGCGCGCAGGCAATACTTCTGTCGCCATTTCCTCCCGGTCATGATGCCTGCGCCAGATCGAGCTGAGGATCCCTAGTTGCATATCACTCTGCGTTTCCAAGCCTGCGACTCCTGCAGCAGAACTGCTCAGTGGGTGTATCGGCAGAGGAAAACAATGTCTTCGTGTGCGCCATGACTCCCGGTGTCGTGAATAAAGGCAGCAGAACTGCGGAGTGCAGCGGGGAGTGTGCGGAATCAAGACAGAAATCGGACTTGACAATGCTGATAGCAGTAAACTACATAGGGTAGCCATGCTCGAATTGCGCCATCTCGCGAAGCGCTATGGTGGGATCACCGCGGTCGAAGATGCGACCTTCTGCGCTCGTGCCGGGGAGGTGACCGGCTACCTCGGTGCCAATGGCTCCGGCAAGTCGACCACCATGAAGATCATCACCGGCCTGTTGCCGGCGAGTGGCGGCCAGGTACTCTTTGCCGGCGAGCCTGTCGATAAAGATTTCCGCGCCTGGCGCTCACGCTTTGGCTACGTGCCGGAGGAGCCGCACCTCTACACGCATCTGAGCGGGCTCGAATATCTGGTGATGGTGGCGCAGCTTCGCGGTCTCTTTGGCCGCACGGGAGCCAAGCGCATCGATGGCCTGCTGCATCTGCTCAACCTGCACGGCGACCGCCACGTCACCCTCTCTTCCTATTCGAAGGGCATGCGCCAGAAGATCCTGCTCGCCGCCGCGCTCCTGCACAACCCAGAGTTGGTTCTGCTCGATGAGCCATTTTCCGGCCTCGATATCGGCTCCGCATTGATCCTCCGGCATCTCATTGCCGAGCTCGCCGCGCGCGGCAAAACTGTGCTCTTCAGCTCGCATGAGCTCGACACCGTCGAGCGCCTCGCTACGCAGGTCGTCATCCTGCACCGCGGACGTATCGTTGCCGACGACTCCATCGCAAATCTGCGCTCGCTCATGCAGCGCTCGTCGTTGGAGGAGATCTTTTCCCAGCTTGCCGTCGAGCAGGATACCGTCGCAGTCGCGCGGCAGATCGTGGAGCTCATCGATGCCCGATAAACCGGTCCACGCATCACCGTTCCGCGTGCTCTACCGCGTCTTCTATGAGCGCTCGATCGCCGTCGAATCGCTCTCCGCCTCCGGCGATCCGCAGCGGCTAATGGGCCAGCTCGCCGGCATCCTGCTCACGCTCAGCATGCTGCTCACTGTCGAGATCATGTTCGTGCCTCGCGCCCCGGCGCCACTCTTTCTTTGGAAGACCCAGCACATGCTGCTCTCGCTCAACCTTCTCGTTGCCGGGCTGCTCGCTGTCTTCCAGTGGGAAGCGGCTCTGCCCGATCGCCGCGACCTGCTTGTCCTCATGCCTTTGCCTGTTTCCATGCGCATCCTCTACGAAGCGCGGCTGGCCTCGCTCGCCACCATTGCCGGCGTCGCCTGCTTCATGCTGAACATGCTCACCGGCCTCAGCTGGCCTTTTCTCTTCGCGCCGTCTGGCCTTATCGATATTCCTCGCGCCTTCGCCGCCTATTGGATCAGCATGGTTGCCGTCGCGCTCTTTCCTCTCTGCGCGGTCATCGCGGTGCAAGGGCTCGCTTCACTGCTGCTGCCGTGGCAGCTCTTCCTGCGTGCCTCTTCGCTGTTGCAGAGCGCTGCTTTCATGCTCGTGGTTGGCTCATTCCTCTTTGAGCCTTCGCTCTCCGACCCCGCACACCAGCCTTCGCTTCTCTGGCTTCCGTCCTACTGGTTCCTCGGCTTCTATCAGGAGCTCAACGGGAGCGCGCAGCCCTGGTCAGGCGCATTGGCGCTTCGCGCTGTTCTTGCGCTTGCCCTCGCTATTCTGCTCGCCGTCCTGGCGTTGGTGATGTCGTATCTCCGAACGTCGCGTCGCACCCTCGAGCAGCCCGATCTGCTCCCGCTGCGCTGGATCGCGTGGTTCAACGCAGGTCCGCGCCCTGTCGCCAGTGCTTTGCTGCGCGGTGGACTTGCGGCTGCACTCACACGCTTTACCCTTCGCAGCTTGTTACGCAGCCGGCAGCGTCGCATCCTACTCAGCGCCTGCGTCGGGATCGGCCTTGCTGCGATGGCAGGCATGGTCTTCAATCCCTTTGCGCCTCACGGACTCTCGCTGCTCCAGGCCGCATCCAGTCTGGCTCTGCCAATTCTTGCCGTCGGTATCCTGTTTGTTGCGCTCGTTGCCGTCGGTGTGCGCGTCGTCTCATCGCTGCCCATCAGCCTGCGCGCCAACTGGCTCTTCCGTGTCGCGGAAACACAGCGCAACGGTGCCTACCGCCGGGCTCTGCGCGTAGCCATGCTCTTCGTAGGAGTGCTCCCACCCTTGCTGCTGCTGGCTGCGCTCTTCCTTGCACGCACGCCATCCTGGAAGGCCGCGGGCTATCTACTGTTGCTCGCCGCCGAAGGTGCGCTGGTTGTCGAGTTGAGCCTCGCCGCACGGCTCAAGATTCCCTTTACCTGTGCATGGCGTCCGGGCAAGGCGCAGGTCGCCTTCACGGCCTGGGCCGTCATCATGTTTTCTTTGGTTCTTGCCATGTGGATGGCGACGTGGATAGTGCAGGCGCTCCAGACTATTCCGCGCTTCCTCGCGGCCGTCGGCTTCGCCACGCTCGCATGGATCGTCATCAACCGCATATCCGCTCTGGTCCGCCCATCCGCGGAAGAGCTTGCCTTCACGGACGAAGAGCCTGAGTGGATGGTTTCCCTTCGCCTTAGCGGCTCTTAGGCGTTATCGCAAAATTCGCTGGCAGCAAGGCAGCGCCGCAGGCGCAGCAGCTATGGATAGTCGGTCACCTTCGGCGTCACCCGCGGATGAATCGACGTCGCGCCGCCTTTGTCGTTGATCACATCTTCGATCTTCCCCTGGTCGCCAAGCGCCACCGTGATCATGTGGTGAAACCGCACACCCGGCTTCTGCGGCACCTCGATCGCGCGCGCCAGGTTCACGTCTGGACGGCGGAAGACACTATAGATACCCAGTCCCCAGGCCTCATGCGTCGTGACGCCGCTCGCGACTTTGTAGGAAGCCCATCCCGCAACGCCATCCGCGCTCTCCCACAGGTACTGGTGTGGCGGATCGTAGGGAATCTCCGACTGGTAGAAGTAAGTGCGTCCGCGATCCCCGTTCCATAGCACCTGGTATTCCTGGTGGTGCTCGACAAACAGCCCGTAGGCCGTTACGTCGTCGCCATTCACCACCAGGCCGTTCGCGCTCACGTTGCTCATCCAGCCTACGTTCTTGCCGTGATCCGCGCGCCAGATCCAGGTGTGGTCGATGATCGTGTCGTTGCTGTTGATCTCCAGGTTGCCGTCCGTGCGGCCCACGCCCGCGCCGCCGTCACGGAAAAAGACATCCGATACTTCGATCGGATTCTGCACATGGCGCGCCAGAATTCTCTTCGGCTCGGGCTTCTTCTGCGCAGGTGGCGTATTCAGCGGTCCAAACAGAGGCTGTTTGGCATGCTCTCCAGCCGGTGCCGGGCCAATTTGTAACAGATCCGGTGACTTATCTGGCCCGGCGTCGAAGAGAATCCCCGCAATGCTGATCCCGTCCACGTCCGACGTAGTCATCGCTGCGGTACCTTTCACCGGCTGCAGCGTGGCAAAGCCCAGCCCCAGAACCACGGTGTCCGGCCGCATGATGTTGATCGGCGCATCCAGTGCGTAACTTCCCGGCGTCAGCAGCAGGTTCTTGCCAGCTTTCAACGCCGCGTTGATCGTCTCTGCACTGTCTTTGCCGGCATGCGCAATGTAGAAGCGGCTCAGCGGAATCAGCCGTCCCGCCTCACCCGCGTGTTTCCAGCTGATGCCCGTGCTGTTCCGGCGCAGCGATGGCACGCGCACTGCCCATGCGCCCGTGCGCTCCACTTCGAGATAAGGCTTCTCCCGCACCACCGGCGTCGTCGCGACTTTCGTATAAGGAGGCTCGGGCCACTCGCCTGCCGGAGCCTGCGGCACGCCTACAAACACCATGTTCCAGTTCGAGCCCGTCCACTGGTGCCACTCGCTGTTGCGCGCGATCCACTGCTGTTGTGTCCCCGAGGCCACCGTACCGTCCACCAGCGTGTCTGACATCCATCCGCCCGAGGCCCAGCCGTTGTGCTGGTTCAGCACCATGTTGCCGCACACGTGCATGCGCCGGAAGGGCACGGCCTGCGACACTGCCCACTGCATCGTGCCCCCCGTCGGCGTTACCGAGAAGTTTTCCGCCGCGCGCCAGAAGGTCGTCGTTGCGTTATTGTTCGGCGCGCTCGCATCGGCGTGCACGTTGCCCGTGATCGAAACATCATCGGGCGACCCGCCCAGCCCCTCGACCTCGGTGTAGAAGCCCACCGGCACATCCACGTGATAGTTGCCGGGCAGAAAGAGCAGTGCATAGCGGCCCTCACCGAACTCGCTCAGCTGCTGCTGGCGATAGATCGCGTCGATCTGCGCCTGAATCTCCGCCGCGGGCATCGCGGGCGAAAACACCTTCACATTCGGCCCCAGATCGGGGGCATGGTTCGCAATCTGCGCCGGTTTATGCGATTGGGCAAGGCCGCCCAACGGGCAGAGGGAGGCAAGCAGTGCGGAGAGAAGCAGTCGGGAACGGTGCGTCATCGGGATCCTTCAAGAACTCCGCCAATCATCCTACCGGCGAAGGCAATCACTAGACAAACGATGGTCTTAAGCCATGGCAGGGCTACGCCTGCCAGGCATCCACGGTCACAAAGCGAACCCGTCCCCGCTCGCGCTCGAGCAGCATCTCGGTCGCACGCACCGTCGCCATGCGATCCTGCCCGATCGAAGCCTGTCCGCCGTCATGCAGCAGCAGGTTCGATCCGCGTCCACGCCGCCGGTTGCGCACAATGCTGCGGTCTAAATTCGCCAGGATCGTTTCGCCCGTGGTGGGCTTCCAGTCGTAGCCCATCGCATTCCACAGCACCGGCGTCAGTCCCAGCTCGCGCGCTGCGCGCAGCACGTCGGGCCGTCGCGCCCCATGCGGTGGACGGAAGTGCGTTACCCGCTCGCCCAGCGCATCCTCGAGCGCCGCATTCGTCCGGGCGAGCTCTTCGCGCACCTTCGCCGGCTTCTCAAAGAGCAGCACCGGATGCGTGAAGGTGTGGTTTGCCACCAGGTGGCCGGCCTCTCGCACTCGCCGTACCAGAGCCCCACGCTCGCGCACAAAACGCCCGATCATGAAGAAGGTCGCCCGCGTTTGATACCGCGCCAGGATCTCCAGCAACGCTTCGGTGCAGCGATCGTTCGGCCCGTCGTCGTAGGTCAGCGCATACTCCGCCGGATCGCGGCCCGCCAGCACCGCGCGCCCGAAGAGCTGCGAGGTCGGCCACATGCCGGCATAAAAATATCCGCCCACGCCGAGGCCGGCGGCGGCCAGGGCAGAGCCCGCAATCAGGGGAAGACTCATAGCTCCAGTGTATGGGGCGAGCCGCCGTAGCTGCTCTCCTCGATCGGATCCACGCCTTCCAGCGTGTGATACATCACCAGCGCATCCACGTAACCGTGCCGGGGGTGATGGAATGCTCCGGGCAGTCGCGCGATCATGGAGAACCCCAGGCTGCTCCACAGATGCACTGCGGCCTCGTTCGTGCTCACCACAAAGTTGAACTGCATTGCGCGGTATCCGCGCTGCCGGGCCAGCCCAAGCGAGTATCGGCACATGGCACGGGCCACGCCGCGCCCGCCTGCCCATGGCGCCGTCACGTATCCGCAATTTGCAATGTGCGAACCCGGCCCGGGTTGAATCGGGCGGAGATAGAACGTTCCCGCAATACGGCCATCGATTTCAGCCGCAAAGACCGAGTGCGAGGCGGAAAACCAATATGCCAGTGCTTCGTCGCGGGTCATATCGCGCGGCAGGGCATAGGTTTCTCCTCCGCGCAGCATCGGTTCAAGGATCGCCCATACAGCATCGCTGTCGTTCGGAGTAGCAGGCCGGATCGATAGGTCCATAGTTTTATCGGGGTTTCTATCTGGCAGTGTACGGGGTATCGGATGTGGTTCCTTTATTCGTTTTTTATTCGCCCTAGAGCCTGCTCTCCGGGATAGCATGGGCGACATGACGGGTAACGGCTCATTGGCGTCCTCCATGGGTTTGTGGACGGACTGGCGGTTTCTCGCAGTGGAAGGCCCGCTGCGGGTTGGCAAGTCAACACTGGCGCATATGCTCGCGGCAGTGTTCGGTGCCCGGCATGTCGCCGAGCCGGAGAACAATCCCTTTCTCGACCGCTTCTATCGCGCCCAGCCGGGTACGGCCTTCGCTGCGCAGATGTGGTTCCTCCGCGCTCGCCAGGAGCAGATGCGCAGCGTTCTGACCAGCGAGGATCGGGTCATCGCCGACTACGTCTTCGAGAAGGACAAGCTCTTCGCCTATGTGAACCTCGGCGACGCCGAGCTGGAACTCTACAACCGCTACTACCAGGAGGCGCGCGCCGAAGCCCCGTCGCCGCAGCTCGTCATCTACCTCCAGGCCACGCCCGAAGTTCTCAAGCAGCGTCTCAAGCGCAAGGGTCTGCCTGGTGAACGCGACATCAGCGATGCCTATATCGAGCAGATCGCCGCCGCCTACGAGCATTTCTTTTTTCACTACACCGCCAGCAACCTGCTGGTCGTCGATACCACCGAAATCGACTTCGTCCGCAATCCCGAGGATTTTGCATTGCTGCGCAAGCGCCTCGAAGAGCCCGTGCAGGGCACCGAATACTTCCATCCGGTCAGCTGCTACGCGCAGGGCGGTTAGCCTTCGGGGACTGGCCGTCCCGGCCTTACGCCTTCGGCCTCCGCTCCCGTTGGTCACGAGCTGGAGTGTTGCGGGGCGAAACAGAACCGCAGGTCCCTCCGCTGCGCGAGACAAAACCGTCCTGCTCCGGTCGACATGACACTTTGCGTAATGGCTACAGGTGGATACGACCTCGCTGCTACATAATCCGGAAGTTCACCACCACGCGCATCATGACCGCCACCGGGTGCCCGTGATACAGCGCAGGCTTCCAGCGATATTGCTCCACGGCCTCGATCGCCTTCTCTTCGAGGCCCATGCCCAGGTGTTGTTCCACCGTGATGTGCGTCGGCATGCCGTTGGCGTCGACGATCACATCCACGATGCAGATGCCCGGGAACTTTTCCTTCCGCGCCTCGTCGGAGAATTCGGGATCGACGGAATGGATCAGCTGCGGTGCGATCACGCCCGGTCCCGGTCCCATGACCGTACCCCCTCCGTAGCCGCCATTCTCGCCCGGTCCCACGCCTGGGCCGGAGCCCGGCCCCATGCCTCCATGGCTTCCTGAGCCGAAGCCCGAGCCGCTGCCCGGCCCCTGCGAGGCCAGCGCCACCTGCGGCGACTGCGGCATGCCCACATTCGGCAGGTTTGCATCGGGCAGCTGGATGGGCGGCATCACCACGGTTGCCTCTACAGGCAATTTCGGTGTCTCGTTGCGGATGATCTGCGGAGGCACCTTCTGCGTGTCGGAGAACTTCGGCAGGTGCCCGCGTGAGGCTTCCACGGCATCGTGGGCGCCTCCTCCACCACCACCGCCTGCCGTGCCGCTGTTCCGTGCTACGAGCGGGAGAAATGGCCGTACCTCCACCGGCGTCACGGCGAGTTTTGTCTGCTTCACCACCGTTCTGCCTCCGGCAAAGACCACCAGTGCCACCAGGGCAATCGCTGCCGCATGCGCTCCCGCCGACCAGAATGTCGTCCAGCCGCTGCGAACCCCGGTAGCCAGCGACTCAAAGCTCGGTACAGAGGTGGTTGTCTTTGCTGCCTGCTTCTCCCATAGCCGGCGTTCCACGTCCGCCATCAGCCCAGCCGGAGCGGCCTCCCGGACCAGTGCTGTTCTCAGCATCCGTTCCAGTTCGGCCTCGCATGGTGTCACGTCCTGCTTGTTCATCTTCGGCCTCGCATGGTGCGGATTCGTCATTGGGCCTGCCTTTCCAGTGGCCCGACCCATGGTTTTTGCCGCGGGGCGCTCCGCGCTGCTTTCTCGCGAAGCAGTCGCAGGCTGCGCTGCAAATGGCTTTTTACCGTGGCGACCGGCATCTGGAGCGCCGCGGCAATCTGCTCGGGGCTCATCTCTTCCTGATAGCGAAGCACCACCACGCTTCGCGGTATCGCCGGCAGGGAAGCGACCAGCTGCTGCAGCCGGCTGCTGAGACCCTCATCGTCTTCTGCCGCAGAGGTGTCCGGAATCTCCGGCAGCTCGTTCCAGTCCATCGGTGTCTCCGGCCGGCTCTTCCGCCGCCGCAGTGCATCGATCGACCGATGCGTGGTCACCCGCCGCAGCCAGAACAGCACGTGCTCCGGCGATTCCAGCTCCGGCAGCTGCGCATGCAGCTCGAGGAAGACGTCCTGCGCCACCTCTTCGGCCACTCCGCGATCCGTTACCACCCGGAGCGCAATGCTGAACACCATCGACTGGTGCTCCAGCATCATGAGACGAAACGACTGCGGATCCACTCTCAAACGGTGCGCATGGGAAGCGGTTGGCTTGCCCCTCCATTCGCTTATACGGAGCGAAATCCAAAAGGAATGCAGAATGTTTGGCCGCCGCCCGGAATACCTTGACTATCTACAATACGAAGTGTAGATAGTCATAGTATGGGTAAACCAAGCGACCTCGTGCAGGGCACGCTCGACCTGCTGATTCTGCGCACGCTGGCCATCGAGGCGCGCCACGGCTGGGCCATCGCCAAACGCATCCAGCAGATTTCGGGCGAAGTGCTGCAGGTGCAGCAGGGCTCGCTCTATCCTGCGCTCCATCGCCTCGAGCAGCAGGGCTGGATCACGGCCAACTGGGCCGAGAGCGAGACCGGCCGTCGGGCCAAGTTCTACGAGCTGACGGCGGCCGGCCGGGAGCAGCTCGAAAAAGAGACAGAAATCTGGAAGCGGCTCTCCGGGGCCATCAACCTGGTGGTGCAAGAAGGCTGAGGAGGGGCGGTACGATGCCGGAAACGCCGATGTCTGGAGCGCGCATTTTAGGTCTTCTGAAGTTGCGGTGGCAGATGCTGTGGCGGAGAAAGCAGGCTGGTGAAGAGCTCGACGCAGAGCTGGCCTTCCACCTCGAGCAGCAGATCGCGGAGAACCGTGCCGCCGGCATGGATGAGCGCGAAGCCCGCGAGGCTGCTCTGCGTCTCTTCGGCAATCCTGCCGCTTTGCGCGATCAGGTGCGCGACACGTGGACCTGGAGTGCATGGGAGGAGTTCTGGCGCGATGTGCGGCAGAGCCTGCGGGCACTGCGGCGGACGCCGGGCTTTGCGGTGGTCTCCATCCTGGTGCTGGCGCTCGGTATCGGGGCAAACGTGGCGCTGTTTGCGCTGGTGCGCGGCGTGCTGCTCAAGCCGTATCCCTTTCCCGAGGCCAACCGGCTGGTGCGTATCTACGAGGCAGATGCGCAGGGGCGCTTTCAGGACAACGTGGTGGCCGGCGGCGACTTCGCCGACTGGAAGGCGCAGGCAAAGAGCTTCAGCGGGCTGGCCGCGAAGAAGCCCGTGCGCTATGGGCTTTCGGGGACCCAGGGGCAGCTGCCGGAGGTGGTCGACGCGCAGCAGGCCTCGTGGAATCTCTTCCCGCTGCTTGGCGTGAAGCCCGCGGTCGGACGGCTCTTCACCGCCTCCGACGACCGTCGCGACGCCGAGGCGACCGTGATTCTGACCTGGGGCCTATGGAAGCGGCGGTTCGGTGGAAACCCGGCGGTGATCGGTTCGACGGTGCTGCTGGAGGCGCGGCCTTACACGGTCATCGGCGTGCTGCCGGCATGGTTCACCTACCCGAATCCTCAGACACAGCTCTGGACAGCCATCTATCACGAGCGCTCCCCCGAGGTGATGAGCCTGCACGATGCTCATAACCTGAACGTCGTGGGACGCTTGTTTCCGAGTGCGACTCTGGGGCAGGCGCAGAGTGAAATTGCCGGCATTCAGGCCGGTATCCGGCGGCAATATCCGGCCGGGGCGGTGATGGACTCTGCGAATATCCGTCCTCTCGTCGACTCGGAAACACACACCGTGAAAGTCGGCCTTTACACGCTCTTCGCCGCTACGGGCTGTCTGCTGCTGATCGCCTGCCTGAACATTGCGAATTTGCTGGTCGCGCGCGCGGCCACCCGGCAGAAGGAGGCGGCGATCCGCGCAGCGCTGGGCGGCTCGCGCTGGCGGCTGGTGCGTGGACAGCTGATCGAAAGCCTGCTGCTGGCGGTGGCCGGCGGCGCGCTGGGTTTGATTCTGGCCTGGGCCGCACTCAAGTGGCTCGCTATGGCGAGGCCCGATGTGCCCCGGCTCGAAACGGTGCATCTGGACGCCTGGGCGTGGCTCTTCGCGCTGGGAGCGGTGGCTGTCTGCGGCGGAATGGCCGGATTGATAGCCGCTTCCTCGTCTGGCGACGCGAGAATTCTCGAGACGCTGCAGGAGTCCGCACGGTCGCAGGGCGGTTCGCGCGGCAAGGTGCGCCTGCGCCGCGTGCTGCTGGCACTCGAGGTCGGCCTGACGGTGGTGCTGCTCATCGGCGCGGGCCTGCTGCTCGAAACTTACCAGCACCTGCGCTCGATCCCTCTCGGATACGACGCAAACAGGCTGCTCACCATGACCATCCGGCTGCCCAGGGGCAGCTATCATGATGCGTCGAGCATTGTGAACTTCGATGATGCCCTTCTCATGCGGGTGAGGCAGTTGCCTGGCGTCCGCGGCGCCGGCCTGACCAATACGCTGCCCGGCCACGGACGCGACGAAGACGATGACTACGTCGTCAAGGAGCATCCGCCGCTGCCCCAGGGACAGACGCTTGATTCCTCCACCATCTTTGTCGATCCCGGCTATTTCGCGGCCATGAAGATCCCCCTTCTGCAGGGCGAGATCTTCAGCGACGCAAATCGTCTCGATCACGCCAACGACATCCTGATCTCGCAGCAACTGGCGCGAGATGTCTTCCCGAATGAAGACCCGATCGGCAAGCATATCGTCACGCCATACGTGTTCGGTGCGGACCGTCCGATGCGAATCGTCGGCGTGGTCGGCGATATTTACCTTTCTCCGATCGAGCCGCTCTATCCCGCGATCTACTATCCGCTGCTCAGCGGCGATCAGCGCGACGCGAGTCTGGTGGTGCGCACCGCGGGCGATCCGGCGATGCTCGCGACCAGCGTCGAAAAGGCCGTCTCCGGCATCGATCGCAGCCTTCCCGTCGCCGACGTGCTGACCATGGACCAGGTGCTGGACGGCGCGCTGTCCGAGCAGAGCCTGAATACGCTGCTGCTCTCGGGCTTCGGGGCGCTTTCGCTGCTGCTGGCCGCGGTGGGACTCTTTGGCGTCCTGAGCTACGTGGTGGCGCAGCGGACCACCGAGATCGGCATCCGCATGGCGCTGGGCGCGCAGCGTGGGCAGCTGGTGCGCCAGTTTCTGGCCGACGGCCTGCGTCCGGCCATCTGGGGCCTGATCCTGGGATTGGCGGCGAGCGCGGGCGTGACGCAACTGATGAGCACCATGCTCTACGGCACCCGTCCGCTCGAGCCGGGAGTTTATCTGCTGGTGGCGCTGGGGCTGATCGCGGTAGCGGCCGGGGCCTGCCTGGCGCCCGCATGGCGGGCGTCGCAGCTGGACCCGATCGAGGCTCTGCGCCGCGAATAGAAAGAGCATCGTGCTCCGGGGCTGGAACTAATTTCCGGCCCCTGGGACGGGGCGGATCCTTGTAAAAGTTCGTTAACAGATGGTGGAGATTGGCCTTATCCCCTATGGGTGCGATTGACATCATGAAACTGCGAGTCCTATAGTGAAAGCGTAGGTTCCTGCCCTGGATTCATGCGGGGACCAACGATCGCCGCTCCTCAATCCTTCCAGTCCGACGGCAGCTCCATCTGGGAGATCGACGCTTACCGGCCATGTTGCTCGGCCGCATACAGCGCCTCCCGGACAGACCTCCGCCGAAAAGCGGGAAGACAGGACTACGATCCCCGAATCTTCGCGGATCAGCCGGGAATCTAAGCTACCAGCGAAGAAATCTGCAGCGTTCTGATGCTGACCGGACCCCATCCAGCCAGTCGACAGCGCCTCCTGCAGGACGGTCAGTCGGGAACCGTCGACCAAGAATCCCGGAGCTGGCAGTGATGGCAGACGTCCTTAATTCTGAACAAATCGAGAGCACTCCTCTGAACACCGAATTAGAAACCCCAACGCTAGAAGCCGCGGCGGATCACACCGATTCGTCGATCGAAACCACCCCTAACCCGGAAACTCCCTCCTCGGTGCATGTTGAAGCCGCTGCCGAGCCGGCTGAGTCGAACGAAGATCTCGACTTTGCCAGCATGGAAGATTTTGCGGCCGCGCTCGAGTCCTTTGACCGCGAGCAGGCTGCCGAGGCCGCAGCGCAGGCCTTCGACGACACGAACATCGTGACCGGTACCGTCATCAAGCTCACCGACAAGCACGTGGTCGTCGACGTAGGCATGAAGTCCGAAGGACTCATCGCCATCGAGCAGGTGCTGGACCACACGGGTCAGCCGAAGCTCAAGGCCGGCGATACCGTCGAGGTGGTGATCGAGCGGGAAGAGGCAGAAGGCGGTTACGTCCTCAGCTATGAGAAGGCGCTCCGTCACCGCGTGTGGGATTCGATCGAAAAGGCTGCCAACGAGAAGACCCCGGTCACCGGCACGGTCCTCGGCCGCGTCAAGGGTGGTCTTACCGTCGACATCGGCATCAAGGCGTTCCTGCCCGGCTCGCAGCTGGAGATTCGTCCGGTCCGCAACCTGGATGCCTACATCGGTCAGCCGATCGAAGTCCGTGTCATCAAGCTGAACAAGAAGCGCGGCAACGTGGTCGTCTCCCGCAAGGAGATCCTTGAGGAAGAGCAGACCGCCCGCCGCTCGACCACGCTTGAGCACCTGGAAGAGGGCAGCATCCTCACCGGCACTGTCAAGAACCTGACCGACTACGGCGCATTCGTCGACCTCGGCGGCATCGACGGCCTGCTGCACATCACCGACATGTCGTGGGGCCGCCTGACGCACCCCCGCGATCTGGTCAACGTCGGCGACGAGATCCAGGTCAAGGTCCTCAAGTTCGACAAAGACAAGCAGCGCGTATCGCTCGGCTTCAAGCAGCTCACGCCTGACCCGTGGCTCGATGCCGTCGAGCGTTACCCCATCGGCGCCCGCGTCCGTGGCCGCGTTCTCTCGGTCACCGACTACGGTTCCTTCGTCGAGCTCGAGCAGGGCATCGAAGGCCTGGTGCACGTCTCCGAAATGACCTGGTCGAAGCGGATGAAGCATCCGTCGAAGCTGGTCAAGCCGGGTGACGAAGTCGAGACGGTTGTCCTCAGCGTCAACCCCTCCGACCGCCGCATCTCGCTGGGCATGAAGCAGCTGCAGGAGAACCCCTGGGAGCACCTCTCGGCCCGTTATCCGATGGGCACCAATGTCGAAGGTCGCGTTCGCAACCTCACCGACTTCGGCGCCTTCATCGAGATCGAGGACGGCATCGACGGCCTGGTCCACGTTTCGAACCTGAGCTGGACCAAGCGCGTGAAGCATCCTTCGGAAGTCCTGAAGAAGGGCGAGAAGGTCAAGGCTGTCGTTCTGGGTGTTGAGCCCGAAAACCGCCGCCTGTCGCTCGGCATCAAGCAGCTGCAGCCCGATGTGTGGGATACCTTCTTCGAGCAGCATCGCGTTGGCGATGTGGTGCACGGCAAGGTTCTGCGCACCGCCCAGTTCGGCGCTTTCGTTGAGATCGCCGAGGGTGTCGAGGGTCTTTGCCACATCTCCGAAGCCGCTGACGGCGACGGCCAGGCAATGAAGCTCGAGCAGGGTCAGGAGCACGACTTCAAGATCATCAAGATGAGCCCCGAGGAGAAGAAGGTCGGCCTCAGCATCCGCGCCGTAGGCGAGGAAGCCAGCCGTGCCGACGTCGAAGCCTACAAGGCTCCGGTCTCCAGCTCGACGACCACCCTGGGCGACCTGATGAACTGGAAGCGCGAGCAGTAAGGCTCTTCAAGCAGACAGTAGTCAGCAGTCAGTCACAAGAACGGCCAGCAGAGGCACTCCCTCTGCTGGCCGTTCTCTTTTGGAAAGCGATTCCCCGGCCCATACAAGCCCGCTGTTGGCTTGTGCGGGGAAGCACCGTGCCGCAACCAGTGCTTGCCCGCAAAAGAAAAACAGCCAGCAGGAGCAAAGCTCCCACCGGCCGTTTTTCTATTAACCGTTTTATGACTGACTGCTCGCCGCGAAGCGGCTCGCCTACTTATCCGCCTTGATGTGGAAGTCGTAGTTCAGCGTCTTCTTGGAGTCGAACGAGCTGATATTCCGCGTATTGCTCTTCACGCCCTTGTACTGTGCCCACGCGGTGTAGTCGATATCCGTCGAAATCTGGCCAAAGCGATAGCTGCCATCCGTCGTAGCGATGAAGGTGCGGATGCTGTTGTCCTTCGAAGACTGCAGATACACGATAGCGCCGGACAACGGCTGGCTCGAGCTGCCATACACCTTGCCCTCAAGAACCTTGGTCGCAGTACCCTGGGCCCATGCCGGGGCAGCCAGGAGGAATACCAGCAGCGCGGCCAGTCCGGCAGCGGCAAAGAGTTTCTTCATTACTCTTCTTCCTCTTCTTCTTCGACTTCTTCTTCGTCGTCCTCGTCGTAGTCTTCCTCGACCTTGGTCAGCTCCAGCGGTTCCGTGCCGACCACTTCGAATTCCGTACCGCACTCGTCGCAAACGATGACGTCGCCTTCGTCCACATCTTCTTCTTCGAAGTCGAGCGCGCTCTCACATTCCGGGCAAATCGCCATATTTCATCTCCAGGGAGTGGTGTTTCAGGATAGCGTTCCTGCGTTGACTTGGTTAGTTTTGAGTAGAACCGTTCAGCGCGTCAAGCGGACCAGCCGCAAATTCGCATACTTCTTGCAAACCGGAGCTACTGCCCTGAGCTACAGCAAAAACAGCCGCTTTCGCACCGTCCCAGCCCGCTGCGCCGTGGACATCGCCTTGTTCGGCTGCATCTTCGCGCTGCACACAGCAGCTGCAGCTCGCCATGTTTTCTCTGACGATGGAAACATGCTTTCGGATGCAAAGGATGATGCAGGTGCCCCGCTTGTGGTGCACCCCCCGGTCTCCACGCCTCCTCCTGCCCCACAAGACGCGAAGATTGCAGCCGCGCTCGGTCACATTACCCCCGCTGAGATCGAAGCCAACATCGCGAAGCTGGTCACCTTCCGCAATCGCAACACCCTTTCCAGCATGGAGACCGATCTGCCGCCCGGCACCGGCGTCACCGCCGCGGCCGCCTGGATCGAGTCTCAGCTTCAGGCTTATTCGGCCGAATGCGGTGGCTGTCTCGAAGTGAAGCACGACACCTTCACCGAGCCTGCCCAATCCGGTGCCCGCGCCCGTATCACCCGGCCCACGACGATCACCAACGTTTACGCCATCCTGCCCGGCAGCGATCCCGCCCAGGCCGCGCGCAGGATTCTCGTCACCGGTCACTATGACTCGCGCGCCACCGACGTGATGGATACCCATGGCCTCGCTCCGGGTGCCAACGATGACGCCAGCGGCGTCGCCGTCAGCCTCGCCTGCGCCCATGCCTTGTCCCATGCCTATGCTTCCGGGCTGAAGCTGCCGGCCACGCTGGTCTTTGCCGCCGTCGCCGGTGAGGAGCAGGGCCTCAACGGCAGCGCGCACCTGGCCAGGCTCGCAAAGAGCGAGGGTTGGCAGCTCGAGGCCGTCCTCAACAACGACATTGTCGGCGGTAACACCACTCCCGGTGACACTCTGCAGGACAAATCCGCCGTCCGCGTCTTCTCCGAAAGCATTCCGCTTAACGCCACGCCCGAAGAGACCAAGACGCTGCTGCGTCTCGGCTACGAAAGCGATTCCCCCTCGCGCGAGCTCTCCCGCGCCATCGCCGATATTGCCCGGACCTACCAGCACGCCTTCGGCCCGGTGAGGGAGACGGCGAAGCCCGACTTCCATCCCGTGCAGGAGTTCCGCCTCGACCGCTTCCTGCGCGGTGGCGATCACTCGTCGTTCAATCTTGAAGGCTTCCCCGCCGTCCGCTTTACCGAGTGGCGTGAGGATTTCAATCACCAGCACCAGAACGTCCGCACGGAGAATGGTGTCGAGTATGGCGACCTGCTCAAGTTCGTCGATCTCGCCTATGTCGCGCGCGTCGCGCGGCTGAACGCGGCAACCATGGCCACACTGGCCGCGGCCCCGCCGGCTCCGGTCTCCGCGCAGGTCGTCGTCAAGGACCTCGACAACAACAGCACCCTCCAGTGGAAGCCGGGTGACGGCGCCCCCGCAGGCACGCAGTACGAGATTGTCTGGCGCCCCCTCGCCGCTCCGGATTGGACAAACGCCCAGCCCGTCCCCCCGGCGGACGATCACGATGGCCAGTGGTCGATCACCCTGCCCATCTCGAAGGACAACGTCCTCTTCGGCATCCGCGCCGTCGACGCCGCCGGTCACCGCAGCCCAGCCGTGGTGCCGTTTCCCGCGCGCTGAGCGGGTTCAGAAGCGAAAGCTGACTCATTCAAGCCTGTTGTGGGCTTGCATGGGGAAGCAAGGCCGGGTATATCCCGGGTGCCCCACGTCTCGCATTGGAGGCGTGGGATGAATCTGCAGCGAGGGCAGTGAAAAATCTGCGTCAAACAAAACGCATGGCCGATCATAGGGAAAGCCGGCCATGAATTATTACCTGCTCCACACCACCTATCCGATGGTGCTTCTTTCGGTCTTCGCCCGGCAGCTGAGCCTGCCCGTGCCGGCTATTCTCTTCCTGCTCTCCGGAGGAGCCCTCGCCGGAGCCGGCCGTCTCAGTCTGCCTGGCCTGCTGCTGGTCTCTGTGCTCGGCTGCGTGCTCGGCGACCTGGCCTGGTTCGAGGCCGGCCGTCTGCGCGGCAAACGCATCCTGCGCCTGCTCTGCGCGCTGGCTTCCGATCCCAGCCTCTGCATCCGCCGTTCCCGGACCACCTTTGCCGCCCGCGGCCTGCCTATCCTGCTGGTGGCCAAGTTCATCCCCGGCCTGGACGGTATTACTCCTCCGCTGGCCGGTATTGCCGGTACCCCGCGCTACCGCTTCATCCTCTTTGACGCCGGAGGCTCCGCGCTCTGGTCCCTGGCCTACATCGGCACCGGATTCCTCTTTGCCGCCAGCCTCGACCGCGCCGCTCACCTCATTTCTGTTGTCGCCGATACGCTGGTCATCGTCTTCGGCATCCCGCTGGTTGTCTTCTTTCTGTGGAAGCTTCTGCGTCTCATCCGCATGTTCCAGCTTTTGCAGCCACTGAGCATCACCCCGGAAGAGCTGCGCCGCCGCATCGACTCCGGCGCCCGCACCGGCATCCTCGACCTCCTCCGTTTCGAGGACGATCCGGAAAACATCCCCGGCATTCCCGGCGCCATCCGCGTGCGCCCTGCCGAGCTGCGCCGCCGGCGCCAGTTTCTCATCCCCGACGACGTCCTGCTTGTCCTCTACTGCAACCGCAAGAACCGTTTCGTCAGCACCCGGGTGGCAGCGGTCATGTGGAAGCGCAGGATCAGAAACATCCGCGTGCTCTCCGGCGGCCTGCAGGCCTGGGAAGCGAGCGGCTATCCGGTCAGTCACGACTTTGCCTCCCCGGATGAGGAAATGGCGCGCCTCGGCGTGTCTCTCTATCCGCCCATCAGCCCTTCCGCTGTTTCCCCACCGCGCCCGTCTGTGCGTTGAATCCGTCCCGCACCGGAATTTTCGCTGCCCGAAGAGGTCACGAAAGAGACCCCGCCTGATGAGGCCGTGCGCTCCGTTCGTGGTGAATCCACACCGGACCTGCGACAATATGCGCAGTGACTATGCGACGTTCGGCTGGAATGCTCGCCTTTCCTGACTTCCGCGGGTTCACGCGCAGTCTTGTGCTCTGGAACCTCGGTGTCTACTTCGCGCTGCTGGTTCTTGGCGTGGCCTCGGCTCCCTTTGCCGGCCGGCTCATGGGCTGGTTGGCGCTTTCGCCGCCCGCTGTGCTCCACGGAGCCATCTGGCAGCTGGTCACCTACAGCTTTGTCCACATCGGGCTGCTCAATACGCTCTTTGAGCTGATGTCGCTCTGGTTCCTGGGCAGCTTCCTTGAGAGCAATCACGGCTCCCGCTGGCTGGCCGAGATCTACTTCGTCTCTGTTCTGGGAGCGGGACTTGCCGCCATCGGGCTGTATTTCGCCATGCCCGCCAGCGCCGTCCCGCTCGTCGGCGCCTACGGGGGACTCTTCGGCCTGCTCATCGCCTTCGGCGTTCTTTACGCCGACATGCAGTTCATGATGTTCCCGCTCCCGATCGGGATCAAGGCCAAGTACCTGGTCGCGGTCTACATGCTGATTTCCATCGCCATGCTCTTCTCGAGCGAGCGCGCTTTCGCCTTTTCGCAGCTGGGCGGAGCGCTGGCCGGCTTTCTGTATATCCGCCTGGCCCCGCGCCGCGGCTTTGCCCAGGCCTCGAGCGAGCGCTATTTCGGCCTCCGCAATTCCTGGTACCGCTGGAAACGCCGCCGCGCCGCCCGCAAGTTCGAGGTCTACATGCGCAAGCAGAACCGCGAGGTCCGCTTCGACAAGGACGGCCGCTACATCGACCCCGACGAAAATCGCGATCCTAACGACCGCCGCTGGATGAACTGAGCGGAAACGGGGAAGAAGCCGTCAGTCCCGCGCTCTGCGCCGATAGCAGCCAGTCACAAAACCGGCCAGTGGGTAACCCCACTGGCCGGTTTTCTACTGGCCGTATTTTGACTGGCCGCTGGCATCGGCGCGCAGTGCCGTGCCTACGCACGCGGCAAAGCCGCACGGGTTGCGCTCTCCACTGCTGCCCCGGCGCGTCCAATCATGTATCGTTGATCTTTGGTGGTCTCTTTGCCGCCGACCGCTTCATTGTGTGAGGTATAGGATTCGCGTGAAAGCCGTTGTCCGTTCGATCTTGGCCGTTCTTCCGCTGCTTGCCATAGTGTCTTTTTCTTCTTCCGCGCGCGGGCAGGTGACGGCCACGGCGCCGGTCGGTGAGAACCCCGCGTATATGAACCGCTGGGATGTCGACGGCGGCTTCCAGTATTCGCACTTCAACCCCAGCCCGGGGCGGAATATCTCGGCGAATAACCTGGTGGGCTGGAATGTGGGCACGACCGCATGGATGCGGCCAGTGTGGGGTATCGAGGCCAATATGCGTGGCCTCTACGGCGATATGGACCTGCCGAGCAACTCCTACGGTGTGCCGACGAACGCGAAGATGTCCGAGTATCTGTGGCTCTTCGGACCCACCTTCCGCCTGATTCGGCGTGACAGCTATGCCGCCGGCATGCACGTCCTCATCGGCGCCGCCTATGGCTCCTTTGACAGCGACTTCCCCGCGGGCATTCAGCCGAACGCGCTGAATATCTACAACAACAAGCTGGCCTTCGGTTCGGCGGTGGGCGCCTGGTACGATCACAACCTCTCGCCAAGGCTCGCCGCACGCATCACCGCCGACTGGCAGCCGACCCGGTATGGATACACCATGCAGAACGAGTTCGCCGGTTCGGTCGGCATCGTCTACAAGCTCGGCAGCCTGAGCAAGTAAGTCAGCCGTCAGTCACAAAGACGGCCAGTAGAAAAGCGGCCAGCAGGCATCGTCCCTGCTGGCCGTTTCGTTTTTTTTGAGCCTACGGTGGCCCATACACAAGCCCGAAGTTGGCTTGGGCGGGGGAGAAACGCACAACACGAAACCGGGTGCCCCACGTCTCGCGTTTGAGACGTGGGAAGATGCCCCGTCCAGGCTCCGCTTGGGCGGGAGGCAAGAACTCAAAACCGCACGCCCAAAGCAAAAACGGCCAGCAGGAGCAAAACTCCCACTGGCCGCTCTTGTGGCTGACTGATGGCATCGCAGCGATCCTCAATCGCGACCAACGGGAGCGGAGGCCGAAGGCAAAACGCCTGGACGGCCAGTCCTACTGTTTCGTCGGCCGGATGTGCAGCTCGCGGAGCTGCTGCTCGCTGACCGGCGTGGGTGCGTCCACCATCAGGTCGATGGCCTTGGCCGTCTTCGGGAAGGCGATCACCTCGCGCAGGCTCGAAGCCCCGGCGAGGATCATCACAATACGGTCGAGCCCCAGCGCGATGCCGCCGTGCGGCGGCGTGCCATACTGCAGCGCCTCCAGGAAGAACCCGAAGCGCGCCTTCGCTTCCTCGTCCGTCATGCCGATCGAGCGGAAGATCTCCGCCTGCACGTCCTGACGATGGATACGGATCGAGCCCGAGCCGAGCTCGAGACCGTTCATGGCCACGTCGTAGTAGCGGGCGCGGACCGAAGCCGGGTCGGAGACGAGGCGGTCCATGTCCTCTTCGTGCGGCGAGGTGAAGGGGTGGTGCGAAGGCATCCACTTCTTCGTCTCCTCGTCGAACTCGAACATCGGAAAGTCGGTGACCCAGATCGGCCGGAAGGCCTGCGAGCCATCCGCCAGTCCTGTTTCGCGCTCGGGTGAGTTGACGACCGCGTCGGTCACGGCAAAGATGCCATGGCGATCGGCATACTTCTTCGCCAGCTCCACGCGGAAGTTGCCCGCGGTCGAGTAGATGGCAATCTCGCGCTCCGACAGCCGGCCTTCGCTCTTGGTGTCCGAAGCGTGAATGTGCACCGCAGCGTCTCCGGCGACGATCACCAGCAGGTCATCCGTCTCGCCGCCAGCCAGTTCACGCACCTTCGCAGCGGCTTCGGGGAAGCCCTTTTCGAGGCGCTTGAGATCGTCGATATACTTCGCGCCCTTGCGAGAATCGAAGAGCGGCTTGTTGTCGTCGCGCTCCTTGCGCGAGAGCTCGCCGACCTTGGGAATGCGCAGCGCCACGACTGGCAGATTCGGATCGATCTGGAGCGCGGCCAGGTTCTCCTCGGTGAAGGCAGCCTTCACGTCGGTCAGGCCGGGCAGACGAAGGTCCGGCTTGTCGATGCCGTAGTTGCGCATCGCCTCGTCGTAGGTGATCTGTGGGAAGGGCGTGGGCAGATGAATGCCGACGGCCTTGAACGCCTCCGACAGGAAGCCTTCAACCACGCGGAAGATGGTTTCCTGCTGCGGGAAGGTCATCTCGAGATCGATCTGCGTGAACTCGGGCTGGCGGTCGGCGCGCAGGTCTTCGTCGCGGAAGCAGCGCGCGATCTGGAAGTAGCGGTCCATGCCGCTGACCATCAGGATCTGCTTGAAGAGCTGCGGCGACTGCGGCAGCGCATAGAAGTTGCCGGGATGCACGCGGCTGGGCACCAGGTAATCGCGCGCGCCTTCGGGCGTTGAGCGCGTCATGAACGGCGTTTCGATCTCGTAGAAGCCCTGTCCCGAGAGATACTGGCGCACGGCGAGGGCGACCTTGTGGCGCACCAGGAAGTTGTGCTGCATCTCCGGGCGGCGCAGGTCGAGATAGCGGTACTTGAGGCGCACTTCCTCGTTCGCGATCGCGTCTTCGGCGGGCGAGAACGGCGGCACCTTGGCGTCATTCAGAATGCGCAGCTCGTCGGCGACGATCTCGATCTCGCCGGTCTCCATCTTGGGATTGATCACGCTCGCATCGCGCAGGCGAACCTTGCCGACGGCGGCGATGACGTACTCTGAGCGCGCCTGCTCGGCCTTCGCATGGGCTTCCACGCCCAGATCCTTATCGAGCACCACCTGCGAAATGCCATAACGGTCGCGCAGATCGAGGAAAATCAGGTTGCCATGGTCGCGGCGGCGGTTCACCCAGCCAAGAATAACGACGGACTTGCCCGCGTCCGAGGCGCGGAGCTCTCCACAGGTATGCGTGCGTTGAAGACTGCCAAGAAAATCGAGTGTCACGGTACACCTATTGTAGACAAGAGCCGTCATCCCGACCGAAGCGGAGGGACCTGCAGTTCTCGAAACAAGCGAGAATTCGTATGCCCCACTCAAGCTCTGCTTGATTGGGAAGGCAGGAACCATTCACGCTCTATTCGTGATCGACGGGAGCGGAGGCGCGAAGCAGTTCTAATGCCGCAGCAGGGGAGCGGCACGCGCGGTAAGCCACGCATGGACACTGGTCAGGTCCTGCTGGTTGAGTTGCGGCGCCGCGCGGCGAAGCATCTCGACAAACCAGTCGACTTCTTCCGGCGCAACCGGATAGCCGATGTTATTTTTCCCACCTTCCGACTTCGGATCGGGGCGGTCGGAAGTCACGATGGGCTTTCCGCCCGCATCGAGCATCACCAGCCACGGAAACCCCGCGCCCTTGCCGCCAATGGAGCTCTCAAAGTCCACGGCTCCAGGCGTATTGGCATGCTTCGCATCGCCCGTCCGCTCGCCGCTGTCCATGGTTACAAAAACAAACGCCCGGCTGAGGATGGCGTGCATCTGCGGGTCGGCAAGAAAGCGGTCATAGAGACGGCAGTTGCCGCACCACGACGCGCCGAAGTCGAGCAGGATGTTCTTGTGCTCCGCGCGGGCCTGGCTCTGGGCCTTGCTCATGATCTCTGCCGCCGATGGGCCGGTGTTGGAGCCGAGATCGGCACTCGCGGCAAAGAGCGAGAGTGGCGAAGCCGCCATCATCAAGGCAACCGCGATCGTACCCATGCGTAGGGACTGCGAAAGGTTTCGAGAAAACACGGCATACTCCAGGCACGCAGGATGGAATGTGTAGATAGTATCCTCGAACTTCGGCGCGGGAGAGGGTGAACTATCCCCTACACCCCAGCCCCTGCACCCTGCTTCAGCTCCTGCCGCAAAAACACCATCCCTTCCATGAAATCCGGGTGGTACGGCTCGCACGCCACAAAACCCAGCCGCAGATACATCCGGTACGCCGAACCCATGGAAGCCGGAATGGTGTCGCAGTACACTGCCTCATATCCGGCATCGGCGGCGCTTTCCATCAGAGCCTGCACCAGTCGCTCGCCCAAACCCAGGCCGCGAAACTCATCCCGCACCCACAGCCGCTTCATCTCGCAGCCTCCGGCGATATCCGGCAGCGCACGATACGTCACACATCCCGCTGCCAAGCCATCCACACGCGCCACCAGCATCGCTCCGCCGTGTCCGGCAAAGAATTCAGGCAGCCCTCGCGCTTCGCCCTCAAGCTTCGCGAACCAGTGCTCCGAAAGTCCCTCCGCCGCCATCACAAACCGGCCGTACTCCAGCAGCATCTCCCGAGCCTCGGTAATCGAGTCTGAGGAGGATTGAGCGGAGATGCTCTCGATGGCGAAAGCTGGTGACATCACGCTCAGGGTAACGCGCATTGGCACGAAAAAGGGTGCCCCACCCAAGCTCTGCTTGGGTGGGAAGTACGAACCTCGCGCAGCGCATATCCTGCGAACCCACATCTCGAACCGAACGAGATGTGGGGCACCCATCTTTGCTTTTTCCTGAACTATCTTCGCGAGCTTTGCGGAACTTGGCGTTCTTGGCGCGAACCCGGGATGTCGGCGGGGTGCGGAATTCCCGGTCGTGGCTTATTTTAAGGTTCGAGTGAGACCCACCCATGACCAACTGCCCGTCATGGGTGGGGCACCCGGCAGGTACCGAAGGTGGGTCGCGTCCCGCGCAGTGGCTAACATAGAAGCGATGCCCGCCGTTCCCGCTCCCATCCTCGACCGCCGCAACCTGCGCCCTGGCCTGCGCCTCGCCGTAGCCGTCTCCGGAGGAGCCGACTCCGTCGCCCTGCTGCGTGCACTTCTGCTGGTCGCGCCCGAGATCGGCCTGGTGCTCTCCGTCGTCCACGTCCACCATGGCATTCGCGGCGAAGAAGCGGACACAGACGCCGCCTTCGTCGCGTCGCTCGCCGCAACGCATGGCCTTGCGCTCCACAGCCGTGACGTCGATACGCCGACCGCAGCAACCGAGAATCGCGAGACCATCGAGGAGGCCGCCCGCAACCTCCGCTACGGGTTCTTCCGCGAGCTGCTCGCTGCTGGCACGGTCGATGCCGTCGCCACGGCCCACACCCTCGACGACCAGGCCGAGACCGTCCTGCATAAGCTGCTACGCGGCGGATGGACCGAAGGCCTCTCCGGCATCCATCCCCAGCTTGCTGAGGCGCGGGGCGCGATCCTCCGCCCGTTTCTCAACGTCCGCCGCAGCGAGATCGAAGCCTGGCTCCGCGCGCTCGACCAGCCCTGGCGCGAGGACTCGACCAACGCCGACACCGTCTACACCCGCAACCGCCTGCGCCACGAGCTGCTGCCCGCGCTCGCCGCGTACAACCCGCAGATCCACACCCAGCTCGCCGCCGTGGCCACCATCGCTCGCGACGAAGAGGCTTACTGGCAGGCCGAGCTGGCCCGTATCCTGCCTCAGCTTCTGCTCCCCGGCAAACCGGTCCGCGGCGGAGGCCGCTCCGCCTCCACGCATCCGGACGAGGCCTCGCTGGCCATTGAAATCGAGCGCCTGCCCGCCGCGCCCGCGCTGCGCCGCCGGATTCTGCGCACTGCTGCCCGCCAGCTTGGCGTGAGCCTCAACTACGAGCAGACCGAGCGGCTGCTCGCCATGTGCGCGCCGAGCACGGGGCTGAACGCCGCCGCAGCGAAGCCGCCTGCCAAACGGCAGGAGCTGGGCAGCGGTCTCATCGCCGAGCGCTCCCCGCGCGAGCTGCGCCTCAGCCGCTCGGCGAGGGAATAGGGGATCGGGTACAGGGGATAGAGAACCCCGGGTGCCCCACGTCTCGATTTTGAGACGTGGGAAGGTACGAACTCCGGCAGCGGGCATCCTGCGAACCCACATCTCGAACAACACGAGATGTGGGGCACCCGCTGCTTCGCGCAGCGGCGACTCGCCTTCGGCCTCCGCTCCCTTTGGTCGCGATTCAGGTCTTACGCGCTCATCTGAGCCCTGAGCCCTGACCGCTGTCCCAAATCGCGACCAAAGGGAGAGCACCACGCGAAGCGGATCGCCCTGCGCGCAGCAGGATGTAAACTCGTGGCGACAGATCCCGTCTATTCCAGTGCATGGGACACTTGGCAACCACGGATCTTGCTCCACTCGCCGCCGTCGCGCCGGCCGGGCTGTCACAGGAGCAGTACGTGTCAGAACTCGCCGATTTTGATGAGGTGGTCCGGCTTTATCGGCCACGCATCTTCCGCTTCCTCATGTCTTCGCTCGGCGACCGCGACACCGCCGAGTCGCTCACCCAGGACTGCTTTCTCAAGGCCTATAACGCACGCCATCAGTTCCGCGGCGAATCGAGCCTGAGCACCTGGCTGACGCGCATCGCCCTCAACCTGGTCCGCGATCACCTGCGCAGCCGCCGCATCCGCTTCTGGCAGAAGACCCGCGACACCGCTCTTGATCTGGTCGATATCAGCGACTGGCTCCCGGACGGCAACGCCACCCCCGAGGCGCGCTGCCTGCAGCAGGAGCAGGTGAAAACCCTCTGGGCTGCTGTCGAACAGCTTTCGAAGCAGCAGAAAACCGTCTTTCTCCTCCGCTTTGTCGAGGAGATGGAGCTGGCCGAGATTGCCGACACTACCGGCATGAACGCCAGCACCGTGAAATCCCACCTCTACCGCGCTCTTCGCATCGTTCGCGAACGCATGGGAGGAAATCCGCAATGACCGAACTACGCCGCACCCCTGAGACCGCAGAATTGGAAATCGGCGCGATCGAGCCCGAGATGGCCGAGTCCATTCGCCTGCTCCGTGCCTCGCTGACAAATTACGCCGAGAACCAGCCCAACCGGCCGTTCTCGCCCGAATGGCTTGCCCCGGCGCGCCGCCGCGAGCGCTCCGCGCATCGCCGCATGGCCTTCGGCTGGAGCCTGGCCGGAAGCCTCGCTGCCGGTGCTCTCTGCTTCGCCATGCTGCCGCTCAGCCACCATGCCGCGCCGCAGCCTGTCATGCAGGCCCACACCACGATTCCGGCCGCCACGCAGCCTTCGGATACCGCTTTACTTGAACAAGTGGACGACGCGATCGATCAGTCAGTCCCCTCTCCCCTTGCACCATTGACCGAACTTGACAGCTGGAACTCAACAACATCGCAGGAACAAAATACGCTCGCTCGCACGGAGAACTCCCATGTTTCGCAATAACTTCAAGAGCACCGCGATGCTCACGCTCGCCGCAGCTCTCTGCTTTGCACCCGCCGCCCTGCATGCCCAGGGCCCTGATATGCGCGGAGGCCAGGACTGGCGTGATCGCGGTCCCGGTGGCCCGCCCATGGAGCGCTTTCACGAGGCCGGCCCGCACTTCTGGTCGAACCCCCGTATCGCAACCGCCATCGGCCTGACCGATGACCAGAAGAAGAAGATGGATGACATTGCCCAGCAGCATCGGCTGAAGCTCATCGATCTGAACGCGGCGCTTGAAAAGCAGGAAGCCATCATGCACCCGCTTATCGAGGCCGAACAGCCCGATGAGAGCAAGATCCTCGCCCAGATCGACGCCGTGGCCCAGGCCCGCGCCGAGCTCGAGAAGGATCGCGCCCGCATGCTCTTCAGCATCCGCCAGGTGCTTACGCCCGATCAGTGGAAGAAGCTGAAGACCGTGGCGCACGATGGTCCCGGTCGCTTCGGTGGTCCCGGCGGCCCTGACGGCAAGGGATGGCGCCGCGGTGGTCCCAACGGCCAGGGCAAGGCTCCGAACGGGCAGCCTCCAGCTCCCGGCGGCGATCAGTCCGGCGCGCCTCAACAGCAGCCGCCGTCCGAATAACCCGCTTCCATCTCTCACTCACCCGCCCGCGGATCACCTCCGCGGGCGTTTTCTTTGTTTCGAAAACGCAATGGTGGCCCGCTCAAACCGGTGTTGCTTGGATGGGGGACAAGATAAGCCTCGTACTTCCCCACACAAGCCAAAAGAAGGCTTGTATGGGCCACCCAGGCACCCAAAAATAAGCGTGGCGTGCGAAGGATGTTGGCCCCCGGAAGCGAGACGTGGGGGACCCGTGTTTTTGCTTTTACTGGCCGTTTTTGTGACTGGCCGCTGACTCGCTGACCGCCTTTGTGACGGGCTGCCTGGACGCGCACGGCGCGTCCCACTCCGCGCTGATTTGCTGGCCTTCTCATCCTCCGCATAGCATGGCTCCCCGGAGGTTTTTTCCCATGCTTTCCCGCCGTGAATTCCTTGAAGCTGCCGCCCTCACTGCCGCTGCTGCCTGCTGCTCTACTCCAGCCTCGGCCAAGGATTCCGCAGCCCCGCCTCCGCGCACGGTACTCGAGCCTGTCCCCTACGGCGCTGTCCAGCTCGCACCCGGCCTCGCCCGCGCACAGTTCGAGCACACGCAGAGCCTTCTGCTCGGCCTCAATGAGGACAGCCTGCTCAAGCCCTGGCGCCTGCGTGCCGGTCTGCCCGCGCCTGGACCGGATATGGGCGGCTGGTATGACGAGGTTCCTCCCGGCGAGCAGCCTCTGGGACGCGGCTTCTGCCCTGGCCATGCCTTTGGCCAGTGGATCTCGGCTCTCTCTCGCGGTTACGCCATCGACAAAGACCCCGCGACCAAAGCTCGCATCGATCGTCTGCTCGCCCTCTATCAGCCGGCCATTTCCGGCCGCTTCTATACGAAGTTCCGCTTTCCGTCCTACGTCTACGACAAAGCCATCTGCGGCCTCATCGACGCTCACCAGTTCGCCGGCAACAAGCAGGCGTTTGCACTTTTAGATCAGACCACCGATGCCGCCGCGCCCCACCTGCCGCCCCGCGCGCTCGCCCGCGAAGACCAGCGAGCCTGGCGTCTCTCGGTGGGCGACCCCGCGCCCGATGACTTCTGCTGGGATGAGCCCTACACGCTGCCGGAGAATCTCTACCTCGCCTGGCAGCGCGGCGCCGGTGACCGTTACCGAGCCATGGCTGCCCGCTATCTCCTCGACAAGGGCTGGTTCACGCCCCTCGCAGCCAACCAGAACGTGCTGCCCAATCACCACGCCTACAGCCACTGCAACTCGCTCAGCTCGGCTATGCAGGCGTATCTCTCCGATGGCAGCGAGCCTCACCTTCAGGCTGCAACCAATGGCTTCGAGATGATCCTCGCCACGCAGAGCTTCGCCACCGGAGGCTGGGGGCCGAATGAGAGCTTCGTGGTGCCCGGCACCGGCGCGCTGTTTGCCAGCCTCACCGGCACCCATCACAGCTTCGAGACCCCGTGCGGCTCCTATGGCCACTTCAAGATCACCCGCTACCTGCTCTCCGTCACCGGAGACGGCCGCTACGGCGACAGCATGGAGCGCGTTCTCTACAACACCGTCTTTGGGGCAAAGCATCTCCAGCCCGACGGCACGGCCTTCTACTATTCCGACTACAATTTCTCCGGCTCGCGCTTCTATTTCCCTGACAAATGGCCCTGCTGCTCCGGCACGCTGCCGCAGGTGGCCGCGGATTATCATCTCCTGGGCTACTTCCAGGGCCGCGATGGCAGCCTTGCCGTCAATCTCTACCTGCCCTCGACGCTCAAGTGGACCACTCGGGACGGCGCAGCGCTCACCCTCACGCAGTCGGGCGATTACCCGTTTGAAACAACCGGCGACCGCGGCCACATTGCTCTCCGCCTCGAGCTCAACCGCTCTTCCACCTTCCCGCTGCGCCTGCGCATTCCCGCCTGGGCGCATGCCGATGGCGGCCCGCACATCACCGTCAATGGCGATCCCACTCCCATCTCTGTCGACAAGGGCTTCGCAACGCTCCGCCGCACCTGGCATCACGGCGATCAGGTCGAACTCTCATTCCCCATGCCGCTTCGCGCCGAGGCCATAGACCCACAGCATCCGGAGACCATCGCGGTTCTTCGCGGACCACTGGTGCTTTTCGCGGTTACCGACAAACCGGTGAAAGCGACCCGCTCCCAGCTCCTCGCAGCAGCCAATCGCGAAGGCCATTGGCAGGCTCGAACAGACTCCGGCCTCATCGAGCTGGCGCCGTTTACCCAGCTCGAAGACCGCGCGTACTCGACGTATGTCACGGTGGGGTAAGAGATGAAGCGCGCCGGGTTCTTCTCCATTTGAGAAGGCGGATCAGACTCACGACCAACGGGAGCGCCACGCGAAGCAATTCGCCCCACGTGAAGTGGCGACCAGCGGGAGCGGAGGCCGAAGGCGGACCGCCCTGCGCGCAGTAGCTAGCGGATCACCTTCAACGCCGCCCGGAACAACCCGTCGAAGTCTTCGCCCAGGGCCTTGTCCTTCGCCACCGCCGTTTCAATCGCCTTCTGTGCCGCAGGCCGCTGGTAGCCGAGATTCACCAGCGCCGAGAGCACATCCTCACCAGCTGGCCCCGCCGAGACGACCGCCGTCGGAGCTGCGGCCATGTCTTCGAGCTTGTCCTTGAGCTCGACCACCAGCCGCTCGGCCAGCTTCTTGCCCACGCCCGGAATGCGCGTCAGCGTGGCGTGATCCTGTCCGCGAATCGCGCCCACCAGCATCTCCGCGTTCAGCCCGCTCAGAATCGTCACCGCCAGCTTTGGTCCCACGCCGCTCACCGTGATCAGCCGCTCGAAGAGCCGCTTTTCATCCCGGTCGAGGAAACCGAAGAGCGCCAGCAGGTCCTCGCGCACCTGGGTGTGGATGTAGAGCGCGACCTCTGCCCCCTCGGCGGGCAGTGAAGTGAAGGTGGGAATGGTGATGGTCACGTCGTAACCCACGCCCCCGGCCTCGACAATCGCCTGGCCCGGCTGCTTCGAAAAAAGGCGTCCCCGCAGATGCGCAATCATGCACTGATTCTAGCGAGTCGGCGGTCAGGCGCGCGCTTTGCGCGCGGAGCAGCCAGTCACAAAGACGGCCAGTGGCGGGAGCCCCACCCATGACAAGCCGTTTCGTCATGGGTGGGGCTCCGAGGATCTCACTGGTCGTTCCACAACCGACCGCATCCCCACTGACCACTGGCCGTCTCATCCCTGACCGCTTTTTTGCCTGACCGCTGTTCTTGCCGGTGTATGGTAGCGCTATGAATCCGTTCGACTCTTCTGCTTGTTCCTCGAAAACTGTATCTGTCACGGTGACGAATCGTCGCCGCCTTGCGCTCGGCCTTGTAGCTGCGCTCGCGCTTGCCGCGCCCGCCTTCGCCCAGCATCCTGACGGTCCTCCGCCGGCCGATAAAGCCGCCGCCGACAAGCCGGACGCGAAATCGTCCGACCTGAAGCCTGCGCCGCCGCTCCCCGCCGATGCGCATGTCGAGCAGTCCATCGAGCTGAACGGCAAGACCCTGCACTACACCGTCACCGTCGGCACCATCCCGGTCTACGACAAGGACGGCAAGGCCTCCGGACAGGTCGTCTTTACCTCTTACACCGTGCCCGGCGCCAACCGTCCCGTTACCTTCGCCTTCAACGGCGGCCCCGGCGCTTCGAGCGTCTATCTCAACTTCGGCGCCATCGGTCCCAAGCACCTCAACGCCGGCAATGACGGCGACAGCCCGTCCGATCCCGCAACGCTCTCCGACAACCAGGGCACCTGGCTCGGCTTTACGGATCTGGTCTTCATCGACCCCATCGGCACCGGCTTCAGCCGCTCCCTGGTCAACGAGGCCGAGACCAAGAAGCAGTTCTACTCGACCGAAGCCGATATCGAGTACCTCTCGCGCGTGATCTACGACTGGCTGGTGAAGAACGGCCGCATGGATTCGCGCAAATACCTCGTCGGTGAAAGCTACGGCGGCTTCCGCGGACCCCGTGTTCTCTACTACCTGCAATCGCAGCTTGGCGTGGGTCTCAACGGCGCGGTGCTGGTCTCGCCCTACCTCAACCCGACCATCGACGAAAACGGGGACCTCTCGCCCATTCCGTGGATGGTGACGCTGCCTTCGATCACCGCCGCCAACCTCGAGCGCCAGCACAAGCTCACGCCCGAGGCTATGCAGCAGGTCATCAGCTACGACCTCGGCGACTACGCCACCACGCTCATCAAGGGCTATACCGACCCCACCGCCACGCAGGCCATGATCCAGAAGGTCACCGAGATGACCGGTCTCGATCCTGAATTTGTGAAGTATTCCGGCGGCCGTCTCGACACCGGCGCCTACCTCCGCGAGGTGCATCGCGAAGAGGGCAAGCTGGCCTCCGTCTACGACTCGAACGTGACCTCGTACGATCCCTTCCCGTATGACTTCGACCAGCGCGCCAACGATCCCATCCTGGCCGCAATGATCGCGCCCACCACCACCGCCATGGTTAACTTCGTCACCCAGACCGTCGGCTGGAAGGTTGATGCCCGCTACAACGCGCTCTCCTACGATGTGAACCGCCAGTGGGATCGCGGTGGCGAGATGCGCAAGGGCTCGGTCGAGCAGCTGCGCGATGCCGTAGCCGCCGATCCCAAGGTGCGCATCCTCATCGTCCACGGCTGGAACGATCTCTCCTGCCCATTCATGGGCTCGGTGCTCTCGGTCAACCAGATGCCGGTCATGGGCGATCCCACCCGCGTGGCGGTAAAGGAGTATCCCGGCGGCCACATGTTCTACACCCGCGAATCCGGCCGCATTGCCCTCAGCAAGGACGTCGAGGCGATGTTCGAGAAGCACTAAAAGCAGCGAGTCAGCGCGGCTGCGCCGCAAGCAAGTCGGCCGCGCGCGGAGCGCTCGTAGCCAGTTAGCCGCGCTTACGCGCGGAGCAGTCAGTCACAAGAACGGCCAGCGGAGGCATCGCCTCCGCTGGCCGTTTCTATTTTTCTAAAAAGATTGTCATTCCGAGCGAGCGCAGCGAGTCGAGGCACCTGCGGTTCTCTTCGCGCAACGAGGATCGGGTGCCCCATGTCTCTCAGAGACATGGGAAGGCACGAACCCCTGCCATCGAAGAGCCGCGTGTCGTCCACACAAGCCAACTACGGGCTTGGACGGGTCGCATTCGAATACAGAACACAGACCCCACTGGCCGTCTTTGTGACTGGCTGCTGACCGCTGGCGCGGCGAAGCCGCGCTAGCCCCGGCGCCGGTACCGGATCTCGAACTCGTACCCCGCATTCGGCGGAAACAGCTTCGCCGCCATCCGCAGCCGCTCGGCCAGCGCCGGGGCCGCAATCAGCGGATACTCCCGCTCGCGCAGCTCCGAGTAATCGAAGTCCAGCGTGAGCGACAACATGTAGATCGCCACCGTGTCTGAAAATGCCGATTCGAAATAGCTCGACTTGGCCTTCTCATCCGGTGCCCGGTCGCCGTCCACGCGCTCGGTCGCCTTGCGGCGGCTTTCCCACGCATCCTGGCTGGTCTCGCCGCGCACGTCGGCCTTGGCCTGCGACCAGACTAGCTCCGAGAAGGCTTCCGGCACGCCGACGGAATCGACGAAGTGGTGGCCAACGTTGATGAAGTATTCAAAGGCCAGCGCGAAGCGGTCCTGCATCAGCCGCGTCGAGATGAAAACGCACTCCGAGTTGCCGAAGTGAAAATTCCGGTGGCAGATCGCCCGGTCGCCCAGGTCCACCGTGTACTTCGGAGCCACGGTCGTCTCGTCCTGTTCGCCCAGCGTCAGCGGTACGAAGTAGTACGCACGCTTGGTCAGCGCTCTGGCCACCGAGGCCGGCACCGCGTTTACGATCCGCTCCAGCTCCTCGGCGGAGATCTGTGTATCGCCATAGCTCGCGTAGCAGACGCCATTCTGTGCCTGCTGCACGCGCGCCTCCTGCGCCACTTGTGCTGCGGGAAGAAGAGACACCTGCGCTACCTCGGCCATAAACCTGTATTCTACCTTTTGCTATTTAGAGTCTGATATGCCCTTTGTCGTGGTTGGCGTTGCTGGGGAAAATCGGCTCAGACTCTAGGCGCGTATGGAGGACATCCACCATGCCTGCAGCTTCCATCCCGGCCCCGAATGCGTCCACTCGCATCCTCGGTATCCCGCTCGGCGATCTCGGACTTTTCTCCAGCCTGCTCATGGCCGTGGCGTTCGGCTTCCTGGTTTTCTTCGCCACCTGTTTTATCGCCATCCTTGCTTTGTTCTTCTGGAACTACGCCGGCCATCATAGCGTCAATATGGCAGACAGCTATCGCTACTTCGCGCTGCCGGCGGGCGTGGCCGCCATGGCCCTGGCGCTGGTGGTGCTGCTTTCACTCTGGGCGCGCCGCAGGCTCGCCGGCACGGTAAGGGGATAACACACTTGGGTCTCATCACCATCGAAGACGGCGCCTGGGCGCAGCACACCTCCGCAAAGGACGCGCAGCTGCGCGCCTGGTGCGAGCATCTCGAAGCCGGGGACATTCTTTTCTTTCCGCAGACGCCCATCGCCATTCCGCCTTCGGACCTCGAGTTCCTGCTCGGCCAGCAGCAGACCGACAGCTCGCTGCACAAGAACATCGCCTACAAGCCCAATATCGACAAGCTCAGCGGCGTCGACACCAAGACCGCCGATGCCCGCGCCGTCGAGCGCCTGCAGGGCATCATGCGCAACTACTCGCAGTCTGTGGTGCGCTTCCTCACCGGCTTTCTTGCGCCGTACCAATCCAACTGGCAGCTCGACTACGCCAGCTTCCGCCCGCAGGAGGAGCAGGGCCGCGATCTCTCCCTGCGCAAGCGCAACGACCTCCTGCACACCGATGCTTTTCCCACCCGCCCCACGCATGGCGCGCGCATTCTGCGCTTCTTCAACAACATTCATCCCACGCGCACCCGCGACTGGATCGTCGGCGATCCCTTCGCGCAGATCGTCAAGGAATTCGTTCCCGGCCAGATCGGCCTGCGTCCGGATACCATCGTCTCCAAGCTCGGCAAAGGGCTGGGTCAGGCCATCGGCCTCGGCGCGGCCATCCCCTCCATCAAGCGCACGCCCTACGACGATTTCATGATGCGTTTCCACAATTTCCTCAAGGAGAATGTGGGTTTCCAGGCCGATTGCGCCCGTTATCCCCATCAGTTCCCCTCGGGCTCCAGCTGGATGGTCTATACCGATACCGTCCCGCACGCGGTGCTTGCGGGGCAGTATGCCCTTGAGCAGACCTTCCTCGTCCGCCCCGAGGCGCTCGTTGCACCGCAGCATGCACCCCTGCGCGTCCTAGAACAGATCGCCGGCACCTCACTGGTCTAAGAGCCTGTTCGATCCTCAGGGGATTCCTGGTCGCGACCAGCGGGAGCGGAGGCCGAAGGCGGATCACTCAGCGCGTTTTTACACCCAGCGCGTAAGAACGTTACGCAAGGTCTGCACGTTGTTCGCGTATGGACGCATCCGTCAGGCCACTGCTCGAAAGTAACCAGCTTTTCGCGGAGCGTTTATATGCCAGTCACCCCGTATTCACACTCCCCGCTTATCCCTTGATAGGCCGCCGGCATTACGCCGGCGACGGAGGACTGTGATGCACAAGCATGTGGCGACTTCCCTGGCCGCGCTCCTGGTAGCCGGACAGCTTGCTTCCCCCAACGTGTCTCGCGCGCAGGATGATGCGCAGACGACGACTCCTATCAAGCACGTGGTTGTGATCTTCGGTGAGAACATTTCCTTCGATCACTACTTCGGCACCTATCCCTACGCCACCAATCCCAAGGGCGAGCCGGCCTTCTATCCCGCTGCCGGGACCCCGACCGTGAACGGCCTCACCGGTGGCCTGCTCACCAGCAATCCCAACTCCCTGAACACCGCCAACGGCAGCGCCGCGTCCAATCCCTTTCGCCTCGATCGCACGCAGGCCGCGACTGCCGATCAGGATCACGGCTACACGCCCGAGCAGGAAGCCTTCCACAAGGGCCTCATGGACTCCTTCCCCGAGTACACCGGCACGGCCGGTCCGCCGCCAACCGGCGTGAGCACCAAGGGTCTGGTCATGGGTTACTTTGACGGCAACACCGTCACCGCTCTCTGGAACTACGCCCAGAACTTTGCCCTCAGTGACAATGCCTATGACACCAACTTCGGTCCCTCGACGCCGGGTGCCATCAACCTCGTCTCCGGCCAGACCAACGGTGTCATCGATCAGTCGAACGCCAGCGGCGATATCGTTGCCGACGGCAACGGCGGCTACACGCTGATGAGCGATGCTGACCCGATCGGCGATATCTGCTCGACGACCACCGGCGCGCTGGTGCAGCTCGGCGGCCAGAACATCGGCGACCTGCTCAATGCCAAGGGCATCAGCTGGGGCTGGTTCGAAGGCGGCTTCAACACCTCGCTGACCAACTCCAACAAGACCACCGGCTGCTCGCGCTCCACGACCTCTTCGGTCACCGGTGTCACGGAGACCGACTACATCCCGCACCACGAGCCGTTCCAGTACTACACCTCGACCGCAAACCCGAAGCACCTGCGTCCCAGCTCCACCGGCATGATCGGCAAGCAGGGTGACCAGGCCAATCACCAGTACGACATCAACGACTTCTACACCGCGCTGAATGCCGGCAACCTGCCCGCCGTCAGCTTCCTCAAGGCTCCGGGCTACGAGGATGCGCATGCCGGCTACTCTGATCCGCTCGACGAGCAGACCTTCGTCGTCACGGTCATCAACGCGCTGATGCGGAGCTCCGAGTGGTCTTCGACCGCGGTCATCATCAACTACGATGACTCGGACGGCTGGTACGACCATCAGATGAGCCCCATCGTCAACCAGTCGGCTACCGCGGCGGACATGCTTACCGGTACCGGAACCTGCGGCAGTGACACGGCAACCACGCTGCCCGGCATCAGCGGCACCGCGCATGCCCAGGGCCGCTGCGGCTATGGTCCGCGCCTGCCCCTGCTGGTCATCTCTCCCTATGCCAAGCGCAACTTCGTCGATCACGGCACCCTCGACCAGAGCTCGATCATTCACTTCATCGAGGACAACTGGCTCGGCGGCGAGCGCATCGGCGGCGGTTCGTTTGACGCCATCTCCGGCTCCATCGACAGCATGTTCGACTTCCACCATCGCCGCGGCGATGCCACCCTCATCCTGAATCCTTCCACCGGTCAGGTCACCGCAGGCGGTGCCTGGGGCGGCAATGGTGGCTGGGGTGACGGAGACGGCGGCAACGGCGGCCGCTGGTAGATCGCGTCATCCTGCACAGCCTCCGGCGCCTTTCAAGGCGCCGGAGGCTGTTTCAATTAAAAAAAGTCAGAGTCTATGGATGCTGGGTGCAGGTGCACTTCCGATCTTAAGATCAACTTGAGGCACCTCAAGTTGGTGGATTTGGATTGAGACCGGTCCCATCAGGTGCAAGGCCACGCCAAGCGAGATAAACAAAACAGCGAGTCCGAGCAAGCTTGCCCAGGGTTTTGCAGCAACTAGTTCCATTAAAGAGTTCATCGGCTTTTGCTAACGGTGCGACTTATGAGAGCCGCACGACCTTTCTAGGTAAACGCCAGATGGACAAAGCATTGAAAATCACTTTGTTTTCTGGGACGACAGGTCTTGCAATACTCTTCCAAGTCTCATCGCGAAATTGGCTAGTATAGGGTTCTCGTCTTACGGGAGTGCCTTTCACTGAGAGTTTGTTTCTGAAACGGAATATTTCTGTGTCTTCTCACACCCGCCGCGCCTTCCTGCAGACCTCTTCGCTCGCTCTTGCTGGTCTCAGCATCCGTCGCCTGAGCGCGATGCCCATGCACCACATGCCGGCCACGCCGCAGCTCGATCCCTCGACGCTCGCGCCCTTCGTCGATTCGCTCCCCATTCCGCCCGTCGCGAAGCCCATCGGCATGCACCCGCACCCCGAGCAGCATGGCCGCACGCTGCCCCACTACCGCATCGTCCAGCGTGAAGTCCGCATCAAGGTGCACCGCGACCTGCCGCCCGCGCGCATGTGGGTTTACGGCGATTCATTCCCCGGTCCCACGCTCGAAATCGAGAGCGGCCACGGTGCCACCGTCGATTGGGTGAACCAGCTCCCCGCCCGGCATTTCCTGCCCATCGATCACACCCTGATGGGCGCGGACAAGTCGCTGCCCGAGGTTCGCTCGGTCACCCACCTGCACGGCGGCCGCACGCCGGCCAAAAGCGACGGCTATCCCGAGGAGTGGATCACGCCCGGCCAAACGCAGAGCTGCTTCTATCCCTCGAATCAGGAATCGGCGCTGCTCTTCTACCACGACCACACCATGGGCATTAACCGGCTCAACATCTACGCCGGCATGACCGGCTTCGCCATCGTCCGCGACGCGCACGAGGCCAGCCTCGCTCTGCCCGGCGGCCCATATGAGATTCCGCTGCTCTTCGCCGACCGCCTCCTCGGTAAGGATGGCCAGCTCGTCTATCCGGTCGCGCCCGATGGCGATAATCCCTGGGTGCCCGAGGTCTTCGGCAACTCCATCCTGGTCAACGGCAAGCTCCTGCCCTATCACGAGGTCGAGCCGCGCCTCTACCGCCTGCGCCTCTTCAACGGCTCGAACGGCCGCTTCTACCGCATCGCGCTCGAAGGCAAGCCAACCCTGCACGTCATCGGCAACGACCAGGGGCTGCTCGCCGCGCCTGTCGAAACGAAGCGCATTCCGCTCGCTCCGGCCGAGCGCGCCGATGTGCTCGTAGACTTCAGCGACTTCGCTGGAAAAAACGTGAAACTGGTCAGCGATTCCTTCGACCTCATGCAGTTCCGTGTCGGGGCCAAAGCCTCCACGCCCTCACACGCGATCCCGAAGACCCTCCGCGACCGGCCGCTCCCGCTGGATGAGAAGACGGCCATCCGCACGCGCCGCCTTACCCTCGACGAGACCCTCGACGACATCCAGAACTCCATGGGCATGCTCCTCAACAAAACCCCCTGGCACGCGCCCATCACCGAGAAGCCGGTCCTCAACACCACCGAGATCTGGGAGCTGGTGAATCTCACCGAGGACTCGCACCCCATCCACCTGCATCTCGTCCGCTTCCGTGTCCTCGATCGCCGTCCGCTCGATACCTACGGCTTCCAGATGACCGGCGAAGCCCGCTTCACTGGCCCGGCTATGCCGCCCGAGCCGCTCGAATCCGGATGGAAGGACACCGTTCGCACCGATCCCGGCACCATCACCCGCATCCTCGTTCCCTTCGAGGGCTACGCGGGCCGCTATGTCTGGCACTGCCACATCCTCGAGCACGAGGACAACGAGATGATGCGTCCCTACGAGGTGCTGCCTGGATAGGGTGTAGGGAATAGGGTTTAGGGTGTAGCGAAGCCCGGCAGGGGAACGAAAACGGGTGCCCCACGTCTCGACTTTGAGACGTGGGAGGAACGAACCCCGACAAGCAGACCCGACGGTGGCCCATTCCAGCCCTGTTTTGGCTTGAGTGGGGAAACAGGATTCTCCACTCAAGCCGCAGGGCTCCCATCTCCCTACCCTGTTTCAGAAGAGCAAATGCGACTCGCGACCAGCGGGAGCGGGTGCCGCAGGCGAAGGGCCTGGACGGCCAGTCCAAAATCCTTTTCGTCTCTGTTCTTCGAGGTGCTATGCTGCGCAGAATCCCACGTACCCTGCTCGAGGAGCTGCCCGTAATGCCCCTGCGTTCTTTTTCCGTCTCCGCGCTCGCGCTTGCTCTCTGTACTGCTTCGCTGCCGCTCCACGCAGCAGACAAGGCTGCCAGGCCGGCGAAGCCCGAGTCCGATGTCCCCGCCTGGGAGCAGCCTCAGCCTGCCGTCGAAAAGCTCGATCTCAACATGTATGCCCGCATCCGCGAGGAAGGCCTCGAGCACTCCCACATCATGGAATACGCCTCGGCCCTCAGCGATGACATCGGTCCGCGCCTCACCGGCTCGCCCAACATGGCCAAGGCCAATGCCTGGACCCGCGATCAGCTCACGGCCATGGGCTGCGTGAACGCGCACCTCGATGACTGGGGCGAGTTCGGCCTCGGCTGGCAGCAGCTCAACACCTGGGTGCGCATGACCGCGCCCGATACGGCCGTCTTCATCGCGCAGGCCACGCCCTGGTCGCCTTCGACCAACGGCCCCGTCACGGGCGATGTCGTCTACGTCAACATCCAGGACGACAAGGACTTCGATCAGTACAAAGGCAAGCTCGAAGGCAAGATCATCCTCCTCGGCGAGATGCGCGATGTTCCGCCCGTCGATAAGGCTCTCTTCGAGCGCTACACCAGGGAGCAGCTCGAAGAAATCGCCGAGACCCCGACCGACGAGCGCCGCCCCGGTCCCGGCGGTGATATGCAGGCTCGCATCCGCGCCGCCATGGCCCGCTACCGCATGGCCGACAAGATCGCCCAGTTCCTTTATGAGGAGAAGGCCGCAGCCGTCATCCGTCCCAGCCGTGACGCTGCCAACGGCGGCGGCGAGGGCGGCATCATTTTCGACGACAACGGAGCCGCGCTCGGCCGCACGCCCTACAAGGCCGAATCCGCCGTCAAGATCCCCGTCGTCGTCATGGCCATCGAGAGCTATGGCCGCATGTATCGCCTGCTGCAGGCGCATGTGCCTGTCACGGTGCAGCTCGACGTCGAGACCAAGATCACCGGCGAACACGAGCACGGCTATGACACCATCGCCGAGATCCCCGGCACCGATCCCGAGCTGAAGGATCAGGTCGTCATGGTCGGAGGCCATCTCGACAGCTGGATCGCCGGCACCGGCGCCACCGACAACGGCGCGGGCACGATCGTTGCCATGGAGGTCATGCGCATCCTCAAGGCGCTCGACGTTCATCCCCGCCGCACTATCCGCATCGCTCTCTGGAGCGGCGAAGAAGAGGGCCTCTTCGGCTCGCGCGGCTATGTCAAGGAGCACTTCGGCTTTGCGCAGCCCCTCGACACCCCTGACCAGAAGCAGCTGCCCGAGTTCCTGCGTGCCACCGGTCCGCTCGAGCTCAAGCCCGAGCAGAAGCTCATCTCCGGCTACTTCAACCTCGACAACGGCTCGGGCAAAATTCGCGGCATCTATCTGCAGCAAAACGCCGCCATCGAGCCGATCTTCAAGCAGTGGATGGAGCCGCTCAAGGACCTCGGCGTGACCACCATCACCATGCGCAACACCGGTGGCACCGATCACCTCTCGTTCGACGCCGTGGGTATCCCTGGCTTTCAGTTCATCCAGGACCCGCTCGACTACGAAACCCGCACCCACCACTCCAACCAGGACGTCTTCGAGCGCCTGCAGCCCGGCGACTTGAAGCAGGCTGCGGTGGTCGAGGCCATCTTCGTCTACAACGCCGCTCAGCGCGACCAGATGCTGCCCCGCAAGCCGCTGCCCCATCCCGAGCTGCGCCAGCAGCAGATGAAGCCGCTCCCCGGCGTCTTCCCCGGAGCAGTCGAACCGGCTAAGTAGCAGCCAGCCCGGCGCTCTGCGCACCGGTAGCAGTCCGTCACAAAAACGGCCAGCAGAAGCATCGCTTCTGCTGGCCGTTTTCTTTAGTCACAACAAAAAAACTGTCATCCCGAGCGAAGTCGAGGGAGCTGCGGTTCTTTCAAGAAGCGAGGGTCTGGGTGCCCCACGTCTCGCTTCTGAGACGTGGGAGGAACGAAGCCGGGTGGGAGGTACAAACCCCACTGGCTGTCCTTGTGCCTGACCGCTACCGGCGCGAAGCGCCGCACTGGCTGCCGCGCGGCTGCGCCGCGCTACGGATTCAACCGCCAGAACCCCAGGTTCAGATACGTCACAAACCCCACCCACGCCAGGTACGGAACCAGCAGCCACGCCGCGGTCACGCTCATCTTGCGGAAGGTCCAGATAGTCATCGTGATCGTCACCAGCAAGATCACGATATCCGCCAGTGCGGTCAGCATTTGGTGCCGCCCGAAAAAGGTCCAGTTCCACAGAAAGGCAAACGCCAGCTGGATCAGGAACAGCCGCAGCCCGCGCACCCGGCAGACGCTGGGCCGTGTCTTCCACACCATCCACGCCGAAATCCCCATCAGCACGAAAAGCACCGTCCACGTCGGTCCGAAGACCGCGTTCAGAGGCGTCAGCGACGGCTTGATGAGCCCCGCGTACCAGGTGGGAAGGCTGTGCACCGGAAAGATCGACGACACTCCGCTCACCGCCAGGCAAAGCAACAGCCATCCTGCCAGCGCCAGCGCCGCCATGGGGCGCGGCTCAAATGTCGATTGTTCCTGCGTTCCGGTGGTCATCCGTCCTCCCTGCATGAAACTTCAGTATGGGATGCTATCAGGATCGCGCCCCGCTCGCTCGAGGCGAGTCCATCATCGCTTCGTCTCAGGGCCCTGGCTTCAGCCCTGCCGTACCGATCGGAAATGGGCGGCCTTTAGCCCCTGCCTGCCTTCCGCTCCCTCGACGCGACCCGCCGCCAGCACATATCCTTGAAGGACAAGACTCACGCGCCACGGCGCAGGATCGACACATCTTCATGAGCGCACTACAGGATCAGATTCAGGTTCATCTCCCCGACGGCTCCGTTAAGGACTTCGCCGCCGGCGTCACGCCCTTCCAGGTCGCCGAAAGCATCTCGCCGCGCCTCGCCGCGGCCTCGGTCGTCGCCCGCATCCAGCCCCTCGACAGCAACACGACCGAGACCGGGCCGAAGGAAACGCCAGGCGCCGCGGCTACTTCCGACGACGCGGCCATGTATGCCGCAGAAGACGCAAACGCACCGCGCCTCGTCGATCTCGCCACGCCGCTCACCACCAGCGTGAAGCTCCAGCTCCTCACCGAGAAGGACCCTGACGCCCTCAAGGTCGTTCGCCACTCGGCTGCGCACGTGCTCGCCACCGCCGTCCTCGAGCTCTTCCCCGAGACCAAGCTCGGCCACGGCCCCGCAACCGACTCCGGCTTCTTCTACGACTTCTATCGTCCCACGCCCTTCACGCCCGAAGACCTCGAGAAGATCGAGAAGAAGATGGCCGAGGTCGTTGCGCGTGACGAGAAATTCACCCGTGAGTATGAGCCGCGCGAGAAAGGCCTGCATCGCTTCAAGGCCGACAACGACTTCATGAAGATCCACTTCATCGAGCGCTTCACGAAGGAGGGCGATGACATCTCCCTCTATCGCAACGGCGCGTTTGTGGACTTCTGCCGTGGGCCGCATGTGCCTTCGACCGGCCGCGTGAAGGCCTTCAAGGTCACCAATCTCGCCGGCGCCTACTGGCTCGGCGATGAGAAAAATCCGCAGCTCCAGCGCGTCTACGGCACGGCCTTCTTCTCCAAGAAGGAGATGGACGAGCACTTCGCCCGCCTCGAAGAGGCGGCGCGCCGCGATCATCGCGCGCTCGGCAAGCAGCTTGACCTGTTCTCGATCCAGGACCTCGCCGGTCCCGGCCTCATCTTCTGGCATCCGAAGGGCGCCATGATCCGCAAGATCATGGAAGACTGGATGCGCGAAGAATGTATCCGTCGCGGTTACGATCTGGTCTACACGCCGCACACCATGCGCGTGAACCTCTGGCAGACCAGCGGTCACGAGGGCTTCTACTCGGCCAACTTCTTCACCAAGATGGAGCTCGACGACGCGGATTATCGCCTGAAGCCGATGAACTGCCCGGGCCACATCCTCATCTACAAGAATTCACCCAAGAGCTACCGCGACCTGCCCGTCCGTTATGCCGAGCTCGGCAATGTCTATCGCTATGAGCGCTCCGGCACCATGCATGGACTGCTGCGCGTGCGCGGCTTTACCCAGGACGATGCTCACATCTTCTGCCGCCGCGATCAGGTCGAGAGCGAAATCGCTGCCTGCATCGACTTTGCGCAGTCGGTTCTCGAAACCTTCGGCTTCAAGGAGTTCAAGGTCGAGCTCTCCTCGTGGGACCCGAAGGATCGCCAGAGCTATGCGGGCTCCGACGCGGACTGGGAGCTGGCCATCGGCTCGCTTGAGCGCGTGCTGCAGGAGAAGGGCATCCCCTACAAGGAGATCCCCGGCGAGGCCGCCTTCTACGGTCCGAAGATCGACATGAAGCTGGTCGACGCCATCGGCCGCCTCTGGCAGCTCTCGACGGTGCAGTTCGACTTCAACCTGCCCGCGCGCTTCGAGCTTGAATATGTCGGCGAAGACGGCGAACGCCACCAGCCCGTCATGGTCCACCGCGCTCTCTTCGGCAGCGTGGAGCGCTTCTTCGGCGTGCTCATTGAGCACTACGCCGGAGCCTTTCCGCTATGGCTCGCGCCCATCCAGATCGGCCTCGTGCCCATCAGCGAGCGCCATCTGCCTTACGCACAACAGGTCGAGGCGGAGCTGAAGAAGGCCGGCTTCCGCGTGGAGCTCGACGCCCGCAACGAGAAGATGAACGCCAAGATCCGCGACCTCACCATGCAGAAGGTGCCCTACGTGCTCGTCATGGGCGACAAGGAAGCCGAGGCGAATGCCGTCAGCGTGCGCGCTCGCGGCAAGGGCGACCAGGGCTCGCAGCCGCTCGCCGACTTCATCGCTCACGCAGCGAAGCTGGCAGCGGAGAAGTCGCTCGAACTGTAATTCCTTATCATCGCAACCAAAAGCGGCGCGACCTCAGGTCACGCCGCTTTTGCTTTTCTGAACAAACGAAGACAAGGGTGCCCCGTCCAAGCTCTGCTTGGGCGGGAGGGCACGAATCCCACTGGCCGTAGTTGTGACTGACAACCGGCCACTGTCCTGTTTCTGTACAGGTTTACACCAAAGAATCGGCCAAAAGTGCCCGCAGGCATCTCCCAGAGGCATGAATTGCGCTTCTAACATCGGCATAGAAGCAGGAGACATGAGGACTCCTGTCACATTTTCTTGTGAGGATTCCCTATGTCGAACTCCCGGCCTGCAGAACCACTCCACGTCAGCTCCCGATTCCGCGATGCCGTTCTTTCGGCCGCCCTCAAGCTCGAGCAGCAGGCCTCGCTCGATGAGCGGCACGTACACACGCTCACTGACCCCGATCACCGCCGCCGTCATCGCCGCCTCGTCGACGAGCAGCTCATCAAGGCCTTCCGCCTGCGCGAGATGATCAAGCTGATGCGTGTCCGCGAACCGCAGCCCATGCCTCCGCTGCGCAATGTGCACTTCGTGCCCACTCCCTCGCGCTAGACACAGGGCGGCCTGCATCCGATAAGATACTCGCGTCAGGTCGCTGGATATGCTCAAAAGTAAACGTCTCGCATTGTCGCTGCTCGCTCTTCTGCTTTTTCCTCTCAGTCTCGCTGTCGCGCAGCAGCCGGCACAGCCGCCGATCGATGACTACATTCATCACGCATGGGATACGCTCACACGCTCCATGAGCGACTGCAAGTCCGTTGCGGACACCAAGCTCGCCCGCGCCTCCGTGCTGTATCTTCCCGCCGGTTATCCCGAGCGCCCGGAGGTCAAGGCACTCGAGACGCAGTGCCATGTGCAGGTGCGCTACCTGCCGCATGCTATTCAGCACATCGGCGACATCAAGCCGCACGAGATTCCCGATGCCGGCTTGCTCTACCTGCCGAATAAGTATGTCGTGCCCGGCGGCCGCTTCAATGAGATGTACGGATGGGACAGCTATTTCATCATCCTCGGCCTGCTCGAAGACCATCGTCTCGACCTCGCCCGTGGCATGGTCGAAAACTTCTTCTTTGAGATCCAGTACTACGGCGCGATCCTCAACGCCAACCGGACCTATTACTTCACACGTTCACAACCACCGTTCCTCTCCTCCATGATCCGCGCCGTCTACGACGCATACATCGCTGCGGGCAGAACGAAGGACGCCGCGGACTGGCTCAACTATGCCTATCCCTATGCCGTGCGCGACCACACACTCTGGATGAGCCGCGAGCACCAGGCCGGATCGACCGGCCTCGCCCGCTACTATGATTTCGGCGATGGTCCGGTCGAAGAGATGGCCGACGACTCGACCTACTATCCCGATGTGATCCGCTGGCTGCTCAAGCACCCCAAAGAAGGCCGCGAGTATCTCGTCGCCGGTCCCGACAATCCTAATGCCGCACAGCAGGCAGAACTGGCCCAAACCAGCTGCGATCCGCGCATCTCGCCCGTCTGCGCGCATGCGCATGTCGACGGCCACTGGCTCAGCCGCGACTTCTACAAGGGTGACCGCGCCATGCGCGAGTCCGGCTTCGACCCTGAATTCCGCTTTGGCGCCTTTGCTGGTTCGACTCACCATTACGCGCCTGTCTGCCTGAACGCCCTGCTCTACCAATACGAAGAAGATCTCGCCTGGATGGCCGAGACGCGTCATCAGCAGCAGGAAGCCGCACACTGGCGCGCGGACGCGGATGCCCGCAAGGCTGCGATCGATAAGTATCTGTGGAATGCACAAAAGGGCATGTACTTCGACTACGACTTCATTACGCACCACCAGTCGAGCTACCACTACATCAGCACGTTCTATCCGCTCTGGTCGGGAGCCGCGAGTGCCGCGCAGGCCAAAGCGATCGAATCTCACCTGTCTCTCTTTGAGCATCCTGGCGGACTCGCCATGAGCGACGTTGAATCCGGCGTGCAGTGGGATCTGCCTTATGGCTGGGCGCCCACCAACTGGATCGCTGTCGATGGATTGGTCAGGGCGGGCGACCTCAACGATGCTGTTCGCATCGCGCGCCGCTTCACCACCATGGTGCGCAACAACTACCAATGCGACCACACCCTTCACGAGAAGTACAACGTGGTCACCGCCTCGAGCGAGGTGGATGTGGCCAGCGGCTACAAGATGAATGTGGTTGGCTTTGGCTGGACCAACGGCACGTATCTGAAGATGCAGTCCCTCATCCGCAGCGCGCATCAGCCTGAGACCACGGTCGACGTTCCGGCCCGCGTCTGCGCAGCGCAGTAAAAATCCGCGTGCGCGGTGCACCTTCTATTACGGCAGGCAGTGGATCGCGCCCGACCGCATGCCTGCCGCCATCTCCTTCGCCCGCTGGTCGTCGGGCGAAAACAGAAGCACCCGGTCCAGTGTCTTCAGTGCCAGGTCGATCTGTCCCATTCCGCATGCCACCTGCGCCAGGTTCCTGCCTGCGGCAATCTGCGTCGGATCGTGCTCGAAGGCGCGCTGCCACAGCGCTTCGGCCTCATCATAGTGCCGTTGCTCGGCGAGGATCAGCGCCAGGTCCCCCTCGGCCACGGCGTCAAAGGGATTGGCCTTGAGCGCCGCTCCGTACTCCTGCTGCGCCGCATCGGCATGTCCCATCACCTGCTCCAGAAAGCCAAGCTCCGTGTGCACCTGTGCATCGTCGGCCACTCCACCGCCTGCCTGTTCCGCCTTCCGCAGCAGTGGATACGCCTTCATCACCGCCTCGCGATCGCCCTTTGAGGCCAGCTGCGCATAAGCAAGCCCAAGGTCTCGGTCCGAGGGATGCGCTTCGTGCACGGCCACCAGTGTTTCGCTTTGCGAAGTCACTGCCGGTGTTGGCGAAGGAATCTGAATGCGATGATCCGTCACCTGCTCGTGCGCAATATCGTTGGTCGCCGAACGTGGCATGTGGCAGGAAGCGCAATCAGGCTGCTCGGGATGATGCTTTACCGCATACTTTACGCCGGTATGGCATGCAAGGCAGCTCTTGCGATAGAAGGCCACCCGCTCCTCCGCCGTGGGCTCGCTGTGCGGATCGTGACACGTGGTGCAGGTCAGCTTATCGCCCGAAGCCCGCTTGCAGGCGCTTTGCTCCAGGGCCTCCCACTGGCTCGTCGCGCGGCCGCCGGCGCCCTGCTCCTGCGCCCGCACGAAGAATACCGCGTAATCGAAGAGGTCGTCCCCCGGCTTGAAGTCGCCCAGCGATTTGCCCTTGCGTGTCACCACCACCTTGCCTTCGAGATGGCAGCGCAGACACACCGAGTCCCGCCGCTCCGCCGGAAGTTTCGCCGGGTCGAGCATCGCTCCCGCTCCACTTGAATCGATGTGCTTCGCTCCGTCGCCATGGCATGATTCGCAGGTGATTCCGCCATGCAGAAAAGGCTGGGCAGCGTAATGATTGCGCGCATCCGCAAGCACCTGCTGTGCGCCCGAGGTATGGCAGCGCATGCAGCTGTAGTCGATGGGGAGGGTCATCGGCATTTCCTTGACATCAAGGTATCCCGGAGCCATATCCCATAGCGCTTTCTTCGCGTACCAGTTCACCGGGAGCTCGAACCAGTAGCCCTGCTGCTCGAAGAGATAGGTCCGTCCGCGCTTGCCCGAGCCGATATAGGAGATTAGCTCCTGCTGCCCATGCAGCACCTTTGCCGGATGCTGCGAGTCGCGGTCGTAGGAGAGAAAGACGCGTCCATCCTTCTCGAAAACACGATAGTGAATGCCCGAATCCTGGTGCACAAAATCCCCAGGCGTAAATCCGTCTGCCGCCGCGCCACTCGCATTGGCCATCGGTGTCCGCTCATAGTTCTCGTAGATGTCGCGATGGCACCGAGCACAAGCCGCATTCGGATTTCCGGTTGGAGTGTTTGAAGTTGGCGCTCCCTGAAGCCGCGTCATACCCCCCGCAAGCAGACCGAGTACCAGCAGAAGAACCTTGCGGAAATACGAACCTCTCATGGGCGTGATTCTAGCGTTGAGAGCAATACACATGCGAACTGCGTCGGATCATGCAGGGCAGATGGAACCGCTGCTGCGCGAAAAAGCGCATAGGCCCGCTGGAGTCTCTGTTGTCAGCCTGAAATGGACTTTTTTCCGAGTGAACCGTGCAGCAATCCTTTCTTCTCCCGATCGCTGTACCCTGAATAAGAATGTCCACGGAATCGCAATCCACGGCTGAAGCAGTATCGCGACCACAGGCGGCTGCCAGACCCTTCCAGAATCTCGGCATCATCATTCCTACCTGGAAGGCGGAGCGGCACTGGGCTGATCTTGAGCGCGCCCTGGCGATGCAGGGGCTGTCTCCGGAGCAGGTTCTGATCATCGACTCCAGTTCGCCCGATCGCACCTGCGAGCTCGCGCGTGCCAGTGGCTATCGCGTGGTGGTGATTCCGCAAAAAGAGTTCGGCCACGGCCGAACCCGGCAGGCTGCGATCGCCTCTATGCCGCCTGAAGCCGAACTGCTGCTCTATATGACTCAGGATGCCGTGCTCGACTCTCCGGACAGCGTTTGCAATCTATGCGCAGCGATGAACGATCCTGAGGTCGGCGCTGCCTACGGGCGTCAGCTCCCGCGTGCAGAAGCCGATGCCATCGAGCGTCATGCCCGCCTGTTCAGCTATCCCGATGTCTCCCAGGTGCGCAGCTTTGAGAGCCGCCATGCCGTGGGCATTCGCGCGGCATTTCTTTCCAACAGCTTTGCCATCTATCGCCGGACTGCGCTCGAAGCTGTAGGCGGTTTTCCCAGCGATGTGATTTTTGGCGAAGATTCCTATGTTGCCGCAAAGCTGCTGATGGCCGGATGGAAGGTGGTTTATCAGGCGGACGCCACGGCGGTTCATTCGCATGCCTTCACCGTGCGCCAGGAGTTCGCCCGTTATTTCGATATTGGCGTGCACCATGACCGCGAAGCATGGATGCTCGAAGCTTTCGGCAGCGCAGGCGGCGAAGGGCAGAAGTTTGTTCGTTCTGAGCTGGCGTACCTGAATCGGCATGATCGCAGCCTGATTCCGCTCGCCCTGGTGCGAACGGCGACCAAGCTGCTGGCCTATCGCTTAGGACGGCACTGGCGACGCCTGCCCAATGCGTGGAACTGCCGGCTCTCGAGCAATCCCGTTTTCTGGCAGGCCAGCTAGTCTGGCAAGAGACGCAGGCTTCTGAAGATTTTTACTTCCCGATGCAGAAGGTGGAAAAGATCCGGTTCAGGATGTCGTCCGCCGTGGTTTCGCCGGTCAGGCTGTCGAGCTGGCGCAGGGCGCTGTAGAGGTCGAGCAGGATCATTTCATGCGGGGTGCCGTTTGCTGTGGCGGCTCGCGCGTCACCCAGCGCATCCAGCGCGCTCTTCACTGCTTCGTGCTGACGCAGATTGGTCAGCATGCCGCTTTCGCTCTCGCCGCCCGGCGTGCGCACCATGTTGAGCAGCGCTTCGCGCAGCGCTTCGATGCCCGCTCCGGTCGCTGCCGAGGTGCGGATACTCTGCTCCTCCGCATGACCCTGTCCGCTGCTGCTGTCTTCCAGATCGATCTTGTTATAGACCGCCAGAAAGCGGCGTCCGTGGAGCGATGCGAGCAACTCAGCCTCTTCCTCGCTCGGAGGAATACCCGCTTCGAGCACGACAAGCACGATGTCCGCATCGGCGAGCGCCTCGCGTGACTTTGCGATGCCCATGGCCTCGGCTTCGTCGGCGGTGGTGCGCAGTCCGGCTGTGTCTACCAGTTCGAGAGGTATGCCGCCGAGCGAAACGCGCTCGGTCACCAAGTCGCGCGTGGTGCCGGGTATCGCCGTCACGATGGCGCGTTCGCGCTCGACCAGCCGGTTAAAGAGTGAGGACTTGCCCACATTCGGGCGGCCCACAATGGCCAGCGTCAGACCGGAGTGCACGATGCGCCCGCGCTCGAAGCTGCGGGCCAGGCCAGCCAATTCGGCGCCGACTGCGTCGATGCGCGTGCCGATCTCCTCATCCGGCGTCAGATCCACATCGTCTTCGGCGAAATCGATGCCGGCCTCGAGCAGCGAGATCAGCTCGACGAGCTTTTCCTTGGCCGGCTGGATGCGCCGCGAGATGGCGCCGCCCATCTGCTCGGCTGCGGTGCGCGCCTGGTAGAGCGTTTGCGCGTCGATGAGGTCACGCACGGCTTCGGCCTGCGTGAGGTCAAGGCGTCCGGAGAGAAAGGCCCGCTCGGTGAACTCGCCCGGACGCGCCAGCCGCGCTCCCTGTTGCAATGCCCAGCGCAGCAGCAGATCGAGCACCACGGGTGAGCCGTGCGCTGCGATCTCGACTAAATCTTCCCCTGTGTAGGAGCGGGGCTTTGCGAAGTAGGTCGCGATGGCCTCGTCGAGCTTGCCGCCTGTTTCCGGATCACGAATCTCGGCGAAGCGCGCCATGGCGTGCTCCAGCGGATTGCGCAGGGCCAGCAGCGCGTTGCTGATGGCCAGCGCATGCGGCCCGGAGAGGCGCACGATGCCGATGCCGCCGCGTCCGGGCGGCGTAGAAACAGCGGCGATGGTCTCGCCGGCGATGTCTTCCTGTTCCGCGATCTGGGGATGTGGCTGCACGGCTTGGGCTTGAAAGCGGCTCTAGCGGCGGCCGCGTCCGCCGGATCGTTCGGGCCTGCCTGTGGCGGGACGTGCGGCGCTCAACGATGCGAGCTTGCTGGTGTCGTAGCCCTTGGGATAGGCAACGACAAAGCGGAAATTTCCCTCGCCGGTCGACGACGTTTCGAGATCGTCATAGCCGCGGAAGGCCAGGTGCAGCATCCGCCGTTCGCGCGAGCTTGCAGGCGCGAAGCTGAAGGGTTGGCCTGTCTTTCTCACGCGTTCCGCAGCGGTTTCTGCCGCCAGGCGCAGCTCGCGCGCGCGGATGGCCTTGAACTGGTTGGCATCGAAGGAGACCTTGTCGTGCTCCTCGTTTTCGAGCCGGATGATCTTTGCCGCCACGTGCTCGAGCGCGCGCAGCAGCTCGCCGCCGCGCTGGGTCAGCAGACCTGCGTCAGGGCCTGCCAGCTCCACGTAGATCTCTCTCGCTTCCAGCTTGTCCGGATCGGCGGCGCCAGAGCCTGCAGTGATGCGATACTTCAGCCGAAGGCCGCCGGTGGTCGTCAGAATCTTGAGAAACGCAGCGATCTTCTGCGCCGCAGCAGAGTAATCTTCAATCGGCATCGTTTTAGTATCTCACTCCGGGAAAGATTTCGTCCCGGTCATGCAAAAACGAAAAGGCGCCCCGGAAAGGGCGCCTTCGTGCCTGGTTTTGGTTCTATCTTCGCGCGTTGATTACTTTTCCGCGCTGCTTCTGCGCCCGTTTCAACTGGATCTCGCGGATCTCCCGTCCCATGCCGGTCCGGTTCATGATCATCTGCTGGGCTACGCCGATGAAGTTGCTGCATGCCCAGTAGAGCGAGAGGCCGGAGCCGAAATTCCACATCATGAAGCCGAAGACCGCGGGCATGGTGAAAGCCATCATCTTCTGCTGCGCCGGATCGACGCCCGGTGAGGGCGTGAAGTACTGCGTCAGGAACATCGAGACGATCACGAAGATCGGCAGGATGTGCCATGGATCGGGCGAGGCCAGATCCGGCAGCCAGAGCCAGTGCGCGTGGCGCAGCTCGATTACGTTGCCGAGCATGCGATAGAAGCCGAAGAGCAGCGGCCACTGGATGAGCATGGGAACGCAGCCGCCGAACATGTTCACGCCCTCGCGCTTCTGCAGCGCGAAGATTTCCTGCTGCATCTCCTGCTTGCGCGGATCGGTGGCCTTGAACTTGGCGTACTTGGCCTTGATCTGGTCCATCTCCGGCTGAATGCGCTGCATCTTCAGCGACGACTGCATCATCTTGATGCGCGTCGGCAGCATGGCGATATTCAGGATCACCGTGAGCAGCAGGATGGCCCAGCCCCAGTTGGCGATCACGTGGTCATGGAAGAAGCGCAGCAGGTAGAAGAGCGGCTTCGAGATGATGCCCCACCAGCCGAAGCTGACCACCTTCTGCAGATTGGTGCCGTCCGCCGCATGGACTGAGCCAAGCACGTCGAGCGACTTCGGACCAGCAAAGAGCCGCGTCTCGACAGTGCCCGCGCCGCTGCCGATGGCCGCGCCCAGCACGGAGGCCGACTCGGTCTGGTTCGGTTCCGGCTTCTTCGGGTTCTTGGGAATTTGCAGGGTGTTGCTCAGGCTCACGAGCGTGGCATCGGAGGGGCTGTCCGGCAGGAAGATGGCCGTGAAGTAAAGGTCGCTTACGCCAGCCCAGTCAAAGGGCCCACGCAGGGTGTCGCCGCCGACCACTTTCTTGAAGGCGATCTGATCGTCCTTGCCGCTCTGCGAGTAATCGAGCATGCCGCCGGCATACTGCGGCAGCGTGCTCTGGTCGCCGAAGCCCGAAGGCCAGGCCAGCATCGCCGATACCGGCGCGCCGTTCTGGGTTACCTTCACGCTGGCGTGGATCACGTAGGACGAATCGAAGCTGAAGCTCTTGTGGACGAGGAGGCCGCCGGCCGAGTAGTCGAAGCTCAGCGTATTCGGCGCCGAAAGATTGCCGGTCGCCGAGGCGACGTAGAGAGCGCTGGCCAGCCTGCTGCGCAGTCCTGCGTCGTAGGTAAAGAGCGAGAGCGGATAGCCGAACTTCGCCGCGGCGGTCTGATGGATCAGGTCCAGCGGCTTGCCGTCTTCATCGGTGTACTTCTTCAGAATCCAGCTCTTCACCTGCGCACCGCGGTTGGTGAAGGTGATTTTGTAGAGCTCATTCTCGATGACAGTCGTGCTCTCGCCGGCAGCGGCCACGGCAGCGACTGCGCTGCCTGCATCCGGAGCAGGGCTGGCCGCAGCCGGCGGTGCCGCGGCGCTCTGCTGCTGTGCGGACTGGCTCTGGCTTTGGGACTGGGTTTGAGCCGGGGCCGGTTCGGGTGCCTTCTTGGAGCGGTAATACTGCAGGCCGAAGAAGACCAGCAGAAAAAGGCCAAAAAAGGCGAGCGTGGTGCGCATGTCCTGACCGCCACCACCGGTGCCGCCCTGTTGATTCGGATTCTGTATCTCTGGCAAACGACTATCCTGTTCCGGCCGGCAGTATTGTCCGGCCCTCATTCATCTTACCGGGCGCGCCGCAGTGGGCTTTCACCCGCTGCCCATCGGGGGCAGCAATCTTTGTGGTCGGGATGTTCGGATTTCGCGGGGACGGGGTCGAAGCCGCCTCTGGAAAAGGGATGGCAGCGCGCCAGGCGGCGCAGGGCCATCCAGCCGCCGCGCACGAGTCCGTGCTCGCTGACGGCGATGGCCGCGTACTCCGAGCAGGTGGGCTGGAAGCGGCAGGCGCCTGCCTGGCTTCCGGCGCGTCCGCTGACGGCGTGCAGCAGGGGCGAAACCGCCAGCTTGTAACCGGCCAGAGCCCATTCCACCGCTGTCCGGCGCCAAATCGCGGACCGCTTTATGCCTTTTCCTTTCATGCCGTTTCCCGGGGGTGAGCAGTGGTTTTCGCGCCACGCTTCTCAATCAGCGCGCGGACATTGCCGAAGACGTGCGCAACTTCGCCCGAAAGCCGGGCAAAGTCCATATCTTTTACGGATTTACGGGGATGGAGAACGACGTCTACCCGGTTGGGCAGCTGAGGCAGGTGGGCGCGCACGGCCTCGCGCATCCGCCGCTTGATGCGGTTGCGGTCGACAGCTTTGCCCAGCACGCGACCGGCAGTCAGGCCCACGCGTGCGACCTCGACCGGCATATCGTCTTCGCGCAGCCGGAAAAAATAGGTCATCGAGGGCGAAAAATGCTTCCGGCTCTGCTGATACACGTGCTGATAGTCGGCGTGCTTCCGCAGGCGGGCATCGCGCAGCTGTGGCGTATCGTCCGGCATAGACCTATTTTCCCTCTAAATCGGAGCGGACTCCTTGGCAGGAGTGCAGATCGGCAGCCGATTGACTGGCTGCCGGGAATCGCATCGCTCGATTTCGTTCGGGGAAAGAAATCAGGAAAGGGAAGACGCGAACTAGTCGCGGTAGCTGGCGCTCACGGAGACGCGCTTGCGGCCCTTCGCGCGGCGGCGCGAGAGCACGGCGGCTCCGCTCTTGGTCTTCATACGGCTACGGAAGCCGTGAACCTTCGAACGGCGGCGGCGATTGGGTTGAAATGTGCGCTTCGGCATGGAACTGCGCTCCTCAAATAATCTTGGTCGTCAAAATTTCTTGACTGGAAGTTTCGCCGGCAGGCACAGAGAAAAATGCCACTTCCGGACAAAGTATGAGTATATCCGAAGGGCGGCCGATCTCCAAACCGAATCGTCAGAACATGTTGGCGTCGCCAAACCCCGCCTCTCCCTGAGCACTTGGCAAAATGCCCTCCAGAGGCGCACAATGCCTTCCACGTTCGGCTGCTCTATGCCAAAGGAGGTCGTTATGATTCCTCCGGCAACGCGGCGCGCACACTCCCTGGTTCTCGTCACCGCTCTCGTGCTCCCGCTTCTCTTTCCGGGCCGGCTGATTGCCCAGCTCCCGGTTTCGCTTTCCCACCCGGTCGCTGGCGCGCTTCCCGCTGCTTTCGACCTTTCCCATGTCTCCCGGCTTGCGGAAGGCCGATCTCCCCAGCTCGAAGTTCCGGAAACGTCGGGCGATGGCTTTGCCGCTCTTCCTCCCGAGACCCAGGGCGATCTGCTCATGGTCCGTCACCAGTACCTGGCTGCGATCGATGCGTACCGCAGGGGTCCGCACGACTCAGCGGTGATCTGGAACAAGCTGGGTATTGCCTATCAGCATATGTACGCGCTCGACTTCGCCCGCATGCAATATGAGAAGGCGCTGTCGCTCGAGCCGAACTATGCCGAGGCTCTCAATAATCTCGGCACCGTGTACTACGGTCAGAAAAGCTATCACAAGGCCGAGAGTTACTACCGCCGCGCTCTCCGCTCCAAACCGAACACGGCGGCGTTTTACTGCAACCTCGGTACGGCCTATTTTGCCGACCACAAGTACCGCCAGGGGCTGGCCGCATATCAGCAGGCGCTGGTGCTCGATCCGGAGATTTTTATCCGCGAATCACTGGCACGCATCGCCGAGATGGGAACGCCGGAGGCTGAAGCGCAGCTGAACTATGCTCTCGCCAAGCTCTACGCGCAGTCGGGAAACTTCGACGCTGCCATGCGCTGCCTGCGCGCCGCCTTCAGCGATGGCTTCGACGACCGCAAGCACCTGATGGAGGACAAAGAGCTAGCCGGCCTGCGCGGAACACCGCAATTCCATCTCTTCCTGACCGAAGAGCACTGGCAGAATTGATCGCGCTTACGGAGGGCAAAGGCGCGCCGCTTTAAAGCAGAATCAGGACAACCGTGCCGATGCTGAGTGGATGCAGGTGGCCTTTTCTTGAGGAAAAGGCCACGGAGAGCATGTGCCAGCCGGGTATATCTGTCCTGATTCTGCTCTAGCCGTTCATGACCTGCTGGGCGAAGCGCTCCATCTCTTCCATCTGCGGGCTTGACTGCAAGAGCACCAGGTCGACGCCGACGGCCTCGAAGTCTGCGATGCGCTGCCGCACCTGCTCCGGTGTGCCAGCCAGGCCGCTGCGCAGGCCGCGATTCGAAACGGAGTAGTCCTCGAGCGAGATTTTCTGTTCCAATTTCGAGCCGGAGATCCACTGCTGATAATTTGCGTACCCGCGCGCCGACTGCTGCACGTCGGTGATGCGCTCGATCTCGCGCTTTGTCTCGGCTTCGGAATCGCGCACGATGGCGTAGCCGGCTACGCCGAAGACCATCGGCGGCAGCCCCAGCGCTTCGCGCCGGCGGCGCATGTCGGCAATCTTCTTGCCTACTGTTTCCGGATCATCGCCATGCATGAGGTAGGCATCGCACTTCTGCGCGATCAGGTTCTTTGCGGTTTCCGATTCGCCGCCCGCGTAGAGACGCGGTCTCGGCTGCGCTACCGGTTTGGGCGAGAGGATATTTTCCTTCACTTGATAAAAGCGCCCTTCATGACTGAAGCCCTGCTCGCGCCAGCAGCCATCGACCACGTCGAGCCACTCCGAGGTGCGCGCATAGCGATCGTCGTGCTCGTCGAAGGCGATGCCGTACTTCGTGGCCTCGTCCTTCCACCAGCTCGAGACAACATTCAGCGTCAGCCGGCCGTTCGAGATGCGGTCAATGTTCGCAGCCTGCTTGGCCAGCAGCGCCGGGTTATGGAAGGTGGGGCGCACAGCGACCATCAGCTCGAGCTTCCTGGTGATTGCGGCCAGCGCCGCTGCGGTCGACCAGGCATCGAGCGAAGGCGCTTCGACGCCTTTGATGTCATTCAGATTCAGCTCGGCGATCAGCGTGAGCGCGTAGCCCAGCTCTTCGGCGCGGAGGGTGAGACGGCGGACGTAATCCCAGCTCGCTTCCATGCCTTCGTCGTCGACATTGCGCAGCCATCCGCCAAAGACCGGCAACCAGAATCCATAGCGCATCAGTTGGCCTCGCTTTCTACACGAGACGCTTCAGCTTCGAGCCAGTCGGCCAGCTTCACAAAAGGATCGAAGCCGACGAGATGCAGACCATCGGAGACGAAATTCGAGAGGGCATTGATGTCGTAGTAGAGCCGCTGTCCGTCGCGATCGTCCCCGTCTCTACCATCGACGATGTACTCGATGCCGCCGAGCTCGATGCCGCTGGCGGCCATGATGCGCTCCACGTCCGCAATGACTTCGGCTGGTGGCTCGTAGCTTTCGATGCGCAGGCCGGCCTTCGGTGCCTCGAGCGGGCAGGCTGCGAGACTGGCATCCAGCGTCGCGCCGTCCGCAGTGCGGCAGATGTCCGCCGGGCACAGGTCAAATGTCTCGCCAGTGATGTGGACCTTGATGGCATAGAGGAACTTGCCGTTGAGCACCTCCACGCGCACGATGTGGCCGCCGCGCGCCGGGATAAACTCTTGCACCAGCGCTGTCGCATCGAGACCGAAGGCGAGCTCACCCGCATCGGCAGCGGCGGTCAGCGCCTCCGGCGTGTCGAATCGCTTCACGCCCGCACCCGAGCCGCCGATATTCGGCTTGACCACCACCGGCCAGCGCAGGCCTTCCGTTGCGGCGACGGCCTGTGAGGCGCGATGAATCACACGTGCCTTGGGATAAGGCAGCCCAAGCTCGTCGAGCAGTGAGAGCTGCGCGGCCTTGGACAGCTCATTGCGGAATGCCGTAAGCCCGTTGATGACGCGCACGCCGCGCTGCTTGAGATGATCGAGAAAGCCGAGCGTGTAGAAGATGCAGTCACCGTGCTCGCGATTCCATGCGGAAGGGCTCATGCGATTCACCACGAGCGAGTATTTCTGCTCGGGGTGATCTTCGATCGCGTAGGCATGTTCCGTCGCATTCAGCTTGACGTACGGGGTTCCACGGCGATCCAACTCGGCAAAGAGCGGCAGAAACCAGCGCGGCTGTTCGTAATAAATGGCAATCGGGCGTGACAACGACATCGGGCAAAATCCTCAACTTCTGTTGTACCCGATTCCCCGTGCCTTCGCCTGTCTCAGCCATCAAAGCGCCACATTCACGAAGACCGCGCTCGAAAAGCGCGAGTAATTCGGCGGTGTCGAGCCGTCATACATGCGAATGTAATACTGCTCCATGACCGCCTCGCGTGGAATCGTGAAGTTGGCCACCGGACTACGCAGCACCAGGTCCGAATTCGTCACCGGACCGAAGGACCAGTCGCGCCTCCGCACCTCGAAGCCTCCGCCCGCAGGTGGTGTAGTATTCGTGCTCACCGCAATGGCGCTGCCTGTCACCGATGTCACCGTCAGCCCGGAAAGATTTGCCAGTGGCTCCACGGTCTGCGGCTGCTGCGGCAACCACACTGTAGTTGGCACCGTAGCCGAGCTCTTGATCGCCAGCGCATCGGCCCAGTCATTGGCAAATGAGATCGCGTACTTCACCAATTCCGGCACGCTGTTCTCGATATCGAGCACAACCGATCGCACCACCACATTCGCAGTCAGATCTGCTGCGGCCACCGTGAGCGCCAGCAGATCACCCGGCCAGATATCGCCCTGCGTCTCGAAGTTCCAGCCTGTGTATGTGCCCTTCCACGCTGCGCCTCGGCTGGTGCCAAGATCGAGGATTGCCGTCGCAGCATTCTCGCAGTCCACCGAGCTGCGCGGCGCAGGGCTGGTCACTGTGCCGATCCACACCGCCGTACCTGGCAGCAGCCCACCTGCGCTTTCCGTGGCGATGCTCGTCGCACTTGCCAATCGCGCTACCGAGCGATGCGTCGTGCGATAGGAAATGCCAATCAGTTCACCGGCAGCGGGCACACTTGTTGCGTAGAAATGCAATCTTCCCGTGCGTTCGATCGTGCAGTCCGCGCCCTGCGCCGTTGTGCCGATCCGCCGTACGATTGCACTGCCGCCCGGCGGCGTACTCTCCACCCATACCGGCCCCTGCAGCGTGATGTTCATGCTGGCCACGCTGCACTCCAGGCTCGCGCTGTTCAGCACCGCCATCGAGCATGTCGAAGGCGCGGCGGTCAACGCTCCTTCATAGAGCACAACCGGTGTTTGTGCCACGCCGCCCGTCGTATCCTGCACTTCGAAGAGCAGGGATGCAGCGGCCGTTATATAAGTGCCGCCATAGGTGTGCGTGCCGCTGTCATCCGCCGAGATGTAGGACTGCAATAGGCGTTGTTGCTCGTTCGAATAAATACGTAACCGCAAGGTGTACATATGTCCAGCGGTCGTTGTGAAGCTGCTGCCCGAAGCCGTACCGTATACCACCGGCGCGATCGACGTGCCCCCCCCGCTTTGGCTGATCTGGAATCCCGCCACGCAATCGGCCAGCGTGAACGATCCGCCATAGATCCCATTCAGAATCCCGCTGGTGATGACTCCGAATTGCACCCCGCCCGCTTCGAGCACCAGGGATCCGCCAATCTCCAGTTGGTTCACGAGGGAGAGCACCGTGTCGCCCAGGAATCCGTCGCCGCCGGTGCACGTCAATCCATCCGCAGTGAGTGATAGGCGCGAGCCGGAATCGTTGATGGCCCACACCTGGGTGTCAATGGAAGGCTCCTGGAAGAGCTCCACCAGAGGCTTCGTCTTCGAGGCGGGAGGAATATAGGGCAGCTCTGTCAGGTTGAAGAGCACGGTTGTGCCGTCGCCTTCGAAGAGCTCGGTCACATACGCGCATGGCTCGCTCGGGCCGCACACGGTCACGTCATTTGCTACGCCCTTTACCATCGAGGACTCGAGCATGGCGGGATTCAATGTGCCATCCGCATCGCTTAACGTGTGAACTGTACTGCCCACCGGTAGCAGGGAAATCTCGCCGTCCAGCACGCGGTACACGCTTCGCATCATCGATGCCAGCGTTCCGGCATTCTGCGCCCAGCTCTGTCCCGGATCAGCCTGAAACTCGTTTACCAGGGTCGAGCCGGCGAGGCCGGTAAAACTCAGCCCGCTGGTGGCGGAGCTGGCCAGCATCGCACGCAGCAGCTCGTTCGCTTCCTGCGCATAACCGGGCAAAGATTGCGGTATGGGCTGCCGGTCGAGCAGAATTTCGTCGCTCACCGCCAATACGGTTGTCTGGTACACTGCGCCTGCGCTCGCCTGTCCCGCCAGCGTGAACATCGGCTCTGTCGCCACATATCCGGTGAAGAGCAAAGCGCCGCTATCGTCGCTTACGATCACGCGGCCGTTTCTCGTCGGCACCGGCAGACCCATCGCTGCAGGTGCCAGTGTGAAGCCGCACAGGCAGGGCGCGTTCCATGGCCGCTCAATACGAAATTTCGCATCTGTCACTACCGTGGAGGAGTAATCCACCGAGCCGTTGCCATCGTGGTTATCGATCGTCAGCTTCACAAAAGCTCCTGCTTATACCAGCGTCATCGCGCTGGGTAGATAGCTGCGGAAGCAGACCACGGTCTGCCCATCGTTTGTATCGGTCACCGGCAGCGCGCGGAATGACGCACTCAATGCAATGCGTTCGAGTGGCGCAACCAGCGTGGTGGTCGTCTCGGCCGCGCCGATCATTGCCTGCAGACGCGGATAGTAGAAAACAATCCGCTCGCCCTGTTCGCCCGGCATGACGAAGAGTCCGGACCACTCCTGAAAGAAGTTGCCACCTTCGCGATCGACGAATCCCAGCACTTGCTGGACCTTCATCGTGCCGGCCGGTGCGCCTCCGATCAGCGCCGATGCCAATTGCAGCCCGCTCGTCGTCACTTGTGTCACTCGTGCTACGTTGAAGGTCACGCGCCGGATATAGTCCGGGTCATCATTGACCGCCGCCGCGCTCGACACATAAGCCGCCGAGACACCCGTGCCCACAAAGCCCGTCTGTCCTGCATAATCCGCATCGACTGCAACGATGTCGCCTGCTGCAAATCCTGCTGTGCTGCTCGGGTAGAGAAATGTTGCCGTTGATCCTGTTGTTGCCAGTGCAATCGCTGCTGCAGCCTTTGATCCCGAGGCATTCTGCGTCGCGCCCGTTGCCGGAGCCAGCAGGTTCATGTGCTGCGATCCCGCCGAAAGCGCCATCGTAAGCTTGCTCCATGTCTTGAAGCGAAAGCTCACGCTGGCATCCACGCTCTCGCGCACCTGGTACTGCGTCGTGCCCGGTGATCCGGTCACCAGCGTGCCTGTCTTGCTCAGCGACTTGCGCGAGAAGTCCTCGATCCATCCAAGATCGACCCATGGCGCAGGCGGCGATGAGAGCGAAAACAGTCCATTCACGGAAGGGTCGAAGACCGTCGGTGTTTGCGTGCTACGCGTCACCGGCGCAAAGTAGGCGCGTACGCGTCGCGTTGCAGGAGGCATCGGGTTTAACGCCGTGAGAGTTGTGCTCATGCTTCCCCCTGCTCCTGAAACGCAAACACGTTCACGGTTGCCACGCGCTCCAGCCGCTCACGGGTTATGGTCGTAGTACTGAAGAGCGCCTGCGACCAGAAGATCATCGTGCCCATCTGCGTGGCCGGTGTGGTGGTGTAGTTATATTTCGGTGTCGAGCTCGGGCAGAGGATCTGTAGCAGCTCGTCATCCATCTCTTCGAGCGCGCGCCCGCGATCGAGCTCCATATTTCCTTGCGTGCCCGCTGTTGCGTAGTGAATCTCGCAGGCTATCTGTGCCAGGATCGACGGCAGTTGCGTGTCCGTTTCGAGCTTTGTCCACCGCAGCGTGAAGGCGTCCAGCAGCATCTGAGGCATCGGAGCTTCGGCGTCCTCTACCAGAATGCCCGGCCGCGTGATGCCGCGCAGTGTCATGGTGCGATTCGGATTCACCGTCGCCAGCCGGTTGCGCAGCGTGATATAAAAACTGTCCTTTGCGTTCTGCATCGCCGCCTCTCTTCTTATGTGCCGCTCTGCATCGGCCACTCTGCCGTGGATTCGCGCAGCAGCAGCCGGTAGAGATAGGCTTCGCCGAGGTTCTCGGAGACGCCTGTTGCCTCGATGAGGTAGAGCTTGCCGTCTACTACGACGCCTGCCGCCATCGCGAAGAGTGTGTCCGTCGATGCCAGCTGGAGGGTGTTTGTTGCGTTTGCGATCGCGGCCGCTGCGATCAACAGCTCATATTTCGCAGGCTGTCCCTCGCTCATCGTCGCGCGTATCTTGCGGAAGACTGATGGCGTGAGAACCAGCGATTGAAAGTTCGGCGCGTCGATCCCCAGTTGTCCCGCATCCGTGGTGTCGCCCGTTGCCGGAGGCATCAGCAGCGTGGCCGCAGCACCTCCGCAGGCACGCAGCAGCGTTGTCGCCACTTGCAGCGAGTAGCTATTCGGCAGTTGTGTACTCAGGTCCATATTTGGTTTCTCCCTCAGCCCAGCCTGGTGGAAACCCACGGTGCGAGCATCGCTTCGACGTTGGCATCGATGAGTGAGTTCGAGAAGTACTGCATCGTCATCGTGTCCATCTTGCTTTGCTTCACATTGCCGCCAGTGGTCGCTTCGGCGTTCTTCACGATCTGTGCACAGGCGCATAGGATCGGATCAGGAATGGTTGCCAGTCCCGCCGTATAGACCACTTCGACTTCGTTGTAGGGCAGTCCGAGAATATTCAGCGGAAAAACCAGCTCGCCGGTTTCCGCCACAAAGTCCACTGTGGTCGGATCGACCGTTGTCCACGCCCCTGGCAGCGAGAAAGCCCACAGCACTTCCTCTTGCAGCGGAAACACCAACTCACCACGCCGGGGCTTCGCATAGCGAGCCTGGATGCTCACGAACGGCAACGTCGCCGGCGCAACCACTGTCAGCGGCAGATGCGACAGTCGCACCGTCTGCGATCCGGCTACCATGCGCAGCCGCTCCGTATACTGCGTCGGATTCAGACTCACTCGCCGGCAATGCGCATCTATTAGCGCCGAGGCCATCGTGATCATGTCGTCGGTCACGTCCGCTGCCAGTCCATAGCTCGCATACTGCGTCGGTTGCAGATAGCCCATGCTCATCTCCTCACGAAAAGAAAACCGGGCAGACTAGGTATGGCCCGCCCGGTTCGTTACATCGCTTCGCAGTTGCGCGAAGCCTCACGCATGACCGGTCTGCCTATCGATCGACAAGGACCTGGTAGTGCGCGTAGTTTGCGCCCTTCACCACCGGCGCGCCGAACTTCACCACTACATACTGCGAAGCCAGCGTGCTCGGCGTACCCAGCTGGAAGACACGCGGATTCGGATCGCTCAGCCAGTGATACTCGATCATGTCCTCGGTCACGATGTACGCCGGCAATACGGCTGTGCCCGAGCCCGGCGTGCCTGTGTACGAGAGCGACCAGTCTGGGATCAGCGGCAGGTCCCCGGCCTGCGTCGAGAGCATCTTCACTGTGAAGCCCGAAGTGATCTCCTTGGTTCCCAGCACCACGTTGAACTCCGACTTCATCTCGCGATCGATCAGGTCCAGCAACACCGGGTTCGCGTAGATTGCCGTCGGCCGCACCGCGAAGCTCGAGCTCGCCACCATCAGCGCAATCGTCGACTTCAGCCCATCCACGATGCTGTCCGCCGTGCCGATCGTCGTCGTATTGCCGCCGGCTGCGATCTGTGCCGCGCATCCGTAGTACTGCGTCGTGGTTGGAGTGGTCAGCGAAGTGTCATTGCCGTTCCACAGCGCTACATCGTGGCTGATCATCACGCCGTCGATCGTGTCCACCAGGTCCTTCGCCTGCAGATAGGCAAACTGTTTCTGCTGTGTGCCCAACTCCATGTCGAAGAGGTTGTAGTTCAGCTGCGCCACCACCGCCTTCAGCGGCACGCTGCGTTCCACGCGCGTCGGGCTCACCACCGGGGCCGCAATGTTGCGCGGATCCACGAAGCCCGCAGTGCCCGGCACCGGGATCGCCGTCTCCTCGAAAAAGCGCGAAGGATGGCCCGTCGCCGGCACCTGCTTGATGCGCTGCCCGAAGAGGCTGCGCCGGCGGACTATGTCGGTGATCTCCGTCTGATAAAACGGAACTTCGATCGCGCCAGGCCCGATGTAATCAGCCGCCGCGTGGATGTCATAGAAATTTGCTCGCATGCTCTCGTCGCTCCTCTGCAGGCCGTGCCTGCTGCTCAAATGAAAAAGGCCCGCCGCAGCGGACCGTTCCTGCCTCTCTCCTTGCTGCTCTAGGAAAGAGCCCCGGCGCGCAGTAGCTGCGATTTGACGGCAATGCGCTGCTCCAGGCTCAGCCCGGCCAGCGCCGCATCGAGTGCTCCGCCCTCGAGCCCTTCGAACGATGCAATACCCTGCTTGGCCAGCAGTTGCACCGTTGTTGCAGGCAATGTCTTGCGCACGGAAGTGGACTTCGCTTCCTGCGCGCTCAGCTCCGCAATGCGCTGTTCCGCTGCCGCCAGCCGCTGCTCCAGCTCGCGCTCGCGTGCGGTCGGCTCGCTCTGCTCCACGGTTGCCACCATGCGGCTCAGCTCGCCGGCAGCCGCGGTCGAGCGCTCTCCCATCGCGGCGGCGGCGCGCTCAAGCGTGCTGGCCGCGCTGTTCAGGCGCTCCATCGATTCAGTCATCGCGTTTAGAAGATCTCCCGCTTCTAGTTCCATCGTTTCTCCCTCGCTTTCTCCCGCTGTAGCCCTGTTGCCGTTCTTGTCGTCCGCGCTCGTGCGTGCAGCGGAGCGCCTCGACAGGACTGGTTCTTCAGCTCGAATGACGTATTGCGATAGGCGGCCTTCTCGCGCAGCAGGATCGCCGCGCCGGTAAAGGTTGCCCGCGTCAGCGTCCAGATCTCTGCGCTCATGTCGGCCACATGCGCGTCGGAGATTTCATACGACATCCCCATCGTGCCCGGTGCCGTGCGCAGCATCTGCTGCCGCACTTCGGGGAAGTCCTTCCCGAAGAGATAGCCGCTCACCACCAGCCGCTTTCCTTCCAGCTCAGCCTCGGTGATGATGCCGCACTTCCGCCGTGCATCGTGCCCGTCCCACTCCGGCGAAAAATCCACTGCCATGCCGATCAGCGAGGGCAGAGCCGCCATCGCTGCCATGCGCGCAAAGATCACCCGGTGTCCTCGTGCGCCTGAGGGCGGCCGGTTGCTCGGCTCATCGACCATCGTCAACACGCCTTCAAAGTCCACGCGGTTCGGATGGTCGGCAAATTCCGGCAGCGCCAGTGCCAGTGCCTCCAGTCTCATGTTTTCCCCCTGGTCTTTCGTTCTGTGCGAACTGCCACTTCACTCCGTCGACTGCATCAGCACCGCCTTTCCCACCTCTACCAGCTCTGCGGCATTCGGCAACGCCACCGATCCTCCCGGCAGCGCAGCCAGCCCGCGCATGGCGCGCACTTCGTTCACCGTCAGCACTCCAGCCGCGAGCAATGCCGTCTGAATCTGGATCTCCGACATCTCGTCCCGTGCATCCAGCTCGTTGAAGACGAACTCGAACTCGCGCCAGCCCAGCTTCTTCGCGAAAAGATCCCGCGTGATGTGCTCGGCCACCAGGCGCGCCAGCGGCGTAATCGCGCTGTGGAAGGCCTCATCGACCAGCTCTCCCGCCGTCGAGCGGTTTACATCGTTTTCGAGGCCCAGCAGCAGCGGAGGCAAATTGAAGGCATTCGCCACCATGCGGATCAGGAACTGCTGCCAGTTCAGCCGCAGATCGGCATCCGTGCCCTGCGCAAAGCGCAGCACCTCGGGCTTCTGCACCGAGCTCAGAATCGGCACCCGTCCCGTACCCTCGATCTCGTCCTGCCACCAGCGGATCAGCCGCTCATGCTGCGCCGGCGTCGTCTCGTCGATCCACAGCGCATACTGCACCACCGCGTTGCTCGCCAGTTTGCCAGCGAATCGGTGCGCGCTGAGCAGCGTGTTCACCGTCTCGAAGGCTACCTCCAGCGACCCCAGCCCGAACGGCGTATGCGTGCGCGGATTCAGCCGCAAATAGATCAGCTCATCGTCTTTCAGAGGAATCAATCCCGTCGTTCCCGCCAGGCCTGTTGCCTGTGCATAGCGCGGGGAACTCGCCGAGCCATCCCACTTCGGATTGATCTGGATTGTCCCCCCATCCACCGGCCACAGCGAGAAAGGCCGTTCCGGATCACCGGTCCCCTCCATCTCAATCGCTCCGAATCCGCCTACCAGTGTGTCCTCGAGCACCTGCTCCAGCAGTGTGCGAAAACTGTCCGTATTGTTCGGCTCCTCCAGCGCTCGTCGCAACGCCCTCTGCTTGCGCGCCGCATAGCCCACCCTGTCCGGCGTGAAGTCGCGTTTCAACCGCACCTGCCAGTCCATGCTGGCCACGCGATCCTTGATGATGTTGATTGCCCGCCGTACTACCGGCGTCTCGGCAAAGCGCCGCAGATTCGCTGGTGTCGGCTTGGGCAGCGCATGATTCGCCACCGGATACGGGCCGAATATTGAGGGCAGCGCCATCGTCCGCCGCTTCGCTACCTCTTCTGCTGCAGCCAGATCCGCGCTGCTACCTGCCTCTTTGTGGCGTGCACCGCCCAGCTGCTTCCATGCCTTATCCATCGCATTCTTCCAGCTCACACGCCCTCGCTCTCTTCACTCACGCCCAAAAGAAAAGGGCATGGCCTCAAGCCATGCCCGCCTCACCAATCCTGCTCCAAGATCGTACCCACATAGAGCAGTAAAGAGTTGTCATTTCGACCGGAGCAGGATAGCTTCACCGTCCTGCGAAGTGGAGAAACCTGCAGTTCTGCCCGTGTCGGCGAAAACCTCAGGCATATCTGCTGCGCGTGCCTACAGCTCGCTTCGGTCGAGAGGACAATTGCAAATGTAAGTCAGTGCTTTCCTACCTACCCCTATGTCGATACGTCCTAAACCCGCAACTCCCGCCGGGCTGTTTCTGCGATCAGAGGCAGCCTCTCTGTCGTCAGCACGCGGATTCCCTTCGACTCCATCGTCTCGAGCGAAAACCGGTACTGCTCCTCCCGGTCCGGATCGCCAGCGAGTGCCGTCAGAGGCTGCACGATGGCGGCAAAGTCGAGCGCCGCGCCTTCCTTCTCTGCAAACCCCTTGGTCAGGCCTTCCATGCTGAAAGCCAGCACCTTCGCTAGCTCCGTATCCGTGTCTGGCGCCACCGCGTGAAACACCTTGATTACCCCGTTCGGCCGGTACCCGCAATCGATCTTCAACGGATCGCCCGCTCGCGTGTAGCTCGACACCGGAATTCGTTTGCGCATCAGCTCCCACACCCCGGCCCGTTCGAACTCTGAGCGCATTCGCCCATGGATCATCATCCGCCCGCTCTTGCGCGCGGCGGATTCCCGCTTGCGGTTCTCCACATGCAGCCGCAACAGCAGCTCCATCTCCGCTACCATCGATTCCGCCAGCGAAGGTTTCGCCGTGGTCACTTGCACCATCTGCGAGAACGATTCGGCCATGGTCTTCATCACCGGCTGGCCCTCTTCCGTGAGCCGCTGCCGCAGCTCGCCTTCGAGGGCCTCCAGCATCTCCGTATCCGCCTCCGGATCGATGCATCGCACCCGGCTCCAGTCACGCGTGAAGCGCACCGTCGCCGATTCCGGTCGCCCCGCTTCGCGCAGCAGCACGCCGATATTCACGAACTCGCCGCGTATCGGGTCCGGCACGTACCGCACCAGGAAGAACTCACATGGAATGCGCGCGTTCAAGCTCTCTCAGGCCTCTCCTCACGATACCCCGCCTCTTTGTTTTATTCGTCACCTACATCACCCGCCCACCAGAAAACTTATCGCTCCACGCAGGCTCCACAAACAGCGACTTTCGCAACTCCCCAGGCCTCTTCCCCCAGTTTGGAAAGGGCGCCCGATTCGATTCCCGAAAGCTCTCCACCAGCTCCCGCACCCGGCTGCGCCTTAACATCAGATGTTCTACCAGCTCTTCGATCGCCGCAGCATCCCCGCCGTACCACTCCGGTGGCACCGTTTCGGCAATCTCCCACACCGTCTGCGCCGCCATCGACTCAATCCGGCTCAGCCACGGCTCGAAACTCTCCCACCCTGTCACCGCTTCATACACCAAGTTGCGCTGAAACACCCCGCGCAGCGGCGAATCGCGAAACACCCACTCTCCGGCGTTGAAGCAATATCCATAATCGATAAACGTCGCCGTGTAGTGCTTTTCCCGGCGGCCCTTTGTATAGACAGCCTGCCGCCCATTCACATTGCACGTCCACTTATCCAGCGCCAGGATCCCGGCAAACTCCGCCAGGTTCTTCACCCCGGTCAGTTGCTCCTCGGGCAGATAATCCAGCAGATTGCCGGGCATCAACCCGCCCACCAGCTTCGATCCAAAGCACAGCCCCGGTCGGCATGGCTCTTGCCGAGGGCCCAGGTCCATGTACATCTCCGGAGTGTTCGCCGCCAGCCACTCCGTCACCTCGATTACATCGCAGTCCGGCACGGTCAGCCCGGCTGCCGCGGCCAGCTTCGTTGCCATCAGTTCGTTCACCAGTACCCGCAAGTGCTGCGGGTTGTTCTGGAACTTCACCACCCAGGCCTCGCCGTCGTCCCCCAGCATCAGCTGCCCCTGCGCTCCGCCGCGCATCCGCCGGATATGCTGCACCGCCAGGATTGCCAATCATTCCCTCCACGACCCACCAGCCTGTCATCCCGACCGAAGCGGAGGGACCTGCGGTTTCCAGCACAACGAGGAAGCAGGGTGCCCCATCCAAGCTTCGCTTGGTGGGAAGGCACAGCTTCCCAGGCGTGTGCAGTGCCGGAATCCTAACAAGCGCTCCTCACTTTCCCCAAGTTACTTCTTGAGCATCAGTTCCCCGCGCACCGCCAGCGCGATCGCCATGGCCATCAGGCAGTCATCATGCTCCCCATACTGGGCCGCAATCTTCCCGTTCCGATGCCGTACAAATGTCCTGCATTCCCGGATCAACCGCCGGCTCAGAAATGCCTGCGGAGATGCCATCAGCGCCACACCCATCCCTGCAATCATCTGTGGCCGCGATACCGCCGACGTCAGCCATCCCGCCATCCCATCCTGCTCGTAGAGCTTTGCGTACTGGCACACCGTCGTCAGAAAAGCCAGGATGGCAGCGCCATGATTGTTCCGCTCCACCACCACCAAGGCCTCGTTATACTCCCGCGCCAGCTTCTCCACCTCCCGCGCCAATTCAAGGCCGCCCATCTTCGCCGCCAGCTCCGCGCACTGGATGCCCTGCTCTACCTCCACCACCTGCACCGCCGACCAGTCGCCCTCCGCGCCGCCGCCAGCCGGATCCACCGCCACCACATACCGTCGCCCAGCTGCCGCCGGATACCAGACCCGCAGCTGCCCATGGCACTGGACCTCGCGCGGCTCCCGTGCCTCGCGCTCCAGCTTGGCCAGTGCGTCATGCTCGAAGACGCACATCCCGCTGCTCAGGAAGCAATCTTCCGCGCTCTCGGCATACTCCTGCTTCGCCAGGCCGCGAAAGTTCGCCTTCAACTGTCTCCGGAAGCTGATCTGCGCGCAGCTCAATCCCTCTACCTCCATCAGCTGCCGCTCTTCGGCTGTCAGCATCGTCTCGCACACCGCCTGGCTCACATAACTCGGCTCCAGCCACCAGGGAAAGAAGTGCCGAACCGTGCCACCCGGCTCCGCCTCTTGCCACTCGTTCCAGAAGCACCCACCCGCACCCATCGGTGTCGACTCCAGCGCCAACTCTCCACTCGGCGCCAGAGCCGCCCGCAATCCCTGCAGCGTCTCCCCCGCATCGCCCGGCCACCGCGCCACCTCCGAGGCATGCAGATTCGTCATCGTCAGTCCGCGCCCTGCATTCCCGTCCGAGGCACTCTCCACCCGGTACTCGCTGTCCAGCAACGCAAAGCCGATCTGCCGCACATTCGACTTCGACGTCCGCATCGTCGCCCGCAGCTCCTTCGGCAGCGATTCGACAAACCGGTGCACCATCCGGAACAGCGCCTCCGCCGCCTCCTGCGTGTGCGCCACCTGCACCGTCAGCGTCCCTGGCACCAGGATCGTCTTCAGAAAGAAGCGCCCCGTGATCCAGGTGCTTACTCCCATCTGCCGTGCCTTCAGCACAATGTTCCGCTGCCCGCGCCGCTCTTCATATAGCTGCTGCGCCCGGTTCGGCACCAGCGGAATCCGCTGCCCCTCGCGGTCACGAATCCTCAGCCACGACCGAGCCAGCAATACCGCCAGCCTTTCGCTCCCGTCGTTCCACTCCAGCCTCTGGCCCAAAAGCAGGATCGAATCCAGTTCCTGCCTTTCCGCTCCCGCAATCGCCGCAGCAATCTCGCATTCAGAATGCATACCCGTCCAAAACAACCGCGTTTGTCCGTGACGCTTACTCAAGTCCCCGGGAGGCCCATACAGGTCCGAAGTTAGCTTGCGTGAGGAAGTAAAACAGCGGGTGCCCCACCCATGACAGGCCGTTGGTCATGGGTGGATCTCACACAAACCTCAAAGGAAGCCGAAGAAACAACCACATCCAATCAACGATGGCCAGGAAGAACCGGGTGCCCCACGTCTCGATTTTGAGACGTGGGAATCTAAACTCTCATCCGATCCCCAGATCGCGACCAAAGGGAGCGGAGGCCGAAGGCGAGTCGCTCTGCGCGCAACAGCTAGAAGGCGTACCAGTTGTAATCCGGCCCGCAGATCAGCGTCCGCTTTCCCGCCGCAGAGATCGCCAGCGTCGTCGCTGAAGTTCCGGCATAGTTGATGTTCTGCGAACTCACCGTCGCTAGGGTCACCGCATTTGCTGAAGTATCCGACTTGATGATTGTGAACTCCAGCCCCGTCGGCGATGCCTTGTCCGGCCACGCCGTGTAGCAGCTCGGCAGCGTGATCGTCTGTGCCCCGCTCACCGCATTCGCAATCACATTCTTGTTCGCATTCGTCAGGGTCAGCGTCGATGCGGTATTCAGCACTGTGCCCAGCGCAATGCCGCCATTCGATTTGATCGTGCCCTGGTATGTCACGTTGAAAAACGGACTCACCCCGGAAAAGTGTCCCTGGATCACATCGCCTTCGTAGCCCGTATAAAGCTGAGCCACATAGGCCGGATAACTCGAAGCCGCCGCAATCGGCGTCGACCAGACCCGCGGTACCGCTCCCGAGGGATCGTTGATATTCGCGCCGCCGCTCGAGAACCCCGTCACCTCTTCCGGATTCAGTGCCTGTACATAATTGCCGCAGCCCGTCAGCCCATGCACCGTGCTGAAGGTCGGAGGATTGCCCGACGTGCCCGCATACGTGATCCAGTTCACCGCCGTGTTCATCTCCAGGCAGTCGATATTTCCCAGCATCAGATTATTTGTAACTCCGTCTGCTACATATGCCAGGTTGGCCGCCGGAAAGCTCGTCAGATCCGGCCATTGGATGTGCCCGCCATGCGCCGTAACCCCATCCGCGCCAATATAAAACCCGGCAATCGCCGGGCTATCTAGGTACGTATCTGTCCAGATACTTCCCCCGCCGCCTATATCTTCGATCACATAGTTCGTCGCATACGAGGCATTCGCAGCCGAGCTCGATGTCGCCGTATTCGAGCACGGCGCCGTCGTACACGTATAGGGATAGCCGAAGCCGTGAATCAGATACCCCGTGTTGCCTGTGCCTTCGTTGTAGACGCTCGCCGTCAGCGCATTGCGCACCGTAATGTCATCCAGGTGGCTGTCTATCGCAGTCTTCTGGATATGCACCCCATACGCAGGCCGGCTCGCCGGCGTGAACAGCGAAGCGTTGTAGCTCACCGTCACATTCCGCAGCAGGAAGTTCGCCTGGTGCCCAGCGGTCGTCGACTCCTCGCCCAGCAGCACACCCTCGGCGGTCGTATCGTTCACCGTCACGTTATCGATCAACAGCCCGCGGAACCACTGCATCTCGAAGCCGTGTGTCGCATTGGTTGCGGCCAGAATCACAAAATCCTTGAAGCTGCAGCCCTGCGCCTGGGCTGTGTTGCCGAGATAGAAGACATCTCCGCCCAGGCTCGCAGGTACCGTCAGCGTGGTTGCCGCCGAGCTGCCTGCGTTCACCGTCGTTCCGCCCGAGCCGATCAGGTTTACGCACGCCCCGTTCGTTGGCTCATTCAGCGTTGCCGATACAGCAAAGCTTCCTGCTCCCAGCCGCACTGTCTGGTTCTGTCCGCTCGCCGTCGCTGCGCTCACCGCCGCGCTCCATGCTGCGTTCAAGCTGGCATAGGTCACACCGTCGACCGTGATCTCTCCATTGATCGTCGCTGCATTCAGCGCGCCCTGCACCTCTTCCGCACCGCTTACGGTTGCATTCGCTGTCGAACCCTGCGCCGCCAGGCTAAAGGCTCCCACCCATGCTGAGCCGCTCCACACGTCGTACTCCCAGCCCGCCGCCGATCCCGTAAGCCCCGGACCACCCTTCATGCAGAAGCGGTTCTCCGCATGTGTCGAGCTCGCGGACGGTCCGACGTCATACCAGCAGCTCGAGGTCGCAAACTGATGACCAAGCGCAGAGCTTCCGCCCGGATTCGCTCCCAGGTTCACAGCCTGTCCCGAGGACCCATTCACCATGCTCTCGAAGAACGGTCCGGTGTTGGAGTTCGCCATAATGCCTGCGGCCGGATTTATATAGGAGACCCATGCCGATTTCCCTGTCGGATACGCTACGGCCATCACCACCGGCAAGCCCGCGCCGTTCAGAAACTGACCGTTCGCTACCTCGCTTGTTTCGCCTGTTGTCGAAGCCGCTGCTCCCGCACCGAGCACCGTCACCTGCGCGCTGCTGTGGACCTTCAGATAGCCCTGCCCATACATCTCCGCGGACCCCGAATAGAGCGAATCGTTGAGGAGTGAAAGCTGTGCCGTGCGTCCGCTCGCTCCCGTATTTCCTGGGATGGCGACTCCCACGCTATCGGGAATCACGCCTGCAATCAGGTCGGCACATGTCAGCGCCCCGCTGTCATTGCAGTCCGCCGCCCAGTTCGTGCCCGGCGCATCGATGGCATTGATGTGCGTCGCGCTCACCAGCAGTCCGTTGCCATAGCTCGTGGAGCTGCTGATCATCTCCACCAGCGAGCCCGCAGGCCACACAATGGCCGCCGGGGCGGTCGTCGTATACAAACCGTACGCGCTTACCTGGCGTGTCGCGAGATAGAGATTCCCGTCTCCGGCAAAGCCCTTCACGCACGCAATCTCGTATTGCCCCTGCGTAATGCCGCTCACATAGGTTGAGGCCGTGGTGCTGCCCCATGTGAAATCCTCTGGCGCAATCATCACGTAGCTGATGCAGCTGGCCGCCTGTGCATCTGCCGGATCGTTATAGTAGTCAGGAAACCATGCGCCGTTGGCTGCTACCGCCAGAGCTCCTGTAGCGAGAGAGCCTCCCAGCGTTGTCTGCGGCAGCAGACCACCCACCGTAATGCCTGCATTCATGTGCGGCTGCCCATTCTCCGGAAAGCCTTCGAGATAAAAGTTCGTGATCTGGCTTGCCTCACTGTTGAAGACCTGAAAGCCTCCTTCGGCATACAGTGGCTTGATCGATCCGCCATAGAAGCCCACATTCACGCCCGCCATCCACACCGCCGCATGGTTCTCCGGTAGGATTGCCGGCAGGAAGCTCGCGCCTGTCACCGTCGCCGTCCCGCTTGCTGTCGATGTTGCTGTCAGCGTGTATTCGCCGCTGGCCGGAGAATTGTTCGTCACTCCTGTGATCTGCCAGAAGCCGTTCATCGCCGTGACGTTGGCAATTCCCGTTAGTTCGAACCAATGTCCCACTCCCAGCGGCGATGCTCCATTCGTGTTGCCACTGTCCGTTCCGCCCTGCGCTACTACCGTCAGCGTCGTCCCATTCCCGCTTGCCGATACCAGCGTCTGCGCTGTCGCCCACGCATAGCCGGGAAACACACCATTTGGGCAGTTATTGCCCCAGCAGTAGTTGTCTGCGGCAAAACCAGGGGCATCGATATTCGTCTTGAAGAAGTGATCCTCATTTGTATTGGTCGTCAGGATCAGAGGCCAGCGCACTGCATCGATCTGCAGATCGTTCGACTCGATGCGTTCGCTCGTGCCATTTAATTGCAGCCCGCGGCCGCCGGAGTTGTACAGCCGCAGCCGGTTCAGTTTGAACCCCGGTGCGCTGTCGAGCTCCACCAGGTCAGCCGTATGCTGATGCGATCCGCTCGTCGTAATCTGCATATCCTGCAGGCTGCCCGCGCAAAGATATCCATCCAGCAGCGCGCCGCCGTTGTAGACCGTGATCGCGTTGGCTGCATCGCCTGTCTGCTCGAGTGTCGTGGCGCTCGGTCCGTCGCCGGTGTAGTGCAGAGCGCATGGCAGACGCAGCGCGCTGCTGATCTTGTACGTGCCCTCCGGAAAATACACCGTCGGCGTCTGCCCGTTCGCCGAGACGCTTTGCGCATAGGCCACCGCCGCCGTAATGGCGCATGTTGAATCCTCTGTCCCCGTCGGATCGGCCGCATTCGCACATCCCGATCCGAAATCCGGATGCCGTATATCTACCCTCGGCAGCTTGGCGATCGCATTTGGCAGGCTCAGCGTGCCGCTCATCGTCGCGCCCGCCAGCGGCACCATGGCCGCAGCCAGGGTATCTGCATAGTGCTTCGTCGCCGCCTGTGTTCCCGAGAACGGATCGCCGTTCAGCAGCAGCGCGCCTGTCATCGTGCCGCCGCTCAACGGCAGATACTCATCCGTGATCGCCGCAATCGACGTATCCACATAATCTTTCGTGACAGCCTGCACGGCGACGGTGGCCGGCGCCAGCTCTGCGCGGATCGAGGAGATCGCCGCAGTCGTTGCTGCTGGCACCACCCAATACTCCTTGCTGACCGTCCCATCATCCAGGTGGTAGATCGCCGTGTAGTAAGTCCCTGCCGGATACGCTCCGGCATTTGCTGCCAGACTCAGTGTCAGGAATCCATCCACGCCGATCGTTGCTGTGGTACTGCCCGCGGCCACAGCCTGGTTGGCTGCTGTTGAGAATGCCGGCCAGTTCACAATGACCGTACCCTGCGCCGCTGTGCCGTCTGCGCGATAGATCGTGCCCTGCACCGTCGTCGTGGTCACCTGCGCCTTTGCCGCCGTTGCTATGGCCAGAACCATGCAGATTCCCAGCCACAGTCCTTTCTGTCGCAACGCTTCTCTGGTCACGTTCATCGTCTCTTCCTCTGGTCTTGTCCGCTGCGCCGTCTCACGCCGTTTGCCTTTCGCGCAAACAAAAAGGGAGAAGCCTCGCGGCCTCTCCCTTGGTTTTCCTTCTCTCTTATTTTCAGAATAACAAGCAGCGGCATAATTCCATGCCAGGACTGTTTGTCGGCTAACTCTCAGTATTTCCGCATACTTATTGCATTTCTCGGCCGGTCTTCCGCTTGACATCTCTCCCACGGCTCGATCTTCAGCAGTTCGGCATCCAGCAGCAAGGCCGTTACCCGGTCTACGGCTTCGCCATAGTGCCGTGCAATGGACCGCAGGCTCTGTCCCGTCAGCTCCGCGGCTTCCGCATAGGTGTATTCCTGCAGCGTGATCCTTGCCACCAGCTCCTGCGCAGAGGAGTCCAGCTTTCCCAGGCAGCGCTCCACGTCGATGACAAAGACCACGGCATCCTCGAAGTTGCGAATGCGGCAGTGCGTTGCCCGTCCGCGCAGCACGCCGCGATTCAGTAGCGACGGCAGCCGCCCTATGTCCATGGAGATGCGGAGGTACTTCCGCAACAGGTCTTCCGTGTGTTTGCGATAGAACGCCAGCCCTGAGGTCTGGGGTTGACTGGCCTGCGTCCGCGTGCGGAAATCCTCTGCCGCGGAGAAGCTGCGTCCTGTTGTGACGTATGCCAGTACGGGTGCTGCGCTCATTGTGCACCTCCTTCACGCACGGTCTGCCGCTGTTCCCCTTTGCACGGTCTGCCTCGCCGTCGCGTGCGTAGTTTCGGAAAAGCTTTCAGCCGTTGCGCGCAGCCATGGCAGTAAATTTCCTGCTGTTGTTCTGCGCGAAACCACAATCCTCCGCATCCTTCACAAACCTTCAGGTGCAAACGTAGGTAATTCATCGGGCTCCAGGGAAAACTGAGGTGTGGGTGACAGCTTCATTCCCATCTCCTCGTTGTGACCGCATCGCCTGCCTGCACATGGGAGCGAAACTCATGTTGTGCGGCGGGTCGTATGCCGGATTCCTTGTCTCGGAAGAAAAATCGCAGATCATAAGAGAGTCTCCAAATCCGGAAAATGGGCGCGGTCTCTCGCTTGCGCGGCGGAAGGCCTGCGCAGAGGCAAAAGAGCCGCTCCTTGTGCGATGCAGAGAGAAAGGATCGCTCCTCTGCGCCGTGCAAAGTCATCGGCCGGATTTCTGGCAAAGTGTTTCCGAATGTATCGGGCAGCGTTTTCCTCGTCAACGCGCATGTCGTGTGGCGCGCACGCGGCCTCACATCAACCTTCCGTAACCCCGCAATCTGCTGTGAAATCTGCCCTGAAGGTTTTCTCTGAGCAAATGTCCCGGCCGCGGTGTATAGCTCAAAGACAACTCGTCGAATGAACTTCTCCCAGCTTCACGAGCGCCTTCGCCTGCATCTTGCCAACCGCATCCAGAGAGGACTGCTTACCGGAGCGCAGCTTGCCGCACAGGCCGGTCTGCAGCCCGCGCACATCTCAAATTTTCTGCGCCGTCGCCGTCGCCTGAGTCTGGCGGCTCTCGATCGTGTGCTCGCCTCCCAGTCGCTTACGGTTGCCGATTTTCTTCCGTCGCTCGAGGAGCCGCTTGCGCACCACGTCTCTCTCTTTCACCATGTGCCGCTGGTGCGGGACGAGCCGGCCATGCGCTCGCCTGTCATTACCCGTTCCATGACCCTCGAGATCGTGGAGATTCCCGCCGGGCTGCTCGAAAGCCTCCGGCCGCGTCGTACTGTAAGCCGCCGCGACTGGCATCGTTTCGTCGCTGTCCGCGTCAGCCCGGATCAGGCCTCACCCATGTCTCCGGTGTTGCTGCCAAATGCCATCGTGATTCTGGACCGGCACTACAACTCCCTTGCTCCGCATCGCCCGCCGCAGCCCAATCTCTACGGCATCCGTCTCGATCAGTCTCTTGCCTTCCGCTACATCAGCACCGATCCCCGCCGCATGATCCTGCGCCCCTACTCGCTGGCCTGGCCTGTAGAAGTTCTCGAGCAGGACGATCTCGCCTCCCGCGCTCTCATCGCCGGCCGCGTCTGCCTCTGCATCTCTCAGCTGTAAGACCTTAGGCCTGTCGACATATAGGCCCATAGCTGATGCAGGAAGAACAGAGAAGTCATCATCCCGGCCGGAGCGAGATGTTTTCGTCTCTCCCGCGTCTAGACTCTGAAACGTGGGCACCTGACGGGTGGCCCATACACGCCTGAAGTTGGCTTGTGTGGGGGGTGTTAAGCATGACGGCTGCTGTCCTACTCGCTCCATCGTTCGTCTTCAGCAGATCACCGGCTGCTCTTGGTGAGCGAAGTATCTTGGAACCCGATTCCGAGACATGGATTCGCAGGGCTGCCGGAGCGCGACCAGCGGGAGCGGAGGCCGAAGGCGGATCGCCCTGCGCGAAGCAGCCGAAGGCGATTCGCCCTGCGCGAAGCAGTTTTGATAGCATCGCCTTCGGAGGATCTTCATGGATCAGGCAGTAACTACGCCCACCGGGGCGCGCCGCGACGAAGACATCGCTCTCGATCTCTTCAAGTTCGTGGCTTCCACCGCAGGCATCGGTCGCACCGCTGCGCCGTCCGCCGGCTTTGCCGCTCCCAGCGCCGCCAAGGCTGAGGATCACGTCGAGAATCTTCTCGATCTATACACTCGCTGCCTCAAGGCCGTCGCCGGCAACCAGGGCAAGTAGCTGCGGTGAGCCGCTCGCTGCTTCACGTCGCCGTCTGCGGAGCCGGCGCCTTCGGCCGCAACCATATCCGCATCTATCGCGATCTCGAGCAGCAGGGCGCAGCTGCGAGCCTTGCTGTTCCGGTTCGCCTGGCCGCGATCGTCGAGTCTGATCCTTCGCGCTCCCAGGCGCTTCATCAGGAGCTCAACGTTCCGGTCTTCACCTCGATAGAAGACCTGCTCGAGGCCCGCGCGCAGGGGCAGATCATCGTCGATGCCGTTTCCGTCTGCGTGCCCACTTCGCAGCATGCCGCCGTGGCTGCGCCGCTGCTGGAAGCCGGCATCGATGTGCTCATCGAAAAGCCTATCGCGGCTACGCGCGAAGAAGCCGCGGCCCTCGTAGCCTTGGCTGCAAAGAACCAGCGCATCGTCCAGGTCGGCCATCTCGAGCGCTTCAATCCTGCCGTCGCCGCCATGCAGGATTGCCTCAACGGCCCCATGTTCTTCGAGGCGCACCGCCTCAGCGTCTTCACGCCCCGCGCTCTGGATGTCGATGTGGTCCTCGATCTCATGATCCACGATCTCGACATCGTGCTCAGCCTGGCAAAATCGCCTGTGCGCGATCTCCATGCCGTCGGCCTGCCTATCCTTTCCGGCAAGGTCGATATTGCGAATGTTCGCGTCGAATTCGAATCCGGCTGCGTTGCCAACTTCACCGCCAGCCGCGTCAGTACCGAGCGGGTGCGTAAGCTGCGCTTCTTCCAGCCGCACCAGTATGTTTCGATCGACTACGCTCGCCAGGACCTGCTGGTCATCGATGTCAGTGCAGCCGCCACAGGCGCGGCCGCGGGAGCGCCATCCACACCGGCCATCCCCGGCTTGCCCGCAGGTCTTGCCCTGCAGAAGCCCAAGGTGGAACCTGGCGAGCCGCTGCGTCTCGAAATCATCTCGTTCCTTGAATCGGTCAGCACCCGTCAAACACCTCGCGTCTCGGCAGAAGACGGACAGGCCGCGCTCGATCTTGCGCTGACCATCAACGAGGCCATAGCCGAGCACGCCCGCCGCGCCGGCCTCGATCGCTTCGCCAGCCCGGCAATCTTCAGGAATTAGTAAAAACGGTGCCCCACATCTCGTTCCGTTCGAGATGTGGGTTCGCAGAATGCCAGCTCGCGACCAGCGGGAGCGTCACGCGAAGCTCAAGGCCCGTGACGGTCAAGTCACCGCAATCACCAAAAAGAAAAGGGGCATTAGCCCCTGGAATGCTTCGCGTAAGCGAAGCATTTAGTGCAGTTCTTGCACCGTCGCGCCCGTCGGCACCTCAAGCTCAAACTGATTGTCCTTAAGTTCAAGGTTCGTTGTGACCTTCTGGAAGGTCGTCAGAATCTCCAGCTCCTCGAGCGGCCGCTTGATGGTGATCGTCCCCGGAAACTTTATCGGTCCGAAGGTTTGTGTCGGTCCATAAATCGCCTGTGTCTGGATCGCGCCCTTGCTGTCGTAGATATCCACCTGGTACGGCTGCAGGTCCAGCCGGTTGAAATGGATCACCCGCTCCGGTGTCAGTTCCTGGCTGTTTTCCTTGCGCTTGACCACCGTCAGGTCATACTCCGGCTTGATCATCAGCTGCTTCGTCTTCGGATCGGAAACAGTATCTGTATCCGAAGTCAGAGTCACCAGCTCGTCCGGTCCGATGCAATGGATCAGCAGCGAATCCGAGAAAACATTCGGGCGGAAGTTCTCGAGTGCATTCGGTGATTCTTTCGTTACCGTGTTTGGCCCCTCGATCACCTTGTTCGAATGTGGCAGCCAAAGTTTGAAGGTATCGCCATTCGTCGCCATGTCGAAGGCGCGGGTATGCACCACCGGCAATAGCCCGATCACGCGCAGGGCCTCCGGTTTCCGCAGCAGGATATAACCGCTGAACCCGGTAATGGTCTTGATTTTGCCCTTCTTCGCTCCACCTTCGGCGGCCGTGAACTCCACCGTCGCCGACAGGGACTGAATATCCTGGCAGTGCTGGTTGATCGCCTGCACCAGATCATCTGCGGTCGCCGTCTTGACCCCCGTTGGCATCTTTGCCTGCTGCACCGAGCGCGTGTGCACCAGGCACCCGCTCAGCCAGGGCAGCAGCAGCAAGGCCCCCCAGGTTTTTCGTATCCGGCGCTTCATCATCAACGGGAGCCCGCCTCGCGCACCGATTTACGGTATGCCTGCACATTCCGCTCATGCTCTTCGAGTGTCTTGGCGAACTTCGACACTCCGGAGGGATTCGCGCTTGCTGCTACGAAATACAGGTAGTCCGTCTGTGCCGGATGCATCGCCGCCTTCAGGCTCGCCGCTCCCGGGTTGCAGATCGGTCCCGGTGGCAGTCCTGTGTGCTTATATGTGTTGTAAGGGGAATCTGCCGCCAGATCCGAAGCATAAATCGTTCCCCGATACCGCCCGTCGAGCAGTGCCGCATAGATCACCGAGGGGTCCGTCATCAACGGCATCCCCTTGGCCAGCCGGTTTTCGAAAACGCTTGCGACCAGTGGCCGTTCTGCCGGAATTGGAGTCTCCCGTTCAATCAGCGAAGCCATCGTCACCACCCGGAGATCGTCTCCCGTCAACCCCAGAGCCATCGCCGTCAGCCGAAACTGGTGCACCATCGCCGCCAGCATCTTCTGGCTGGTGGTCTTCCGCGTAAAACGGTAAGTATCTGGAAACAGATACCCTTCGAGCGATGTTGCCCCGGGATCGATATCCGCAATCAGGCTCACATTGTTCCGTGCCGCCGCCAGAAACTCTTCCTTCGTTCCCAGGTGGGCTGCCTCGACGCGGCTGGCGATATCGAACAGGTTTGCCCCCTCGGGAATCGTCACGCTGATCGTATAGACGTCACCCCGCCGCAGCCTGTCGAGGACCTCCGTCATCGGCGCCGGGTGGTCGAAGCGGTATTCGCCCGCCTTCAGCGTCCCCCCATCCTTCAGATGCAGCGCTTCGAAGGCATACCGGTTCCGGATCACGCCTTGCTGCGCCAGCTCAGTTGCAATTTCCATGGATGGTGTTCCGGGGGCAATCTCCACAAAGGTCTCCGACGCAGGTCCGGCCGGCGCCTTTATCGCGAATATCATCCATCCCGCCACCGCGATCAGGAGCAGAACCAGCAGAAAAAAAAGTCGCTTCACTCAGTCGAACCTTGCAGTTAGATTCCCTCCCTCCATTCTAAGATGCTGAGCCTTTGCTATCTTCTGGAATCGCTTCCCACGGCACCTCACCCTGTATCTATCCTGCCTGCCCTGTCATCCCGGCCAGTCCCCGAAGGCGGGTCGCCCTGCGCGCAGCAGTTATAATGGATATTTACAGTCGACCACGCGCGATTAACCTCTCGGTAGCTCCAGGCGGAGCCGCCCCATGGATCCTACGGAATGCCTGAACACATCAAAAAGAAGCTCGAAGAAGAGATTCGCCGGCTGGAGCACGAACTGGCCCATGAACTTCCTCAGGAGATCAAGAAGGCAGCCGCCCTCGGCGATCTCAGCGAAAACGCCGAGTACCACATGGCCAAGCAGCGGCAGGAGTTCGTCAATGCCCGCCTGGGGCAGGTGAAAAAGCGCATGGCCGAGCTCTCGCTGGTCAACCTGGCCAATATTCCGCACGACCGCGTGGCTTTCGGCTCGACCGTCCTCGTCTATGACACCTCCAAGGACGAAAAGATCGAGTACAAGCTCGTCACCAGCGAGGAGTCGGACGTCAACAAGGGTCTCATCTCCACCACCTCGCCCATCGGCCGTGCTCTCATCGGGAAGCAGGTCGGCGATATGGCCGTTGTGGTTACCCCCAGCGGAAAGCGCGAGCTCGAAGTCCTCAAGCTGACCACCATTCACGACACGGAAGAATAGCAGTGGCTCGTAAGGACCAGACCTCCCTCCAGGCCGGCGATTCGCGCCGTGCTGAGTATCATTCGGATCACCACACGTGGACGAGTGCCTTCGGCAACGCCTGTGGTGTTCTCCTGCAGGCCATCGTGAATGGCCTGGCCCTTACCCGCATCTCGCCGAACGTTCTCACCTTCATCGGCCTCATCATTAATACCGGGGCCGCTGTCCTCTTCGGCTTCGCCAATGAGAACAACTACGTTCGCATGTTCGTTTATGCCGGCCTCGTCATCATCGGCGCCGGTATCTTTGACATGGTCGACGGCCGCGTCGCCCGCAAGACCGACCAGGTCACCATCTTCGGAGCCTTCTTTGACTCGGTCATCGATCGCTATTCCGATGTGGTGCTTTTCTTTGGCCTGCTGGTTTTCTACGCCCGCGGCAACCGCCTCTTCTATGTCTTCCTCGCGGCTTTCGTCATGATCACCTCGCTGATGGTCAGCTATACGCGCGCCCGCGCCGAAGCCCTCATCGGCAAGTGCAAGGTCGGCTTCATGGAACGCCCCGAGCGCATCGTGCTCATCATTCTCGGCGCTCTCTTCGACCGCTGGGGAGCCATGGCCCCTGTTCTCTGGGTTCTCGCCGTGCTCTCGACCATCACCGTGATCCACCGCATCCGCTACACCTATGTGCAGACCAGCCACATGGCGCCGGTCCAGACCACCGATCCCCTCGCTTTGGCCGCCGAACGGGAAGCCACCGGCAATGTACAGCCTCACCCCACCTCTGCTCTCTAGCCAAATACTGTCATCCCGACCGGAGCATACCGGGGTTCCAGGTGCGCCCGCAGTTAGCGCGTCGGGATGGGGGGAGCGCCGTGGAGCGACCTGCAGTTTCCCCTCCACGGCAGTACAAATCCGGGTGCTCCAGCCAGGCTCCGCCTGGGGGAAAGTAGGAACCTCCCGGAGAGCCCTCCGCGTACTTGGCGCTGAAAAGCAAAGCCGGCAGAGGTTACATCCCCTCTGTAGCGAGAAAGAAATCCCGATACAATAGACCGGAGAGAATGATTCATGGCTCACACCGTATTTTGCGCCCGCTATAAGCAGGAATTGGAAGGTCTCGAAGAACCTCCCTTCGACAGCGACTTCGGTCAGAAGATCTACAAGAGCGTCTCGAAGAGGGCCTGGGGCGAGTGGATCGAGCACCAGAAGATGCTTCTGAACGAATACCGTCTCCAGCCCTGGACCCCGCAGGCCCAGGAGTTTCTCGTCGAGCAGATGAACCAGTATTTCTTCGGGGATGGCGCTGCGCTGCCCAAGGAATACGTGCCGCCGTCCAGCTAAAATCCAGCGCCTGATGTACACTACATCAGGAACTTGCCGTAGTCGGGACGTGGCTCAGCCTGGTAGAGCACTCGCTTGGGGTGCGAGGGGTCGGCAGTTCAAATCTGCCCGTCCCGACCATTGAATTCCATCAAAATTGAGCAGCTTCGCACCGGCACAGCCTTTATGCTGCCGACCGCGAAGCACCCCAATCCGCCCTGCGAAAGCAGGGCGACGCTTTTTGTGTTGCGAGGGGCGCTGCACAGCAGCGGAATTCGGCAGCTCAAATTTGCCCGTCCCGACCATTGAATTCCATCAAAATTGAGCAGCTTCGTACCGGCACAGCCTTTATGCTGCCGACCGCGAAGCACCCCAATCCGCCCTGCAAAAGCAGGGCGACGATTTTGCCCCAAAATCAACCCGCCGCGGCACAAACATGGGGGACCGCAGTTCATCGAGGCACCGTCGCGGTCGCATCTTCACAAAAATAGGGCCTGAATCTGCTCATGCAGGTTCAGGCCCATCATTATTATCTATTATCTAGTGCTGACCTTCAGCAGAAGTGTGGCGTGAGAAGGAATCTCGGCGGAATAGCTGCCATTCGCAAATTTTACGTCCGCATGTGTCCACAGGTTGCGAGCTTTCTTTACGGTTCCATGCAGCGGCAGGTCGGTCTGTGCAATCGTCGCCGTCGCCGCAGCTCCTCCGAGGTTTACAACGCCGACCGCCACACCGCCATCTGCAAGAGGCTTCACCCAGGTTTCCATCGTGCCGTTCTTCACCGGCGATGCCTGCTTGCCAAGCGTGTCCTGATCCACCGCAAGTACCTCGTGGTTCATCAGGATCGACTTCGTCGCCTCTGACATGCTGCGAAGATCGTTGCCGGCCAGCAGAGGAGCCGCGGTGAGCGCCCACAGGCTCATATGCGTGCGGTATTCGTCATCCGTCATGTGGCCGTTGCCGATCTCCAGCATGTCAGGATCGTTCCAATGACCCGGTCCTGCATACTGCGCCGTCGGCACCTGCTCCTCAATGTTGCCGATCATGCTCGACCACGCATCGCGGATATCGCCGGTCGTTCTCCACAGGTTTCCGGACACCTGTGGTCCCCAGCTTCCGACATTCCCCAGGCCGTATTCGCAAAGGCTGAAGACGATCGGGCGTCCGGTCGCGCGCAGTGCTGCGCCCATCTTTTGATATACCGCCTGCAGATCCTTCTCTTGGTATACCGTCGATGCGCTGCACCAGTCGTATTTCAGGTAGTCGATACCCCATGCGGCCAAGGTCTTCGCATCCTGCTCTTCATGCCCATAGCTGCCCGGATAGCCGGCGCAGGTACGAGGCCCGGGCGAGGAATAAATGCCCAGCTTCAGTCCCTTGGAGTGCACGTAATCGGCAAGCGCCTTCATGTCCGGGAACTTATGATTCGACTGGATGTTCCCCTGCGCATCCCGCACGCCTTCCCAGGTGTCGTCGATATTGATGTAGACATAGCCCGCGTCACGCATGCCGCTGCTGACCATGGCATCGGCCATAGTGCGGACAGTCGCATCGTCCACCTTGTCCGCGAAGAGATTCCAGCTGTTCCATCCCATCGGCGGTGTCTTGGCCAGTCCATTCCACGGTACTGGCTGAATGGCAGGCGGTGCGATATAGGCAACCGTTGGCAGATCGTCATTCGGGCCGGCCGGCGTTGCGTTGAAGGTATGGCGCCCACGCATGCCCTGCAGGTTGCCGTTGACAAGATCGGCTTGCAGGAATGGGCGATCAGGATGTTTTGCGACAAACAGGGTGACATGGGTGCCCTGGGCTGTTCCATTTACGGGCAGGGAAAAACCTGGTGACTTGAACGTGCCGGAGAGCTCCGATCCATTCTGCTTCAACTCCAGAAGCATCTTTAACTGCTCGCCGTTCGCGAGTGTATCGCCGGACGCTATCCACCTGCCGTTGAAGTCATCGTGCCTGCACGCGGTAGCAAATAATCCGCAGACCACAACGGAAAGCAGGGACAGCAATAAGCCTTTCCTGGTCAGGAATCTATGCATCGTTTCTCTCCTTTTTGTTGGTGATGTCTTTCTGTCAATCTGCGGGCCCTGCTTATGGGCCCGCGCCCGATAGCGGTTGCGGGCGTGCCTCGATCACCCGCATCGCATCGCGATACCGGTCTTCCCGTTGTGTCCGCAGCGCGGTGAATCGCTTGGCCTGTTCTTCCCGCTGCGGATCGCCTGTCTGGCTATAAAGGCGCAGCAGGGCATAGTTGGCTACGTAGTTATCCGGCTCAAGTTCCAGTGCATGTTTGAGCGGACCCACCGCATCGCCGTATTGCTTCAGCCAGAAGTAGTCGGCGCCGATTTCCGCCAGAACCTCCGGCTGGTTCGGACGAAGAACATCGGCCTGGTGGAGTTCCGTGAGGGCCTCTTTGTATTTCGCCTGTTCTCTGAGTGTGCGCCCCAGGTAATAGTGCGCAGAGAATGCGGTCTTCGGGCTTGCCACGGCCTTTCTCAGCCAGCTCAAAGCCTCGTCAAAGTGATTGTTGTCGAGATAGGCGATGCCCGAGGCGAGGTATCCAGCCGGATCGTCCGGCCGCATGGCGCGATAGCGTTCCAGGTAGGGCAGCGCGTCGGCACCGGTCGCAACCGTTCCCATGGTCAGCAGATAATCCGGATTATCCGGAGCCAGCTGCACCGCTTGCGCCATCGCAGACTGGGCCTCGCGCAGCAATTCCATCTGCAGACACACAAAGCCGTACTGATAAGCGAGAGCCGCATCCTTCGGTGCTATCGCCCGCGCATGGGCGAGATAGCCCAGCGCTCCCTGCTTGTCGTTCTGCGCGAGAGCAATGCGGGCAAGATCCACCAGGGGCGCCGTATTTGTGGGTTCCAGCTCATACACGTGCTCAAGCGTCGCCTTGGCCTGTTGTGGCTTGCCTTCCGCCTCTTGCGCCAGCCCCAGCATGCGCAATCCCGCTGGAGAAAGCGGCTCGTGCGCATGGGCGCTCGAGAGCAGCGTGTCGAGAATATCCGCTCGATGCGCCGCACGCAGCGCAGGAAGCGCCAGCATCACATCGCTTTCCAGCAGGTCGAGACTTGCAGCCATGCGTGCCGCCGCCTGCTCCGCTGCGGCCGTGTGTCCTGCTCCCAGCTCATCGGCGCAGAGAACGGCCTGCACGCGTGCCTTCGCGCGGCTCTCTCCATCCAGTTTCTGCAGATAGGCCAGCGATGTCGCATATGCATGTCGCCACATCGCTGCGGTGGCCGCTCCATAGATGGACTCCGCATCGGAAGGATCGAGCGCCAGCGCATGCGTATAAGACCGAAGAGCGTCCTCGGCGCTCTTCGGATCATGGTCGGCATCCTCCATCTCGATGCGCGCTAGGTTCTGCCACGCGCTCAGCAGCTTCGGATCGAGCACGACCGCCTGCGAAAATGCATGCTTTGCCGCATCGCGATGCTGGCTTTGCGCCTCCACCACGCCGAGGAGGTTTTCCAGTCCGCCGTCGTTCGGATAATGCTTCATGGCGGAAGCAAGCAGCACGCGCGCGCCATCGAGATCATGGCTTTCGATCTGCCCCTGTATCTTCAGGACCGTATCCTGATAGCCGGCTCGCTGCGCCTGCGCGCATGACGAAGCAAGCATCAGAGTGAGCAGCGCGCAGCCCGCCATCTTCCATCGCGATGCATCGCGGAATGGCTCTTCCCGCCGAGTGCTGCCACGAGAACAACTGGTCGTCTCTCGCGGCCATAATAAACTCAGCCTATGGCGGAGTGGCGTCACACTGCGGCTCTTCTGATCGCGCTCGCCGCGCTGTGTCCGGGTTATCGTGGCCTGGCTCAGGCCGTGGAAGAAGAAGCGCAGCCGGGCATCGCCGGAATCGGTACTTCCGGGCTCTCTCCGGATAAGGCGCAAGCGTTGCAGCGCGCGCTCGATGCGCAGGACTATCGCGGCGCGGAGAGCCTTCTGCTGCCGGAGATTCAGTCGGCGCAACAGCCCTCGTATCGATACAGCCTTCTGCTCACCATCGCCGGCGTTTATTTTCTGGACCACGACGATCGCAACGCCGCCATTGCATGGAAGAAGGCCGAGGCGATCAAGCCGTTGCCGCAGCCCTTGCAGTTCTCGCTTGCCATGGCCTATGTCGGCATGGGACAGCGGGACTGGGCCTCGCGGCAGCTGCAGCAGCTCGTTGCCGTCGATCCGAAGAATGCGCTCTATCCCTACTGGCTTGGCCGTATCGATTACGACAGGCAGGCCTATGCTTCTGCGATCGAACATTTTCAGCATGCGATCCAGCTCGATCCCGGCATGGCGCGAGCCTACGACAACCTCGGGCTCTGCTTCTCTTATCTCAACCAGGATGCCGCCGCCGTGCGGAACTTCGAGACGGCAATCTCGCTGGACAGTCATGCGAAGCATCCTTCCCCCTGGCCTCATATCAACCTCGCCGCCATGCTGCAGGCAGAGGGCGATTTCACGGGAGCTGAAAAGCATCTGCGTGAAGCGATCCGTCTCGATGCGAAGCTGGCCCCCACGCACTTTCAGCTCGGCAACGTTCTCGACGGCATGGGCAAGCCGCAGGCCGCCGTCGACGAATACAAGCAGGCTGCCCTGCTCGATGCTCACTATGCAGAACCGCACTTCGCGCTGGCGCGCCTCTACCACAGGCTGGGACAGGACGATCTCTCCCGGCGCGAAGTCCGGATTTACACGCAACTGCACAATACTCCCAGCCGTACTCCTGCCGCTCCCTGAGCGAATGCTTCCTGTGTTGCAAAAGAGAAGGCCGCCTTGGGCTTGAGCGCGGGCGGCCTTCTGTTCACAATGCATCGATGGTTAGAACTCGATGCGTCCTGCGAATTGAATCGTACGAGGATTGCTGACCGTGCCGTTCCACGTGCCGAAGGAGTTGCCGGTTGCGGCTACATCCGTCACAAACGGAAGCGAAGGACCATTCCCCGTCGAAATAAAGTAGTGGTTGTTGAATGCGTTGAAGAAGTTCGCCATGAATTTGAAGTTCATCCGTTCGGTGATCCTCGTGTTCTTGGTGAAGGCCACGTCCGTATCCTGGAAGGCTGAGCCGTAGATGTTCGATACCGCGCTGCCGAAGCCTGTGTAGCCGAACTGGGTAAAGTTCGATTCGAAGGCCGCAGCATTCAGGTAGTTGCCGTCCGTATGCGGGTTATAGCCGTTGCGCCCGTGGACATAGGGCTTCACGCCGGGCAGATGACCTGGGATGCAGGATTGCCGGAACTCCGGAACAAGGCTGCTCGTGGTGCAGGACGAAGAGGAGAACCACAGCGGTGTCCCGTACTCGTAGTGATAAAGCGGACTGACCTGCCATCCGCCGACAAGCACATTCAACGGGCCGCCGGAGCTGAGGAACCGCTTGTTCTTGCCGAACGGCAGATCGTAGACCAGCGAAATCTGCGCAGTGATCGGCACATTGTCTGGCGCCAGCGAGTAATCGCGCGTGTTCGGGTTGTAGGGGGAGAAATCGCCGTTATTGCCCAGGCCGCTCGCGCTGGCCGACTGCGTCGAGTCGGTCGCGTTCGTCATCAGCTTGGAGTAGGTGAAGGAGCCGAGTACGAACAACCCGTTCTTTGCCTGGTGATCGACCTCGACCTGCAGCGAATGATAGGAAGAGGTCGCATGGCCTTCGTTCAGTCCCTGCAGCGTGCCGCAATACTGCGGGAAGGGCAGAAGAGCCTGCGCCAGCGTCGGTGTGCAGCTCGTCATCTGCGTCTGCCAGTTCTCGTAAGGAACGCTGACGCCATGAGCAGCGAAGACAGCCGGGCCATCGGTAGAGTTATAGCTGGTCGCCAGGTCCGATCCCATGGAGCTGATCGTCGTGTTGTACGGGTTGAGAATATTGAGCGGATTCAGCAGCGAAGGCAGATGCGTGCCCTGTGTTCCCACATACGAGATACGCGTGCTGAAGTTCTTCGGCAGCTGGCGCTCCACCGTCAGGTTCCACTGCGAGGAGTAAGGGCGATGGTTGCCGTCGAGAGGCCGGTAGAGTGAAGGCGTCTGCCCGTTGTCGAAGCTCGAGGAGATGTTCTCCGTCTCCCCCACCTGCGAAGCGCTCACGCCGCTGGTCAGATAAAGCGCCGGGGTCTTCAGGTTGCCGACCGACGATTCATTCAGCGTCACATTCTTGTTGAATCCATCCAGACCCATGCCGCCGCCCCAGTTGGGGTAGAAGGCCTGGCCGAAATAGATACCGTAACCGGCACGAATCACCGTCTTATCGTCCAGCGAGTAGGCGAAGCCAAGGCGTGGGGCAAAGCCCTTCTTGAAGGGGATTTCCGGATACTGCTTGCCGTAACTGGCATCGCCGTACTTATCCCCCGCAAAGGCCAGGCGCCCGGCGAGCTCCGAACCGCTGGAGGTAACGGCGCCCGGATTCGCGCCGGAGGGATCGATGAAAGATAGATGGTTGTATTTCTCGCGGAAGGGCTGAATGTAGTCCCAACGCAGACTGTAATCGAGCGTCAGCTTGGGGATAATGCGCCAGCTGTCGCCCACGTGGATGGCCCAGGCATCCTGGCGGGGATACTCCGCCAGCACGTTGTAATAGTTGACGCTGGCCGCGGAAGCCGCGCCCAGGTAGAACGAAGCCGCGGCATCGCCGGGGCAGGAAGCAGTAGAGGAGCAGCCCTGGTTGCCTGTCGCGTCGGGATCGAAGGTAAAGGTGCCGCCCTGGTTGGTGCCCAGGTGGATCGACGTGCCGGCCAGCCTCCATTCGAAGCCCGCGTTCAGCGTGTGGCTTCCCATGATGCGCGTGAACACATCGTTGAAGGCCCAGGTGCCGCGTGTCGTCTTGGCTTGTCCCGGGTCGGGGAGATCCGAGTTGCCCAGCTGCGTATACCCGCCGCCAAAGCTCATCTCCGGCAGATACGCGGTATTGGCGACTCCGGGAACGGTAGGCAGATCCGCATGACCGTTCAACGCATAGTACGACTCGTTGCGGTTCAGATAGCCGAGCGTCGCATGGTTGGTCATGTTGCCCGAGAAGTTGTGCTCCCAGTTGAAGCGCTGGATGTTCGCATTCTCAGGATCGGCAGGCGAAGCCGTAGAGACGGCTACCGGCAGATTGGTCTGCGTGTTCGTGCCGGTACGCTGCCACCACGTGGTCCAGTAAAAATGATCGTTCGGTCCGACGTTCATATCGACACGACCGAAGTAGACATTCTCGCTCGCGGTAAGCGAGCCCTGGCCGGCTTTCGGAATGAAGTAGTTGTTCAACTCCCCGCTGTTCGTCGGCGTAGGCAGAGCCGCCATCCACGCTGCTGCCACCGGATCCTCATACGCCGGGTTGATCTGGTTGGTGACGCCGCCGTATGCGATCGGCTGTCCCGCGTCCGCGCCATACTTCGTCGCGTCATCGGGATAATAAAGCTGGCTGCCTGCGCCGCTGAAGTTGCCCGAGCGGTCGGCGAGAGAAGGAATCGACAGGGTCGAAGAGTTCGCGCCGCCTGCTTCTTTGAAGCCTTCGTAGTTGAAGTAGAAATAGCCTTTCACCAGCGAAGATGCGCCATGCAGCTTCGGAATCAGAATCGGTCCGCCAATGTTCGCGCCGAAATCGTTCTCTTTATCCTCCGGCTTGGCTGAGCTGATAGGCAGGCCCCACTGCCGCGCATTCAAGGCATCGTTGCGCAGATACTCATACGCCGCGCCGTGGAACTTGTCCCCGCCCGAGCGCGTGGAGATGATCAGCTGTCCCGAGGTTGTATTCCCATACTGTGCGTCGTAGTTGGCCGTCAGCACGTGCACTTCGCTCGTAATATCCGGCGACATGCCAAAGTCGGTTTCGAGGCTGACCATGCCGCTCTGGTTCATGTAGCCTTCCATCGCGGTGGCGCCGTCGACCACGGCCTCGTCGCCGCTGACCAGGCCGCCATTGATGCGGGTGTTATAGGCGTTGCCGCTGGCGCCCGTGCTTACGCCGGGCAGCATGTCCGCAACCGAAACCGAGGACCGCGGCGCGCCGGAAACTGTCAGCGGAAAATCCTGCAGTGTCTCCGGAGCGATGCCGCCGCCGATCGTCGGATCGACAAAGTTGATCTGCGATGCCTCTGCTGTGACCGTCACTTCCTGCTGCACATTGCCGACCGGAAGCTGCACATTCACGCGCCCCTGTTGCGTGGCCGCCAGTTCGATACCGGTCTGCGTCACCGACTTGAAGCCCTTCGCCGAGGCCTGCAGGCTGTAAATGCCCGGCGAGATATTGGCGAAAGTATATTGGCCGTCCTGGCCGCTGGTAATCGTAACTTTGAAGTGCGTACTCGTGTTGGTGAGCGTCAGGCTCACCCCCGGAATCGCCGAGCCGCTGGAGTCCGTAACCGATCCGGTGAGAGAAGCGTTGGTATCCTGCGCCTTTGCCGGCATGACCGCGCCGGCAAGGAAAAATAGAAGGAACAGCAACCATGGAACCGAAGTATGGACTCTGTTTCGCATCAATATCCTCCTGTGAAAACGGATACATCCAGGTCGACAATGCGTGATGATGCTGTGGGCCTCGCGGATATTTCCGTGCGGGCCAAGCTGTAATAAAAAAATCGCGGGGATGCTAAAACGAAGATGGAAACGCTGTCAAACGAAATTGCGAACTCGATTGTTTTCACCACAGTAGCCCTACGCCAGCGCTAAAGCAGGATCCGGGCAGCTGTTCCGGGGCCATGATCCTTCCGTGTCCTTTTCCGCAAGAAAAGGCCATAACAGGTGCAAACCGCAGCTTCCTCCGCTTCGATCGGAATGATCACATTGGACTAACCCCTGTTATGCCAATACGGCTATACGTCGATACACCCTGACTTTGCTTCTCGCCGGGTAGCCATGCTGCAAACAAAAAATGGAGAGCCCGGGGGCTCTCCATTTCCTTGCTGCTCAAGTGCATTTAGCGGTTCGGACGGTGGTCATCCGCCTGCGGATGTTCCTCTGGCCGCTGGCGTTGCTGTTGCTCGCGCTGCTGCTGTTCACGCTGTTGGGCTTGATGCTGCTGTTGCTGCTCGCGTTGCTGAGCCTGCTGCTGTTGGCGTTGCTGCTGCTCACGCTGCTGGGTCTGTTGCTCTTGGCGTTGTTGCTGCTGTTCACGCTGCTGAGCCTGCTGCTGCTGACGTTGCTGTTGCTGCTCGCGCTGTTGAGTCTGCTGCTGTTGGCGTTGTTGCTGTTGTTCACGCTGCTGAGCCTGCTGCTGTTCGCGTTGCTGCAACTGTTGCTGGGCTGGCCGCGCGGCTTCATTCGTCCGAGCTGCCGGTGCGACTGCGCGGTTTTCCGCTGGACGGTTGACCACTGCCGCACGCCGTGCCTGCTCCTGGCTTACCTGTCGTTGCACTGCCACGGGGGTTGCCGCCGGTGTGCGGTAGTTCGTCGCCAGTGGCTGCGCCGAAGCCAGCATCGCAGGCCGCCCGTGGTTGACCGAGGCGAAGTTCTGCCGGTTTGCCGCCGCCTGCTGCACGTGGTTCGTCTGTGCCGCTACAGGCCCCATGTGCTGCTCGCGGAAAGCCATGTTCTCTGCTGCCGATGGCCGCGCCTGCAGGCCGCCATTGCCGCCGTTGTAGCTCACGCGCGAGTTGTTGTTGATGATCGTCACGTTGTGCACATAGGTGTTGCGGATGATCGTCGTATTCACCTGCGTCACCGAGCGGTTGTACAGGAAGTTATTGTTATGCCAGTACCCGCCTTCGTAGCCCATGCCGCCATAGCCGTGCCCGTAGTTCACCCCGCCATAGAAGCCGATGTGCGGACCCCAGTAGCCGCCGTGCCATCCATACCGGCCCTGGTAGAAGCCCCAGTACCCCGGTGTCCACAGCGCTCCAAGATACGGAGCCATCACCCAGACGCCTGGCACCCAGTAGTAGCCGGTCGGGGCGTAGCCCCAGTAGCCAGGCGTCCACATGTAGTTATCGCCCGGGCAGGGAGGCTGTTCGTACACCGGCAGCGCCGGCGGCGGTTCCGGCGCGTAGGCTACCGGCTGGGCCACATCGGTCTGCGGAGCCTCATAGTCATAGGCATCCTCACTCGGCGCGGTGGCGTATGAGCCTGTGCTCGCGCTGGAGCTGGCGGTCTCATCCGCCGGCGGTGGAGGCGCCGTCTCCTGCGTGCTTGATGCCGAAGAACTGGTGCTCGGATAGGATGGGCTGCTGCTTGTCGCCTGTGCCGTATTCACTGCCGGAGCGAGGTTTGCCTGCGCCGCCGGATCGCTGGTATCCGCTGTTGCCTGGCTCGCATCCGGGGTCGTTGCCGTGGTCTGGGCTGTCTGATCGGTGGAAGGGTTGCTCTTGCATCCGGCCGCGCCGAATACCAGCGCCAGCCCCAATCCCATCAGGCATGCTCTCGATGCCGTCTGCCGCAGATCTTTTTCTGTCTTGCTCATGTGGGTTTTCTCCATATCGTGCTTACCGCTTTCTACGATGCAGAATCGTTTGTGTCTGGCCATACTATCTTCTGGCTGCTTGACTCATTTCTGCTGCGCCGCAACAGGCTCCCGGTTTTCCTCTTGGTCTTCGTGCATCTTTCCCGATACAGCCCGCGCCACGCGTAGTTCATGGAAACCGGCCCGTAGCGAGAAGTTTCTGCCTTCGCGATCTGCTCCTCTCTTGCATAAAGGAAAGGCAACGCCTCTACCGGAAGATGGCTTACTTGTCATGCTTGCTTCATTGCCTGTCCATATCGCCCCATACCTGGGGCAGAATCGCAGGCCGATAACAGATACACCCCATGTCCAACATGCAAAAGGGGCTGCATGGCGCAGCCCCTTTTGATCTCTCGTTCCAGACGGCCTCACGCCGTCCGGGTTTCGCCCTCACGGGCCTTCTTGAGCTGGTTGCCCGGTGGTTTACCTGCCTGTGGATCGGCCAGTCCTTCGTTCCGGCTGGCCTGCTGGGCCTGGGTTGGCTGATGCACGTGACCGAATTCCCGTCCGCCCTCGTTCCGGCGCTCGTGCTCTTCCAGAGGGCTTCGAGTCTTAGGAACGGCGGTCGGGGTTTTTCTGGTTTCTGTCATGCGACATATACCTCCTGCCATGGATTGGGATGGACTTCCCGTCCCGGAAGGTTGCCGAAGCGCGAACAGCTCCGCTTGCTTTGACCACAGAAAACAAAAAGCTTACAGCAAGCTACTTCCATAAAAATTCCACGGCAGGATTCGGAGTGTGCGGAAATCGGGCCACTGTCAACATGGAATGGTGACCGGACCAGAGGATTGGACCGAGGCATTTCAGGAGCACTACCATGACAGCATTCGCCCGCGTTTTTCCTAACCTTCCCATGCCGCAGACCGACATGACCCAGGTATCGACACAGGCATCCATGCCAGAAGAATTGATCCCGGAAGAATCGATGGCCGGCACACTCGATCCGGACCAGGCCTGGCAGCTTGTCTCTGCCCGCGATGCCCGTGCCGACGGCCGGCTCTTCTATGCAGTGCGTACCACCGGCATCGTCTGCCGTCCGTCCTGCCCCAGTCGACGGCCTGCACGTGCCAATGTCGAGTTCTTCTCCGATCTCGTCTCTGCCTTTGCCGCCGGATACCGCCCCTGCTACCGCTGTACGCCTGCTGGGGTCCACACGGACGCCCAGCGTGTCGAGACCCTTTGCGCGCATCTGCGCCGCCATCTCGACCGTCCGGTACCGCTCGCCGAGCTGGCTGCTCTCGTCGGTCTTTCACCACTCGCAACGCAGCGGCTCTTTCGCCGTGTCCTGGGCCTTAGCCCTGCGCAGTTCCAGGCTCAAAGCCGTACTGCCGCCCTGCGCCACCAGCTCAATAACCCTGTCTCTCGCATCACCGACGCCATCTATGATGCTGGATACTCCGGCCCTTCCCGCATGTATGAAAATGCCGCCCTCGGCATGAGGCCCGCCGACTATCGCCGCCGCGGCCAGGGCCAGCAGATCGGCTATGCCATAGGCGATTCGCCTCTCGGTCGCCTGCTGATCGCTGCGACCTCGCGTGGTCTCTGTGCCGTGATCCTCGGCACCACGGACGATGAGCTCCTCGTCCGCCTGCACACCCAGTCCTCTGCCGCAGAGATCGCCACCCAGCCCGATCTCGCGCCGATGCTCGCCCAGGTGCTTACCCACCTCACCGAGCACCCCGTTGCCCTTGACCTGCCGCTCGATCTCCGCGCCACGGCCTTCCAGATGCGTGTCTGGACAGCTCTCCGCCGCATCCCTCGCGGCGAAACCCGCACCTACGCCCAGCTTGCCCGCGATCTCGGTCAGCCCACTGCCGCCCGTGCCGTAGCCCGCGCCTGCGCCTCGAACCCGGTCGCTGTCGTCATCCCTTGCCACCGCGTCATCGGCTCAGACGGCAAGCTCACCGGCTATCGCTGGGGTGTCGAACGCAAGCAGAAGCTCCTCGCCCTCGAATCGAACCCCAAAAACCGATAGCGCCCAGCCGGCAGAACTCTCATCGCGACCAAAGGGAGCGGAGGCCGAAGGCGAAAGGCCTGGACGGCCAGTCCCGCAGCAACTATTAGATCGTGGCCAGCCAGTTCAGTACGACCGTCGTCAGCGCCAGCCGCTGATCGGAATAGGAATGGTCTGTCGGAAAATGTGCCTCGGTGACCCGCTCATTGCCGGCTTTTTTCAGGGCAGTGGCAAAGGTGCCGTCCATTGGCGCCAGTCCGTCGTCCGACGTCACGACCAGCACCGGCCGGGAGGCCAGTTGTGGTGCGTAATCATTGAAGTTCCACTCCGCGCGATGTTCGTAGGCCTCTTCGACCAGTCCTTCGACCGTGCAGCCGGCCAGTGGCGCGCCGTCGTTGTCGTCTGTGAACTGGTCGATCAGCTCCTTCTTTGCCGCCTCGTCCGCAGCCCGCTGGGAAGAGTTTTCGCTCGCCGGAGGAAAGCTCGCACCGATATTCCACGCCGAGATCATGCCCATCCCGGCTACTTTCGTATCGTGTGCTGCTGCTGAGGCCACCATGAAGCCGCCCATGCTGTGCCCCAGCAGCACAATCTTCGCAGTGTCCACGCGATACTTTTTCGCATTGGCCGGATCGCGCACAAAGGCGACCTCAGCGTCTGCGTCTTCGATCGCATTCTTGAAGGAGAAAGTTCCCTTCACGCCCCATGACCCGCGATAGTGCACCGCCAATACATTCCATCCTGCCCGCCGGATCGCCTGCGCCAGATCGAGGTTCTGCTCGAAGCCTGGAAAGCCATGCATCAGGATGACGGTCGGATGTGGTCCCTCACCCGCTGCAAGGTAAAAGACGCCCAGCAGCTTTTCTCCATGGCTGGGCAGGTCGGCCAGCGAGATCATTGTTGCGGGATGCTTGGCATCCGCCGCAGGATCGGCAGTCAACGCCGCCGGCACCTGTGCTGAGGCGAGAAGTGGAGTCAGGAGGCAGAAAAAGGCAGCAGCACGCAAGACCAGTCGAGCCATGCACCGATTCTGAGCCTGGACTCTCCATCTGGCAACAGGCGAACCCTCATCCTCTCCTTGTCATCCCGACCGAAGTGAGCCAAAGGCGAGCGCAGCGAAGGGACCTGTGGTTCCCCGCGCACAATGAGGATGGAGGTACGAATCGTGAAAACAGGGTATAGGGAATAGAAAGCCCGGGTGCCCCACGTCTCGATTTTGAGACGTGGGTTCGCAGAATAGTCAGATCGCGACCAGCGATAGCGGGGCCGAAGGCGGGTCGCCCTGCGCGCAGCAGCCGAAGGCGAAAGGCCAGGCCGGCTAGTCCAGGCAGCTACTTTACAGCCACCGGCTCACGCAGCCAGCCATACAGCGGGAACTGCTCCGCCAGCTCGGCCACCTGCCCCTGGATCTTCTTGAGCGCGTCGGGATTGTTCCGTCCCTCGAGTGCTGCGACGATCCACTTGCCGATCGTCTGCATCTCGGCTTCCTTCATGCCGCGCGTGGTCAGTGCTGGCGTGCCAATGCGGATGCCGCTTGGCTTCAGCGGGGGATTGGTGTCATACGGAATCGCATTCTTGTTCACCGTGATGCCCGCCGCGCCCAGCGCCGCCTCGGCCTCGCTGCCCAGAATGCCCTTCTCAAAAACATCCACCAGCATCAGGTGCGTATCCGTGCCGCCCGAGATGATGCGCAGCCCCTCGGACTGCAGCGTCGCGGCCAGCACCTTCGCGTTCGCGACCACCTGCTTGGCATACTCTTTGAAGTCCGGCTGCAGCGCCTCGCGGAAGGCCACGGCCTTGGCCGCCATGATGTGCACCAGCGGTCCACCCTGTTGGCCGGGGAATACGCTGCGGTCGAGCCCTGTAGCAAATTCCTGCTTGCACAGCACCAGTCCCGAGCGCGGACCACGCAGCGTCTTGTGCGTGGTTGTGGTGACAAAGTGCGCGTGCGGTACGGGCGAAGGATGCGCTCCGCCCGCCACCAGGCCGGCGAAGTGCGCCATATCTACCATCAGCAGTGCGCCCGCCTTATCGGCGATCTCGCGCATCCGTGCAAAGTCAAAGATGCGCGGATAAGCGCTGCCGCCGCCTACGATCACCTTTGGCTTCTCGCGCAGTGCGATCGACTCGAGCTCATCGTAGTCGATCACTTCCGTATCCTTGCGGACCGTGTAGCTGACGACCTTGTACAGCTTGCCTGAGAAGTTCAGCTTGTGGCCGTGCGTCAGGTGGCCGCCATGCGCCAGATCGAGGCCCAGAATCGTGTCGCCCGGCTGCAGGACCGTCATGTAGGCCGAGGCATTGGCCTGCGAGCCCGAGTGCGGCTGCACGTTCGCATGCTCGGCACCGAAGAGCTCCTTGGCGCGGTCGCGCGCCAGGTTTTCGACGATGTCGGCGAACTCGCATCCGCCATAGTAGCGCCGTCCCGGATAGCCTTCGGCATACTTGTTGGTGAAGACCGAACCCGCGGCTTCAAGAACCGCCTCGCTCACAAAATTCTCGGAGGCGATCATCTCCAGCCCTTCGTGCTGGCGATGAACCTCGTGGTCAATAGCGGCGGCGATCTCCGGATCGGCCTGCGAAAGCGGCAAAGACATACGGTCGGACATGTCTAAATTGTAGCTCCACCCTCAGCTCTGTCATTCCGACCGAAGCGAAGCAGAGTGGAGGAACCTGCGGGTTCCAGGCGCTACAAAGATAAAGGTGGTCCATATAAGCCCGAAGTTGGCTTATGTGGGGAGGTGCGAACCTAGGTGCTTCACATCTCGCTTTTGAGACGTGGGTTCTCAGCATGCAGGATCGCGACCAAAGGGAGCGGGTGCCGAAGGCGATTCGCCCTGCGCGAAGCAGGCGCGGTATCATAGACACTGCAGGCAGGCCGGGCGGCCGCTGCCGGAGAGGCGCAAGCTTCGATGGGAGAGGAAAGTCCGAACTCCGCAGGGCAATGTGCCGGATAACGTCCGGGATCGCAGCGTCAAGGCTGCGAGACGGCCAGTGCCACAGAGAACATACCGCCCGCGTCCCGTAAGGGCTGCGGGTAAGGGTGAAAAGGTGCGGTAAGAGCGCACCGCGCTGACGGTAACGGCAGCGGCATGGTAAACCCCACATGGAGCAAGACCAAATAGGGAGGAAATCCCCGGCTCGACCCGAAAGCCGTGGATGCGCATCGGCCCGGTGCGCCAACGCGGGTTATTCAACAGTCGCGCAAGCGGCTGAAGAAGCGGAAACCTCCGGGTAGGTTGCTGGAGCGCGTCAGTAATGGCGCGCCTAGAGGAATGGCCGTCCTCGACAGAATTCGGCTTACAGGCTGCTTGCAGTATGGCCCCGGCGATCCTTCCGATCGCCGGGGCCTCCTCGTTTCCCCATCCCGCAAGAGATTGGCATCCCCGCCGGATGCGGAGGGACTTGCGTTTCTCTCCGCACAGCGAGGACCAGGGTGCCCCATCCAAGCTCCGCTTGGGTGGGAGGCACGAACCCGAGGGAGCGGGCCCGCAAAGCCCAGGGCCCGGACGGCCAGTCCCGCAGCAGCGTGATAGCGTAACGCCATGAACTCCAGAGCTTGTCTTGCTCTCGCCGCCGTGCTCGGCTGCGGGCCTCTTTGTCTTTCCTCCGTTGCTCAGACGCAGGCTGCTACTGCTACGAATCTCACCCCCCAGCAGCGCGTTGAGCAGATGATCGCCGTTCCCAACGGAGCATGGACTGCCGGCGACCTCGCCACTATGGCCCGCCTGCGCGATGCCGCCATGAGTGACGACTACGCCTACCGCGAGCTGCGCCACCTCACAGACAACATCGGTCCGCGCATCGCCGGCTCACCGCAGGCGCAGGCCGCCGTCGACTATGTCGCAGCAGAGATGCGCGCCCTCGGCGCCGAAGTTTCGCTCCAGAAGACCATCGTTCCGCACTGGGTCCGCGGCGCGGAGACAGGTGCTCTCATTGTCTGGCCCGGCATGACGCCCGCGACCACGCAGAAGATTGTCCTCACTGCGCTCGGCGGCAGCGTCGCGACCCCGGCCGACGGCCTTACCGCGCCTGTCACCGTCGTCGACAACTTCGATCAGTTCCGAGCCCTTCCGGCCAGCGCTGTGCAGGGCCACATCGTCCTCTTCAACGAGCACTTCGATAAGCAGCTCGCCGCTGTCGGCAATGGTCTCTCGGCTTATGGAGACGCTGTCGCCTATCGCGCCCTGGCTCCGAGCGTTGCGGCGACGAAAGGAGCTGTAGCAGTCTTGGTTCGCTCCGTAGGCAACGCCGACTACCGCCTGCCACACACTGGCGCCACCGTCTACACCGACGGTATTCCGAAGATCCCCTCTGCTGCCGTCGCTGCCGAGGATGCCGACCTCCTGGCCAATCTCACTGCGCAGGGCGATGTAAAGATGCGCCTGGTCCTCACCCCGCAGACCCTTCCGCCAGTCCCGAGCTATGACGTCGTTGCCGACTGGAAGGGAACCGAGCACCCGGAGCAGGTCGTCATTGTCTCCGGTCATCTCGACTCCTGGGATCTCGGCACGGGCGCCATCGATGACGGCGCGGGCATTGCCGTCTCCATGCAGGCCATCCATCTCATGCAGAAACTCGGCATTCATCCGAAGCGCACCGTCCGCTTCGTCGCGTGGATGGACGAAGAGCAGGGGGGCGAAGGCGCCGAGTCTTACGCAAAGGATCACGCCGCCGACCTCATCAACCACGTCGGTGCCATTGAGTCCGACCTCGGCGCCGATCATGCCTCCGGCATCAGCTTTGCCGGAAGCCCCGCGCTCGCCGACTATCTGAAGCCGGTGGCTCATGTCCTCGAGTCCATCGGCGCTTCGCAGGTCACCAGCGGAGGCTCAGGAGAAGATGTGAGTGCGTTGAAAGGTGTTCCAGGCTTCGCACCCATTCAGGACAGCCGCTTCTACTTCAACTACCATCACACCGCCGCCGACACCTTCGACAAGGTAGACCCGAAGCTGCTCGACGAAAACGCCGCCGTGATGGCCGTCCTCGGCTACGCATTGGCTGAAGCCGATACCCCAGCCCCGCGCTAAACCAAGGCGAGGATGTTCTCTCCATCTCCCGCGGTTGTCATTCCGACCGGAGTGAGCCAAAGGCGAACGAAGCGGAGGAACCTGCGGTTCGCACGTACAACGAAGATCCGGGTGCCCCACGTCTCGCGGTTGAGACGTGGGAAGGCAAGATCTTCTCTATAGAAAATTCCGTAAAGCGAGGACATTCCGTTGCGTATCGTAGCCTGCTTCCTGATGACTCTCGCCGCTGCATCTTCAGCCTTGGCGCAAGCCCCCGCAGGTATCCCGCGCGAACTCGCCAAAGAGCGCGCCGCCCGCGTCAGCGATGTCCGCTATGCGCTGCACTACACACTCGTTCCGCATAGCGCGCAGACGGAAGCGACGGAGATCCTCCGCTTTCGCCTCGTCCATACGTCACAGTCACTGTTGCTTGATTTTCGTGACGGAAAAGTTGCCTCACTCACCATCAACGGCACCAGCTCCACGCCGGATGAGAGCAACGGTCACCTCATCCTCCCCGCGGACAAACTGCATGCGGGTGAGAACACCCTCGAGCTGCATTTCGTCGCGAACACCGCGCCCGCCGAGAAAGCCATCACCCGCTTCGAAGATCACGACGACGGATCGGAGTATATCTACACGCTCTTCGTCCCCATGGACGCGAGCATGGCCTTCCCCTGCTTCGATCAGCCGGCTCTCAAGGGTCGTTTTCAGCTCACCATGACCGCGCCCGCTGCGTGGACTGTTATCTCGAACACCGGCGCCGTCTCAACTAAAGTCGTTGGCGATATGAAGGATACCGCCTTCGCTGAAACTCACCCCATCAGCACCTATCTTTTCGCTTTTGCTGCCGGACCCTTCGAGAAGATTCACTCCGCTCCCGGTCTGCCCGGCCTCTATGTCCGCAAGTCAAAAGCCCAGGCCGCGCAGAGCGAAGCCCCCGAAGTTCAGCAGATGGCCGCGGATGGAATTGCTTACCTTGGCAAGTATTTTGCCCAGCCCTATCCCTTCCCCAAATACGACATGGTGCTCATCCCCGGCTTCGCTTATGGCGGCATGGAGCATGCCGGAGCCACATTCCTGCGCGAAGAGTCGGTCCTCTTCCGCACCGCGCCGACTGCAACCAACCTGCGCAACCGCGATATCCTCGTCCTCCACGAACTCACCCATCAGTGGTTCGGCGACTTCACCACCATGCGCTGGTTCGACGATCTATGGCTCAAGGAAGGCTTCGCGCAGTACATGGCCTATGACGCCCTCGCCGCGCTTCACCCCAACGATGAGGTCTGGAAACACTTCTACGAATCCATCAAGCCCGGCGCCTACGGCATTGACGAAACCCAGGGCACCACGCCCATCTACCAGGACATTCCTAATCTGAAGGACGCGAAGTCCGCCTACGGCGCGATTGTCTACTCCAAGGCCCCCGGTGTCTTGCGCCAGCTCGCCTATGTTCTCGGTGAACATGATTTTCAGCTCGGCCTGCAGCAGTATCTTGCCGCGCACCGGTACAGCAACGCGGAGTGGAGCGACCTTATCGGCTCCTTCGAACAGGTCTCCGGCAAATCTCTCCAGCCCTGGGCTGCCATGTGGATCCGCCATCGCGGTATGCCGCAGGTGGAAGCTTCATGGTCATGCACAGATGGCAAACTCGCGCGCCTCACGCTCTCGCAGCATGACGTGCTTGGTACCGATGCGCTGTGGCCCATCGCTTCGGAGGTTCTCCTCGGCTACGCCGACGGTCGCACCGCTCATCTGCATGCGCAGTTCGCTGCGCAGTCTGCTGACATCCCGACCGGCAGCAACGCCTGTCCTGCCTATGTCTTCGCGAACGAAAACGATCACGGTTACGGACTCTATCTACTTGACGAACAGAGCCGTGACTTTCTCACGCAGCACATCGCGGATGCAAACTCTTCCGCCATCTCGACTCCCTTCACGCGCACACTGCTCTGGGGCGCGCTTTGGGATGCTGTTCGCACTGCGACCTATAATCCTGCCGATTACGCACACCTCGTACTGGCCGCGCTGCCCAACGAACGTGACGAGTCGCTCACGGCCTCGCTCCTCGGTCATAGTCAGACCGCGCTCCATCGTTATGTCGGCGACGCCACGCGCACGCGGCTCACCACACAGTTCGCCACGCTAGCCGTCGACCGCATGCAGCACGATGCCGCGCAGGATCTCCGCATCGACTGGTTCCGCTCGCTCAACGGCTTCAGCGAAAGCGAAGCAGGCCGCAGCGCCTTGCGCAGCCTGCTCAACGGAACGCTCACCGTGCCTGGCGTCACGCTCCGCCAGCAGGACCGCTGGAGCATGATCACCGCACTCGTCGCCTATGCCGATCCGCATGCCGATGCCATGCTCGCCGCCGAAGAGCAGCGCGATCCCTCAGGCGACGGAAAGAAGTTCGCCTGGGCCGCTCACGCTGCACATCCCGACGCCGCTACCAAACAGCAGTATTTCGACGAGTATCTCCACAATCCGCAACGGCCGGAAGATTGGATCGAGAGCAGCCTCGGCGCGTTCAATTACTGGAACCAGTCGCGCCTCACCGCGACATACATGGAGCCCGCGCTCGAAGCCCTTCCGCAGATCAAACAGACGCGCAAGATCTTCTTCCTCGTCGGCTGGCTGAACGCTTTTATGGATGGTCAGCAATCGGAAGCCGCGCGCGATGCGGTCTACACCTATCTCAAAGACCACACGCTGGATGAAGACCTTCGCCTCAAGATCCTGCAGGTTGTCGATGAGCTCGACCGCACCGTCGCCATCCGCAAGAAATATCCAAACGTGTAGTCTCCCAGCATCGAAAGTAGACTGTCATCCCAGCATGCAAGTTGCGACCATCGGGAGCGGAGGCCGAAGGCAATTCGCCCTGCGCGGAGCAGGGCGAAGGTGAAAGGCCTGGACGACCAGTTCTTATCCCCGTCCGCGAATGCGGTTCAACGTTCGTCGGTCGCGCTTGTCCGGACGCGCCGTGGGCAGCACTTCAAATTCCCGCATTGCCTTGCGCGCGTCGGCGACCTTTTGCCGCGCCGCCTTGCTCTCCTCGGTTTCGCGATACAGAGCCTGCGCCGCCGCTGCTGGCCCGCGCACCTCGCTCAGCGCCAGCACCTCTATCTCGAACTCGCCGCCCTCGGTCTTTACTCGCAGCGTGTTGCCCGCGTGTACATCGCGCGCTGCCTTTGCCGGCTGCCCGTTCAACTCGACGCGCCCCAGCTCGCAGGCCTTCGCCGCCAGCCCGCGCGTCTTAAAGAACCGCGCCGCCCACAGCCACTTGTCCATTCTTACTGCGTCTGCCATGGCTCTATTTTCTCAATACAGCAGATAAGCTTTCCGCTTCGCCTCAAATGCCTCGATCGCCGGACGCCAGTCTTCCGCAATATGCTGCGGATCTTTCCCCGCCTCCAGCGCCTCGAGCGTCGTCTGGCTGGCCAGCAGCGTCTGCAGTTTCTCCATATGTAACTGCTGCGGATACAGTTTCCGCACCGCCGCAACAATTTCAATGCCCATCTCTGGAGCATCCAGCACATTACGATCCGTGATCGTAATCGCCACGCCATGGCACAGCTCGCCTGCATAGGGATACGGCTTCTCCGGCGTAAAGCTTACGGGCAGAAACCGTACTCCAGGCAGAAAGCGCGCATTCAGCGCACTCGCCAATGCGACAGACCCAGGCCCGTCGATCCACGCCGCGCCTGCCTGCTCGAATGGCGTATCGGTCCCACGTCCGACAGAAAGATTCGTCGTCTCAATCAGTCCGATCCCCGGATAGAGCATCGCCGCCCGCTCGCTGCGCAGGTTTGGTGAAGGATTCGTCCACGCAAGCCCTGTATCGTCGAACCAGTCGCCGCGCTGCCATCCCTGCATGGCGATCACCGTCAGCGGAGCTTCCAGCTTCAGCTCGCCGTTCAGATATCGCGCCATCTCGCCCAGCGTCATCCCGTGCCGCGCCGGTACCGGAGCCACGTTCACATAGCTCTCCAATCCCGCATCTGACACCGGTCCCTGCACATACGCGCCATTCACCGGATCGGGCCTGTCCAGCACCACGATCTCCGTCTTTGTCTGCGCCGCGGCTTCAAGGAAATATCGCGTCACGGCTTCATAGGTGTAGAAGCGCACGCCCGCATCCTGCAGGTCGATCACCACCGCGTCCAGTTGGCGCAAGGTATCGAGCGAGGGGTGCCGATCATCCGGCTTCGCGCCATACAGGCTCACAACCGGCAACCCTGTGCCCGCGTCGGTAGTGTTCCCGATACCCTCTTTATCCAGCGCGCCCGCAATCCCGTGCTCCGGACTGAAGAGCGTCACCAGCTTCAGTCCTGGCACCGCCGCCGCCGCGTCTTTTGCCAACACGTCGATCGTTCGCCGTCCCTGCGCATCCAGGCCGGTTTGATTCGTCAGCAGTCCCAGCCGCAGCTTTCCGCCATGCGCCTCGGCCAGCTTTTTCAGCGTGGCAAAGTTCTCGGCTTCCAGCACATCGATGCCCGTCTTCACCGCGCCATTGCGATCCGGTCGTCGCCGCATTCCCGCCAGCGATTCGTCGTACCCCGTCAGCTTCGCCGCCAGCGCGCCACCGTCGTCGCGCACGCCTACGGCCTCAGCCGCTGCGTTGGCTAAGGCTGCGCGCACCGGCGTGATGCCTGTCGGCCCATTCGGATACACGGCGTTCGCCATCATCACCACGTAGGTGTCGCTTGCCGGGTCCATCCAGATCGAGGTGCCCGTGAACCCGGTGTGCCCGAACGATCCTACAGGGAACAGCTCACCGCGATTGCCCGAGAATACCGTGTCGATATCCCATCCGAGTCCGCGCATCGCTACTGCGGTTGCCGGCTGCTCGGGTGCGGTCATCTTCTCGAGCGTCAGCTGGTTGAGTGGAAAGCGGCTGGGCCGCCCGGCCAGCCGGTCCAGCAGGTTCTGCGCATAGATGGCGACATCCCCCGCCGTGCTGAACAGCCCCGCATGTCCGGCTACGCCGCCCATCCGCCGCGCCGTCGGATCATGCACCACACCGCGCAGCATCACGCCGTGCTCGTCGTATTGTGTTGGCGCAATCTCCGTGCGCCAATCCTCCGGAGGCAGATAGCGCGTATGCATCATGCCCAGCGGCGCTGCCACATACTTCGCCACATACTCGTCCTCTGTCATGCCGGAGAGTTTCTCGACCAGTGCGCCCAGCGTAATGAAGTTGATATCGCTGTAGCGGAACTGCACCCCCGGCGGCGTCATGGGGGCTGACGCAAATGCGAGCCGGAAGCCCTCGTCCTTGCCCTCCCACGTACTCTTCAAGTCGAGATCAGGAGCCAGCCCCGAGTAATGCGTCAGCAGATCGCGGATCGTGATGTCGCCCTTGCCGTTCGCCGCAAACTCCGGCAGATACTTGGCCACCGGATCGTTCAGCCGGAATTTTCCCTGTTCGTAGAGCTCCATCACGCTCGGAGCCGTCGCAATCACCTTCGTCAGCGATGCCACGTCGAAGATGGTGTCTTCGGTCATCGCTTCGGGATGATCGCCCAGCGCGCGGTGTCCGTAGGCTTTATGAAAGACCACGCGTCCATCGTGTCCGACAATCACCATCGCGCCGGGAAACTTCTTCTCCGCAATTGCCTGCTCGATGATGGAGTCGATTGCTGTAAACGAAGGCTGTGCCGCCTGTGCGGATGCCGGAGTCTCGGCAGAAACAGCATAGGGCGAGGAAACCAGCAGCGCGGCAGCAAGAGAAACAGCGGTCAGACGAGACATCGGCACCACGAACTCCTTCACATGTTACGAATTGGTCTTGCGTTCCTGCATCAGCAGGCTGGCCAGCCATCCGGTAGCGCAGGTTACCAGCGAGCCCGCGAGCACGAACCATGTCCAGGCAATCTTCGGAAAGATAAAATGCAGCGAGCCCTCATCTATAGCCACCGGATGAGACTGCTTCCACAGCAGAAAATTCACCGTAAAACCGCACAGCATGCCCACCATCGCGCCGCCTTCGTTGGCGCGCTTGCTCAATGTACCCAGCAGAAAGACTCCGAGCAGAGAGCCATAGGCCACAGACGCAATCGAAAGCCCAACCTCGACCACGTGGCCGCCGCCGCGCGAGAGCAGCGCCAGCACAAACAGCACGAATGCCCAGAACAGGGTCAGCCCGCGTGAAAGCCGCGTCTTGCCTGCGCCGTCTATGCTCGGTCGCCGTGGCAGAATCAGGTCCACCATGGTGCTCGAGCTCAACGAATTCACTGCTGCGCTCAGGTTGGACATCGCCGCAGCCAGAATCGCCGCCACCATCAGTCCCGCTACGCCGCGCGGCATCTCGTCCATCAGGAACTGCGGATAGAGCCGGTCCGGCGCCGTCGTGGCCGCGCGTCCATAGAAGAAATAAAGCCCTGTCCCGATCGCGAGGAACAACGCGAACTGCACCAGCACCATCACGCCGCTTGAGAGCAGTGCAATCCGCGACTCGCGCAGGTTCTTCGCAGCCAGCAGCCGCTGCACCATCAGTTGATCCGTGCCGTGGCTGGCCATGGTCAGGAAGCATCCGCCCAGCAGTCCCGCCCAGAAGGTGTAGGCCGTTGTCACGTTCCATGCAAAGTGAAAGATCGTGATCTTGCCCGCAGCCATCGCCGCCGCATGAATGTGCTGCCATCCGCCCGGCACCAGCCGTCCCAGCAGCACAAAGCTGGTCAGCGTGCCCACCGCGTATAGCGCCATCTGTGCCACGTCGGTCCAGATCACCGCCGCCAGTCCGCCCTCGAGCGTATAGATCAGCGTAAGCAGGCAGATGATCCCGATCGATAGCACATCGCGCGTGCCGATGGCGATGCCCACCACGATCGACACCGCGAAGACGCGCACGCCTTCTGCGGCTGCGCGCAGAAAGAGAAACAGAAATGCGGTGAGCCGGTGCAGCTGCGGGCCGAAGCGCTGCCCGATCACCTGATAGGCCGTCATCAGCTCGCCGCGAAAATACCGCGGCAGAAACAGCACGCAGATCACGATGCGTCCCAGCAGGTAGCCGAGCACGATCTGCAGAAAACCCCAGTCGCCGGTGTACGCGACGCCCGGCACGCTGATGATCGTCAGCGTGCTCGTCTCTGCCGCCACGATGGAGAGCGCAATCGCCCACCATGGAATCCGCCGGTCCGCAAGAAAATACGACTCGAGCGAGCGTCCCCCGCTCGTCTGCCCGTAGTTGCGAAAGCGCAGGCCGAAAACCGTGATCGTCGCCAGATACGCCGCAACGATCAGCAGGTCCAGCCCGCTCAGGTGATGGGCCACCTACCGATTCTCCGCAGGAATACCCAGCGACTCCGGCGCCGGCAGCGTGTGCTGTGCCGACCACTGTACATGTGCAGCATGGATGGCCGCGCTGCGCGTCACCCATAGCTGCGATGCCAGGTCATAACGCGTGAGCACATTCTGCAGCCAGTAAGGCCGGTTCTCCTTCAGCCACACATCGGAATAGCGCAGTCGCCCATAGTTGTAGCCGTCGCGCACGTCCTCGCACAGCCCGTTCGCGCCCGAGAGGGTGTAAAGCGTGCCGCCGATATGCTTCTTTTTCTCCGCGTCGTTTTGGCTCGCGTAAGCTTCGCGATACATCTTCGCGATCAGCTCAGCGGTCTCGAACTTCTGCCCGATGAAGTCCAGCCGCCGCGCGCCTGTGTCCAGCGCGTCCACCGCATCCGGCTCGCGCAGCGGCCCTGCCGCGCGTGCTTCGGCGATCAGCGTGATCGCCCGCTCCGCATGCAGCCGCATCTCGTGCACCAGGGGATTCAGCTTCGCGCCCATCGCCTGCCCTTCAGCAGACCACGGGTCCACCCAGTAGAGCCGGTCCGTCTGCCAGCCGAGCTCTGCTGCGTTCAACGATTGATAAATAGCAATGATCTCGCGCTGTGCCTGGTCGAGCTTGCCCGTCGCGTCGCCGTGAAAGACTTCGCCGTATGCCGAGCCGAAGGCCGCTGCATCGGTCGCTTCCGTCGGCTGCCACGCGGCGGCTGCGCCAAAGAGAATGCCGTACCAGTCGCCGTTGAAGAGGCCCTCGCCGTCGTCGTTCCACACCGTGTTCAGCATGCCCGTGCTGTGTGCCAGCTGCCCGTCATGCACAAAGCCCTGGATATTTCGCGTGGCGTAGTCGTTATCCGGATACACGCGATTCCAGTCGTTCACGCCCGGCGCCACCCACGTCTCCATGCCCGCGTCCGTGTAGGGCTTCAGCCAGTCCGCATAGCCCTTCGGGTTCGGGGAATACTCCCAGCCGATGGCGATCATGTCCTTCGGCAGCCGCTTTACCTCCGCCGGATCGTGCATGCCGATATCGCCCCAGAACATCAGCCGCCGGTTCAGCGGTGTAAGCTTCTGGTGGATCTGCAGCAGGAAGTCCACGTACACCGCGCCCAGCCCGCGCTTGTCGACCTCATCCCTCGTCTGCCCCTTGCCGAGGTCCGCTGTCTCATCCGCGCCGATATGCAGGAAGGGCGATGGAAACTCCTGCGCAATCTCGCCGAACATCTGTCCGATCAGGTCGAGCGATCCCGCCTGGTGCGGTGCCAGCACGTGGCCCATCGGCGTCTCCGCCAGCGGCGCATACTCTTCGTACTTCAGCACGTGGTGCAGATGCCCAAAGGCCTCCTGCTCCGGGATCACCATCACGTGATATTGCGCCGCATACGTCACCAGCGCCTTCACATCATCCTTTGACATGCTGCCGCCCGGGAGTCCCGGCACCGGGTCCGATGCATACTGCAGCGTGTTCTCGAAATATGGCGAGTACACGTTCATCTTGTACGCAGCCAGCGTGCGAATCTGCTTCTTTTGGAAGTCGAGTGTCGGAAACGGCCCGCGCGACAGATCATCCGAGACGCCGCGATATTTCATCGCCGGCCAGTCCCGGATTGTCGCTTCGGCGAGTGTCGCTGATGCGCCTGTGCCGGTCACCATTTGCTTCACGGTCTGGGCGCCGTAGAAGACGCCTTCGGCCGTATCCGCTACCACGGCGAGCCCGTGGTCCTCGGGGACAATCGCGTAACCCTCGTCGTGCATGGCTGTGTCCAGCTTCACGCCTGCGGATGCCAGCACCTTCTCGCCGCGCTTCGAATCTGCGCGCAGCAGCTCGATCTTTACCGACGAGTGCCCATGTTCCGCATGTACGCCCAACTCGTCGAACCACGCCGCCAGGTCCTGAGCCGCAAACCGGTCCTCGGGCCCATCGTCGCTCGTGATCGTCACACCCTGTGCCAGGGCTGCTACCGTGCCGGCCTTGTACTCCCGCGGCATCGGGATCAGTTTCGCTGCTGCCTGCGCGAAAGCCGCAGCCGGAGCCAGCAGCAGAGTCCCTAGGCAAAAAACCTTCGCAACCGAGCATGAACGTAGCTTCATCGTTCTCAAGTCCTGCATCCTGTGTGCGTTCCTCCACTGCCTGTGCGCTCGCATCTCTCCAGCGTCGTACGAGCGAATCGATTGTCCTGCGTGTTCCATCCTTTCTACACCACGCGGCGGCTGGGTGCCCCACATCTCGGTTCCGAGGCGTGGGAGGGAACAGAACTCTGCATCCGCAAACAGGACAGGCGCAGAGAGCATGCCGCTCTCTGCGCCTGTCTTCCACCGGAACACCTCGCTTACTGCTGTTGCACGCTCGTCGCCTTGTCGTTCTGGAAGGTGACCGTCCACTTCTTCCCGCCGACATCGTAGTGCACTGTGCGGTCGCCTATGGTTGAGGCATCCGACTGCTGGATCATGCCCAGCGACATTGCCGTCTGCAGTTCGTTCATGCCCGGCTTGGCAATATGTTGATCCACGGCCTGCCAGACTTCCGCACCCCAGAAGCTGTACATCTTGTGAGGATCGTCATAGTAAAAAATGTCGTCGCAATAGTACTTTTCATCCGATCCCTGCACATAGCCGATCGCCGTGGCGTACGTCTTCTCGTCATTTGGCATGGTGAAGACGACAAATACCTGCTTGTTGCCCTGCGGTATTCGCGTGGCCAGGTTTGCCGGAGTCTTCTGCTCCACGACCTCTTTCACCGCCAGCGGTGTTACGCCGGGCAGCACGCCCGCGGGATGCGCGAAGTCCACGTGGTGCGTGGCATATGGATAGTAGTCCAGCGTGAAACCGGCTTGTACCCACACGGTTGTGCCCGCCAGCGCCTTCGCGTCGGCCAGTGTGTTCATGTACATCTTTCGCGGTTGCACCACATCGTCTGCGGTGAGCCTGCGTTCTGCGCGAGGCGGACCCTGCATGGTGGATGGCGCATTGCGTTCACGCCACAGGAAATAGAATCGTGTTCCCACGATGCCCACGACAAAGATCGTGATGATGAGGATTGGTTTCAGTGCTTTCCACATAAAGAACCTCTACAAGATAAAAATAACGGAACCGGGTCTCCCATCCATGCTCCGGCAGAGTGAGCCATGGACTCAAATCGCGACCAGAGGGAGCGGAGGCCGAAGGCAAAAAGCCGCGCGGTTAGCGCCGCGACCAGAGGGAGCAGAGGCCGAAGGCGGATCGCCCTGCGCGCAGCAGCTCAGAGCTGCCGCACTTCCTTCGATGCTTCTTCGGTCTCTACCTGCAGCAGTGCCTGGGCCGTCAGCTGATCCACGCGCCGCAGCGGAGGAAACAGCGCAGCCCATAGCCCGGTCACCATCATCGAGCCGATGCCGCCGAAGATGACCGCCCGCACCGCACCCCACCACTGTGCCGTAAGGCCGCTCTCGAACTCGCCCAGTTCATTGGATGCGCCGAGGAACAGCGCATTCACCGCGCTCACCCGCCCGCGCATCTCCGGCGGCGTGCCCAGCTGCAGCATCGATGAGCGGATCACGACCGACACCATATCCGACGCGCCCACCACGAAGAGCGCCGCCATCGAGAGCGGCAGGCTCTTCGAGACGCCGAACAGCACTGTCGCCGCGCCGAAAATTCCTACACATGTGAACATCAGCGTACCCGCTTTGCGGTGAATCGGCCGGAAGGTCAGCGAGATCGACACCAGCATCGCGCCCAGCGCCGGAGCGCCACGCAGCAGTCCCAGACCGCGTGGTCCCGCATGCAAAATATCCTGCGCAAAGATCGGCATCAGGGATACAGCGCCGCCCAGCAGCACGGCGAACAGGTCCAGCGAGATCGAGCCCAGCAGAATGGGCGTGCGCCGCACATAGTGAAAGCCCGCAAGGATCGTCGCCATCGAGGTAGCCCGATGCTCCATCCGTCCCGGGCGCACGGAGAGCGAGCCCACCAGCACCAGAAAACAACAGAGCGTAGTGAGTGTGAAGAGAAAGACAAGCGGTGCTCCGGCCAGTCGTGCCACGATTCCATGCGTGAGCGGCAGCGTGAACAGCACGCCGCCCAGCGCCGGGCCCGAGATGTTCGCGATCTGGAAGACCGTCGCGCCCCACGTCACTGCGTTCACGAAGTGCTCTTTCGGCACCAGGTGCGGCAGCAGCGCCGAGCTGGCCGGTCCGCTGAACGAGCGTCCCGTTCCGACCAGGAAAAGCACGACATAGATCGGCAGTATGCTTCGCATGCCATGCAGTGCGAAGAGGAACAGCGTCAGTGTGCAGAAGATCTGCAGCCCGTAGCAGACAAGGATCACGGCGCGCCGGTCGAAGCGGTCCGCCACATGGCCGGAGGGGAGGATGAACAACAATCCCGGCAGAAACAGAGCCAGTCCCGTATAGCCCAGGTCGATGGCCTTATGCGTGATCTGGTAGACCTGCCAGGCCACGGCCAGTGACTGCGCCTCGGCCCCGATAATCACCAGCAGCCGTGCTATCTGATAGAGCCGGAAATCCCGCGAGAGGAATGCAGCCGCGGCCCTGCCTGGATCTGAGTCTGGGTGGGGGTCTGGGGAGTGGTCGGGCATGCTCCTCGCTTCGTATGCAGAAAGGGACGGCCGCGCGGCAGGTGTGCCGCTGCCAAGCCTCATTCTACGCAATTGTCGGGTGCGGCGGCTTTATTGCAGCAGCCGTTCCGCATAGTAATTCCGCACATGGGCCTGGTTGCGCAGGATGTCCAGATATGCGGCCTTCAGCAGGTCTCCGCGCTGCGTCCGCAGTGTTTCCCGGATGTACTGTTGCACCCGTGGATCTTCAAAGCTGTAATCGCCGGCCGGCATGCGCGAGAGCAGCTTGTAGATCGCATAGGTTGTCCCATCCGGACTCGCCAGCACATCGGTTGTCTGTCCGGGCAGTAGTTTTTCCACGCTCTCTTCCAGCGATGCGTCGGTGTGCAACTGTGATGCCGACACTGTAATGTCTGCGTCCGCCGCGATGGCTGCTGTCTTTACCCGGGCCAGGCTGCTGGCCAGCGAGGCAAAGTTCTCGCCCTCCTGCAGCCGCAGATGCACCAGCTGGATCGTCCGCAGTGCCTCGGCGCGGCTTGCCGCCGCATCCTGCTGCTGTCCTCCTGCGGAGACCGGCAGCGCCTGCACCACGATCCGCGACAGGTGGTAGCGCGTTTCCGGGAAATGAAATTCGTCCTGGTGGCCGGTGTAATAGGTCGAGAGGTCGGCGTCGGTGATGTTCACCCGCGAGAACACATCTTTATTCAGCAGCCGGTCGATGGTCAGCTCGCGCCGCACCTGTGTCCGCATATCCTGCATCGTCAGGTGAGCCGCCGCCAGCTGTTGCTCGAACTCCTCCTGCGTGTAGCCGGATTTCATGTCGGTCAGCTTCTCGTCCGCGTCTTCGTCGGTCGCCTCCAGATGGTCCTTGCGCGCCCGCTGTTCGAGGACCTCTTCCATGATCACCTCGTTCAGCACATCCATCCGCCGCTGGTCACCGCTCTCGTTGCCGAAGGCCTGCGGATGCAGCCGGTCGTACTCGTCTACGCGCGCCGCGGTGATGATCGTGCCGTTCACATCCGCCATCGCGCCGTCCGGAGCGGACCGTCGGCAGCCGGAAACAGGCAGAAGCGTGCCGCACAGCGCCAGGCCGGCCAGTACCACCGTCATCCATGGAGCACTCCCGGCGCGTTGCAAGGTCACGCTTTCACTGACGCAGGCCGGGACACGAGGAGAGCAGCACATCTCTGTATTTGAGTGTAATGAATCGGCTTACCGGACGCCTCTCGGCGGCTGGGCTGCCGCGCCTTTTTACGCCCCGTAAAATAAGCCTCCCCGCTCACCGATTCTTCATCGGTTTTCTGTAATATTTGAGACTGGATTTCGCCCCGGTTGGGGTGATTTTCGGTCAATTCGACCGTGGGAGTAAGAAGGGTTGGGAATGAATCAAGGCCGCTGGGTACTGCTCATCGCCAGTGAGGTTGGCAACACCGATTCGGTCGCCGACCGCGCGATGGAGCGACTGGTCTCGGCTATCAATGAAGAAGGTTATCGCGTTGTCCGTACCGTTACGCCGGATGACGGTCTGTCGCTCGTCAAGTCCGATCCCTCGCACAGCGCCATTCTGCTCGACTGGGATTTAGAGGACGACAACCAGTTCGACGAGCGCGCCGCGCTGCGCATCATCCGCGAAGTCCGCTATCGCAACAAGAAGCTGCCGATCTTCCTCATCGCCGACCGCACGCTGGTCAGCGAGCTGCCGCTCGAAGTGGTCAAGCAGGTGCACGAGTACATCCACCTCTTCGGCGATACCCCGGCCTTCATCGCCAACCGCGTCGACTTTGCCGTTGAGCGTTACCACGAGCAGCTCCTGCCGCCGTACTTCCGCGAGCTGGTCAAGTACACCGACCAGGGAGCCTACTCCTGGGATGCCCCCGGCCACATGGGCGGCGTCGCCTTCCTCAAGCACCCCGTCGGCATGGCCTTCCACCAGTTCTTCGGTGAGAACCTTATGCGCTCCGACCTCGGCATCTCCACCGCCGAGCTCGGCTCCTGGCTCGATCACGTCGGTCCGCCGGCTGAGTCCGAGCGCAATGCCGCCCGCATCTTCGGCGCCGACTGGACCTTCTATGTCCTCGGCGGCTCCTCGACCTCGAACCAGATCGTCGGCCACGGCGTCATCGGCCAGGACGAGATGGTCATCGCCGACCTGAACTGCCACAAGTCCATCTGCCACTCGCTGACCGTCACCGGCGCTCGCCCGGTCTACTTCAAGCCCACGCGCAACGGCTATGGCATGATCGGCCTGGTCCCGCTCGAGCGCTTCAAGCCCGAGCAGATTCGCGCGCTCATCGACAAGAGCCCCTTTGCTGCTGGCGCCGTCTCGCGCGATCCGAGCTATGCCGTCGTCACCAACTCGACTTACGACGGCTTCTGCTACAACGTCGATGCGGTGGTCGAAGAGCTCTCGAAGTCCGTGCCCCGCGTCCACTTCGACGAGGCCTGGTACGCCTACGCCAAGTTCCACTCGCTCTATAAGGGCCGCTTCGCCATGGACGTGCCAGATGAAATGCCCGACCGGCCGCTCATCTTCGCCACCCAGTCCACGCACAAGATGCTGGCCGCCTTCTCCATGGCGTCCATGATCCACGTCAAGCTCAGCCCACGCGCGCCGCTCGAGTTCGATCAGTTCAACGAGTCGTTCATGATGCACGGAACGACCTCGCCCTTCTACCCGATGATCGCCTCCATCGACGTGGCCACGGCCATGATGGACGAGCCGGCCGGCTCGACCCTGATGGAAGAGACCATCCAGGACGCTATCACCTTCCGCAAGGCCATGGCTTCCGTCGCCCACCGCCTCAAGTCCGAGGAAGGCGACTGGTGGTTCTTCGGTATGTTCCAGCCCGACTACGTCACCGACAAGGAGACGGGCGAGATCTTCCGCTTCGAGGACGCGCCGGACGATCTGCTGGGCGACAACGCCGACTGCTGGACCCTCAAGCCGGGTGAAGACTGGCATGGCTTCACCGACGATGCCGTCCAGGACGACTACGTCCTGCTCGATCCGACGAAGGTCACCATCCTGCTGCCCGGTATCAGCCCGCAGGGCGTCATGCAGGATTGGGGCATCCCGGCCGCCATCCTCACCGCCTTCCTCGACGCTCGCCGCGTCGAAATCGCCCGTACCGGTGACTACACCATCCTCACGTTGTTCTCGGTCGGCACCTCCAAGGGCAAGTGGGGCAGCCTGCTCGAAACGCTCTTCGAGTTCAAGCGTCTCTACGACCAGGAAGCCATGCTCAACGAGGCTCTGCCCGCGCTGACGGCCAAGTATCCGGACCGCTACGGCAGCATGACCCTCAAGCAGCTCTCTGACGACATGCACAACGCTATGCGTGAGCTGAACCTGCCCGGGCTGCTGCATGCCGCCTGCGACACCGAGCCGAACCCGGTGCTTACCCCGGCGCAGACCTACCAGAAACTCATCCGCAACGGTACCGAGCGCGTCAAGGTGGCCGAGATGGCCGGCCGCATCCCAGCCGTCATGCTCGTCCCCTACCCGCCGGGAATCCCGATCCGCATGCCCGGCGAGCGGCTGGGCGGCATCGACAGCCCGACCATCCAGCTCCTCATGGCTCTCGAAGACTTCGGCCGCCGTTTCCCCGGCTTCGAGCGCGAGGTGCACGGTATCGAGGTCGACGCTCAGGGCCAGTACTGGACCCGCGGCGTCATCGAGACCCCGCATCTGAACGGCAACGGCAAGGCCAAGCCTCGCACCCGTCCAGCCACCCGCGCCACCAAGAAGACCAACAACTAAGCCGCTTCCGGCTCCTTGTTCCAGCAAAAATCCCAGCCGCAAGGCTGGGATTTTGTTTGCGCACCATGCTCTCAATGAAAGAAATAGAACTGTCATCCCGAGCGAGCGAAGCGAGTCGAGGGACCTGCGGTTTCTATGCGGTGTCGCGAAAGTTCATGGATAGCGACATCGGCCATAAAGTTGAGGTGCGGCATAAACGGCGCCTGGGAGGGTATTTCGATGAATACAATGCTTATTTACACAGGAATAAAGCGTTTGGCCCTCGGCGAACAAGAAGAAATATTTTTGGCCGATGGGTTGAAGCTTGTTAAACCCAACCCGCTTCTTCTCTCTGGGAGAATGCGCTATGCCCAGAGTGAACGTGAATATGACGAAGCGGAAGAAGCGAGTCATTACCTCGTTTATAGCTATGAGGATTTTCCGGTCGTTCGTGGAAGAGAGGAACCAAAGGACCATAATGCAATGTTCTATGGGAGTCTAATGGCCCTCCAGATAGTGAAGCCTGTATGTACATTGGGATTCGTCTATAGGGGTACGCATTACGGCGAAGATTCGATGCACACAGCTATCGAGCACATGCCTCCGATGCATGTAGGAGAATGGGCAAGCCGCAAGACTTTCGATAGAGCCTGTTTGTCGGAAGCAATAGCCTTCATCCCTCGCGTACAAGCAGCACTCACAGGAGCCAGCGTTCCTGAAAAGAATGCAATTACTGCTCTGCAACTGGGCTTAGAAACCTATGCGTACCACCAGTACATTGCAGGACTACTCTGGGTGATAGGAATGGAAGCGATCTTCGACAGTGAGAGCAAGAACGATTTTAGTGACAAGCTCTGCAAGCTTCTCGGAGCAGATACGCGAGTATTTCCCGATTGGAACAATGTCCCGAATCCACCTCACTGGACGGTCAAAGGTATCGCCTTAGACCTATATATGTTCAGGAGCAAACTCGCTCATGGTGTCGATCTGCGGCAAGCAGCGCAGGATAAAAAGACGCCTGTAGATTTGCTCAAGATGGTACAGCTCCATGGATATTCTCAGGAAAGATCCCATGCAAGGGTTCTATGTGAGGCGGCTTGCTATCTACTCTGTCGCGTCATTCAACTTTCGATTTGAGCCCATGCCGGGTGCCCACGTCCCGCTCTTGAGACGTGGGACTCTTCTCAGCCTTTACACAGCCACAAACCCGCCATCGACAAACAGCTCCACGCCGGCGACGAAGCTGCTGTCGTCCGAGGCGAGAAACACCACGGCCTTGGCCAGCTCATCCGGCTCGCCTATACGGCCGAGCGGTACGCCGGCGGCCAGCCCGGCCTTCAGCTGCTTCTCCTGCTCGGAGTCGTTGCCCACCAGCCCGGCAATCGCCGGTGTATCGATCGGCCCCGGGCTGACCACGTTGACGCGGATCTTGCGCCCCTTCAGCTCGTTGGTCCAGGTGCGGGCAAACGAACGCACCGCCGCCTTGGTCGCGTTGTAGACACCGAAGTTCTCGAAGCCCTTCACCGAAACGATCGAGCCGTTCAGCACGACGGTCGCGCCATCGGGCAGCAGCGGCAAGGCCTTCTGCACCGTGAACACCAGGCCCTTCACGTTGATGCCGAAGGTCTTGTCGAAGTGCTCCTCGGTGTAGCTGCCGAGCGGCACGAACTCGCCTCCGCCCGCGTTGGCGAAGACCACGTCGAGCCGGCCCTTCTCCTGCCTGATCTGCTCAAACAGTCGGTCCAGGTCGCCGAGCTTCGATACGTCACCCTGCACCGCGGTTACGTTCGAGCCGATCTCCTTCGCCGCCGCGTCCAGCGACTCCTGGCGGCGGCCCGTGATGTAGACATAAGCGCCCTCGGACACAAATCGCTTCGCTGTCGCCAGCCCAATGCCACTGTTTCCGCCAGTAACGAGTGCAATCTTGCCACTAAGCTTTCCCATAACCTGCCTCTTTCGATTCAACGCTTCGATGCATGTCGAATAATTCGACGTATATCGAATTGATGTGGCAATGTGCGAACAGATTCAGATATTTGGGAAGCTTTCTCAAAAAGGAAGAGACGCCGGAACCGGCGCCTCTTCCTTGTAGCGTTACTCGAGACAAAGGGAAAAACAACTACACCCTATCCCCTAAATCTACTTCCCTCCCTGCGGAGGCACAGCCGAGTTCCCAGGAATGTAGTTCCGGTATTGTGTGTCGATGATGCCCAGGTTGCGCGCCAGTCCCAGCTTGGCCTGGTTGAACTGGTAGACCGAGTTCACATACTGCGTCTGCGCCTGCGCCAGCGTCGACTGTGCCTGCACCACCGGCAGGTTGTCGTCGACTCCGGCCTGGAAGCGGTCCGTCGTTTGTTCGAGCGCCGTCGTCGCCAGGTCCACGTTGCTGCGTGCCACCTTCACCAGCTCGGAGGCCGTTTTCAGGTCCAGCAGGCTGTCCCGCAGCTGCTGATCGATCTTCGTTTCCAGGTCGTGGAACTGCGACTGTAGCTCTTCTTCCTGGGCCACAGCCACGTCGCGATCGCCGCGAAAGGTCGCTTCGTTGAAGATCGGGATCGACAGCGTGCCCATGGCGGTGAACGTGCCGTGGTAGACCTCGCCGGTTACGCCGGTCACGCCGTAGTTGCCGCTAAAAGTCAGGCTCGGAAGGCGTTCATGCTTTACCGCCTGCCGCTCCAGGTGCGCGGTCAGCATCTGCGCCCGCATGCTCTGGAAGTCCTGGCGGCTGGCATAGGCCTTCTGGCGTGCCTCTTCGATGGTCATCGTCGCCAGGTCCGAGTACGGCGTCGCGTCCGTCAACTCGATCTTCTGCGCCGGATCGAGACCGATCTCGCGGTTTAGCGCGACCTTGGCCTTCTCAAAGGCATTCTGTTCTGCGATCACCGTCTGCTGCTGGGTCTGGTATTGCACCCGCGCCCGCAGCTCGTCGAGATTCGCCGCCGTTCCCGCCTTGTGTTCTTCCTGCGCCTGGTAGAGCAGGGTTTCGTCGGTCTTCAGCAGCGCCTGCGCGTAGTCCACCTGCGCCGAGGCCTGAAGGGCCTGCAGATAGGCCGTGCCTACGTTCAGCACCACCAGTCCGCGCGAGGACTGCGTGTTGTAATAGGCTGCCTTTTCGTTGGCCTTGGCTGCCTTCCACACATCCCAGCCTTCCCAGGTGAAGAGCGCCTGAGAGACATTCAGCTGCCCCACCGTCGAGTCGACCGTGGCGACAAGCGGGAAGCTGGCGGCTTCCGAGGCCGGTAGTCCGAATGGCGTCAGAAAACTGGCGATGAGCGCCGTATTGAAGCCTTCGGCTTCCAGATTGAGCTGGTGGGTTCCACGTTCCGCGTGCGCCGAGATGTTCGGCAGCAGCGCGTTGACCAGCTGTTGCCGCTGTGCCGTGGCCGATTTCTGATTTTCCCGCGCCAGCGTCAGTGCCAGGTTGTTGGCAATGCCCAGCTGGATCGCCTCGTCCAGCGACAGTTTCTTCGCGTCGGGCGAGAGCGCCACGGCTTGTACGCTGCCCACGTAGGCGTTCTGCGCCGAATCGTTCGGATTTGCCTGCCCAAGCGCGGCGGGGCCGGCGCTCATCAGCGCAGCCAGCGCAACAGCCAGCCCGGCCGGATGCGGGCGGCCGGAAAAACGCAAAGCCTTCATGCGGTTACGGAGTCCCTTTCGTCGGTCACCTTTACTTAGATTTTCACGGGGCCGCGGGGATGCCAAATAATTCCCGGCAAATTGTAGGGCGAAAAAGCCTTCGACCCGGGAAAATCTGCCGGGAAAGCTTCTGGACTCCTACGATTTCGCCGTCTCTGGCGAGCGTTCCCGCGCCCGTTCCTTCGTAGTTACCAGTGCCGGAAGCAACAATACGGGGAAGTGCTACATCGTATTTCCACAGAACACCTGTCAGGGCGTTTGGCAGGGAATCGGGCAGTCCGCGGCCAGGGTCCGGTCCGCATCAGCCAAAAAGGGAGGCATTCGGCTACCTGCCAACACATCGACATCCGGAACCTGTTTCCCCCATGCTCGCGTCCGGAGCCGGCTTTCCGATAGATACAGGAAATGCATCTGGCTTTATCTGGGGTCTGGCTTTGATCTGGAGTCTTTTGGAACCGATTTGGGAGGTAGAGAGGTACACGAGGTCATGCTGAGCGCAATTTCCATCCCGTGCGTGGTATTTTTCACCATGGATTCCACCGCAGTCCACGGACTGCGCCAGTCCATGAGACGCATTGGCCTTACGGCCCGGATCGAATCCTTCGATGAGCGGGAGGAACTGCTCGCCCGCCTCAGATCGCATGACACCGATTTCCTCCTGATTGCCGAGGACGCCATGGCGCGGCTCGATATCTTTACTCTTCAGGAATTTCTCGGCCATCTTTCCGCCGCTGCACCGCTCAGCTCACTTGTTCTGGTTGAGCGCGAGCCGGATTCCATGGACGCCGCTCTGTCCGCTGCGCATCGTGCCGTTCTGCAGGGGTTGCAGCGCTCCGATTCCCGCCGCCTGCCCGAATATCTGGAACGGGCCTTCAAGCTGCGGCGCGATCAGAAGATGCGCGCCAGCGTGCAGGGAGAGATCGATCGCACCGCCGAGATTCTGCGCGCCAACCAGAAGCTTATCGCCCTCGGCCGCCTGACCGCGTCCATCGTGCACGAGATCAATAATCCGCTTGAGTCCATCACCAACCTGCTCTACCTCCTCGAGGTCGATCCGTCCTCCGAACATCGCCAGGAATATCTGGAGCTGGCTCAGAGCGAACTCAGCCGCGTCGTCCAGATCAGCCGCCAGACGCTGAATTTCTCCCGTGAGAGCGCCGGCCCGGTTCCCGTGCACCCATCCGAGCTCATCGAAGAGGTGCTCACCCTTTATGGCCGCAAGATCGCGGACAAGCAGCTGCAGGTCGAGCGCGAGTTCGAAACCGCCGAAACGGTGAAGGTCCTCCCCGGCGAAATGCGCCAGGTCTTCTCGAATCTCATCGCCAACTCCATTGAAGCCACCGCGCCCGGAGGCCGTCTGCGCCTGCGCCTGCGCTCAGCCCGCAACTGGGCCGATCAGGGGGTTCAGGGGTTGCGCATCAGCGTTGCGGACACCGGCTCGGGTATGCCGGCGGAGGTCCGCAGCCGCATCGGAGAGCCATTCTTCACGACGAAGGGCGCGCAGGGTACCGGGCTGGGGCTCTGGGTTTCGCGATCCATCCTGCATCGCTACGGCGGCGGACTGCAGCTCCGCTCTTCTGTCTCGGGCGCACATCACGGTACGGTCTTCAGTGTCTTTCTGCCGACGAACATGCGCCCCCAGGCGGTTGTTGCTTCCCGGGCGGCATCGGTTGCATCTACGCCGCAGCAGACGCTGCTCTCGCTCTCAGACTTCGATCCCACCGTTTCGCGTGCCGTGAATAAAGGCTAGGGCGTACCCACCTATAGAGGCACAGGAAACAAAGAATTTATCACTGCATTGTCATCCCGACCGCAGCGAGCCAAAGGTGAGCGAAGTGGAGGGACCTGCGGTTTGCGCCTGTCCGGGTAGAAACCCGCAGGTTTCTCCACTCCGCAGGACTACAAAACAGTCCTGCTCCGGTCGGGATGACAATTTGTGTAATGGCTCTTGGGGATACGGCTCTAGGGCGTTGCATGCCTTGCCATTTCGCGACCAGAGGGAGCGGAGGCCGAAGGCGGAATCGCCCTGCGCGCAGCAGCGCGGAAGGCGCGGTACACAAAAGAGCCGAGGAACCAGCCGTCAAGATAGGCATAGGGCTTTTCGCCGGTCGTGTAGTGGCCGCAGGGCAGCACCTTCGACTCGTAATTGATCCCCAGCCGTGAGAAGTGTTTCAGCGTCTCGAGCGAGTATGCCTCGATGAAGGTCAGGTCATACTTCGCGTGCACCACTAGCACCTGCTTATCGGTGAGTGTCGCAAACCGCTCCATGTAGGAGAACGGGCTGACCGAGGCCCACGCCGTGCGCAGCCCTTCCTGTGTCAGTCCTGCTTCTTCTAGACCCTGGCGGATATGCCGCGTGCTCTGCCCGGTCCACACCACGTCGCCGAATGCGGTGGACGCATGGTTGAAGGCATTCACCTGCAGCCGCGCGTCGTGCGCGCTGGCGATAAACGCATAGCAGGAGCCGAGGCTCGTGCCCAGCACACCGAACTGCTCGTAACCTTGCTCTTCGAGCCAGTCCATGCAGCAGCGGATATCGACCACCGCCTGCCGGCAGGCTGCGATCGTGCGGCCGAGATTGGCGCTCACCGCGTAGTCTGAGCGCTCCAGCTCTGCCGGGCGGCGGATGTCGTGATACGGCTTGCTGAGCCGCAGCGCCGAGATACCGAAGCGGTTGAAGAGCGAGCACAGCACGTTGTGGCTGAAGGCGTCGGCATTCCACTGCGGCATCACGATGATGGCCTGTTTCGGCTTGCCTGCCATCTTCTCCGCCGGAGCCGGATACCACCGTGCATTGACGAGATCGTTCTCCGGATACTTCGTGCGCACCGGCGAGGTGAAGCGCAGGAACTGCGCCTTCTCGATCTCGCCCGTCTCTGCTTTGCGTTTCCACTCTGCGTCGTTAGCCAGCGTCTTCGGCCGCACGTTGGTGGGGAAGAGCTGCGGATAGCGCTCCTCGAGCACGTAGTCGGTCGGCTTCTCGTAGCCGAAGAACGCATCGCTGCGCGCCACGATCTCCGCGTTTAGCGCGGCCATCGCGTCTTCCGCCTCGAAGCGGCTCAGGCTTTCCGGATCACGGCCGCCGAAGAGCTTCTCTCGCAGTCCATGCGCGTCGATGAAGTCCTCAACCCAGTCGAAGCCCCACTCCAGCGGACGCACGATGCGGTTGGAGTCCTCGTTCGTCAGCCGCGTTTCCCAGCAGTACATCCAGTCGGCATACCAGCCCTTATGCGTCGCCATTCTCGTCCTCGGCAATTCTTCGCGGCACGCGCGGCCCGATGGCGCACAGCACCTCGTAGGGGATGGTTCCCTCTATGGCGGCCAGCTCATCTGCCGTAATGCGTGCCCAGCTTCGCTCAGCGCGCTGTTCGCCGAGGATCACGGCCTCGTCGCCCAGCTTCACGCCGTCGATGTCCGTCACATCCACAATGGTCAGGTCCATCGACACGCGGCCCGCAATCGGCGCCCGCTGCCCGCGAATCAGCACTGCGCCGCGATTGGAGAGCAGCCGGTTCAGCCCATCCGCATAACCGACAGGCAGAAGCGCCAGCCGTGTCGGCTTCTCCGCATGAAAGGTTGCGTTGTAGCCCGCCGTTTCACCTGGCTCGATGGTGCGCAGCGAAATCACCCGCGTCTTCCATGCAAGCACCGGCTGAAGCTCGGTGTTTTCCGCGGCCGCGCCTTCGCCGGAGAAGCGTGGCGCGTAGCCGTAGAGCGAAAGGCCGGGCCGCACCATCGCCGCTGCTCCATGCTTGTTTCCGAGCGCTGCTATGGCGCGGGTCATCGCCGGTGTCAGTGCTGTTGCCGAGTTTCCCGCGTGCACGATCGAAGGCGTTACGCCTGCTGCAGCCAGCCTCGCCAGCGCCTGATCGAAGTTTTCCAGTTGGCGCGCAGTGGCAGGATCATCCAGCACCTCGGGCGAGTGGAAGTGCGTCATCACTCCCTCTACGTGTATGTGCGGAGTCCGTGCCAGTGCAGCCGCAAACGCTTCTATCCGGTCGAGACGCACACCCTGCCGCGACATCCCGCTGTCGATTTCGACGTGCACGGCAAAGGACGCAATCCCGCGCTGCGCCGCGGCCTCTTTGATCTCTGCCAGATGCGCTGTCTCCCACACCACCGGCGTGAGCCCGTGTTCGATCGCGGCCTCAGCCTCGCCCTGCCAGATGCCGCTCATCAGCAGTACGCGGGCATCGGGACAGGCCTGGCGCACGGCGATGCCTTCATCAAGACAGGTGACGCCCAGCCATCGCGCACCGCTCTCCACCAGCGCGGGCGCGCACAGCGCGGCGTTATGGCCGTAGGCATTGGCCTTTACCACGGCCATCAGCTCCACACCGGGCGCGGCTGCGCGCAGCAAGGCATAATTGCGCCGCAGGCGGGGAAGCGAGATCTCCGCCCATGTCGGGCGCAGCGACATCGTTCGACCGCCTATGGCTGCGGAGCCGCAGTGTTTGTAGTCGTGGTGGTCGAGCTGGCAGGCGTGGCCGTCGTATTGCTCGATACATTCGAGTCCTGCGTCGACTCCGCGCCTTTATGGAAGAACGGCACGTGGAAGGGAAGTTCGGCATTGCTCTTCTTCTCTGCCTTGGGCTTCGTCTTGTCGTCGGCCTTTTCCACCACTTCCGTCTGCTGCGCGTGGATGCAGACCCAGCCGCCGTGCGCGCGCTGGTAGACATGCGTGAAGATGCCGCGCTCTTCGTGGATCGAGTTGCCCACCTTCCACTTGTGGATGTAGGTGCCGTCGACGATAGTCACATCTTCGACAGTACGGATGTTGACGACCTTGTGCTCCAGGCTTACCGGCTGCGGACCGGTCTTGGCATAGAGATCCGCGATCTGCTGGTTGCGCGTGGTGATGTCGCCGCTGGCCGAGATCTCGAGATAGGTCGGCGCCATCAGGTTCTCGAGCGTATATTGATCGCGCTTCATCAGCGCGGTGCTCCACTGATCTTCAAGACCCTGGAACTGCTTTACTTCTGGTGTCGCTGCCGCGTCGCTTGCCTGCTGGGCAAAGGAGGCGCTGCTTACCAGCGACAGTGTCGCCGTTGCTGCTAGGAGAATCCGTTTCATACGCTGCAAAAATGCTCTCTTTCGATGATATAGGTTTGCCGCCGCCGGCGTCCGCCTGTCTGGGTTTTAGACGGATGATTTCCTAAATTTCCACAGGCCTTGCACAGGAAAGTCTCAGCCTTTCCCTCAGGGCTGCACTAAAAGTAGTTCGCAATTTGTACTTGCATTGGCCGCGAAATGTGCATACCCCCATGAACCGACTCCTCATGCACACTTCTCCACTCCTGTCTCGACCTTGTCATCTCCCCACCACGCGCCTAGCCTATACAGATGGCGACTCCGGCAGACATTTCGTTCGAGCGTGGACTGCCGGCCTCCATCGATGCCGAGCGGTCGATTCTCGGCGCCATCCTGCTCGACAACCAGGCCTATAACGAAGCTGCCGAGAAGATCCGGGCCGAGGACTTTGCCCTCGATTCGCACCAGCGCATCTTTTCGCGCATGGCCGAGCTCATTGACGCCGGCCGCGCCCTCGATATCGTTACCCTCTCCGAAGAGCTTGCCCGCCGCAAGGAAATCGAATCCGTCGGCGGTGTCGCTTATCTCGCCTCGCTCACCGAAGGCCTGCCGCGCCGGCTCTCGATTGAAGAGTACGTCCGGATTGTTAAAGACAAGTCGCTGCTGCGCCAGCTCATTCGGATCTCTTCCGATGCCATCACGCGCGCTGCCGACCAGAGCGAGGAAGCCCTCGAGATCATTAATGCGGCCGAGTCCGCGATGCTCGAGGTCACGGAAAAGGGCATTTCGCGCGGCTTTGCCGGCATTCCCGAGATCGTTCGCGACTCGTTCGGCTCGATCGACAATCTTTATAAGGAAGGCCGCGAGGTTACCGGCCTGGCCACGCACTTCGAAGAATTCGACCGCATGACCAGCGGCCTGCAGAAGTCCGAGCTCATCATCATCGCGGCGCGTCCTTCGATGGGCAAGACCGCATGGGCCATCAACATCGCGCAGAACGCAGCGGTGCGCGGCAACAGCACGGTGGCCGTCTTCTCGCTCGAAATGAGCAAGGAGTCGCTGCTGCGTCGTATGCTCGCCTCCGAGTCGCTCGTCGATTCGCAGAAGATTCAGAAGGGCTTCCTTGGCCGTGACGACCAGGAAAAGCTGGCCGCGGGTCTCGAGCGCCTGGTGGAAGCGCCCATCTTTATCGACGACACGCCGGGCATCTCGCTCACCGAAATGCGCGCCAAGGCGCGCCGTCTGCGCCAGTCGCGCGGCGGCCTCGATCTCATCGTCATTGATTATTTGCAGCTGATGACCGCCAGCACCGGCCCCGGCAAGCGCCAGGAGAACCGCACCCAGGAGGTCTCGGCGATTTCGCGCGGCCTGAAAGCTCTTGCGAAGGAGCTGGAAGTGCCGGTGATTGCGCTCTCGCAGCTCTCCCGCGCCTCCGAACAGCGTGGCGGCGACAAGAAGCCCATGCTCTCCGATCTGCGTGAATCGGGTTCGATCGAGCAGGACGCCGACGTCGTGGCCTTTATCCATCGCGAGGCGTATTACAACCGCGACGAGAACGGCAATCCCGATCCCGACACCGAGGGCAAGGCCGAGATCATCATCGCCAAGCAGCGTAACGGCCCGACAGGTTCCGTGCACCTGGCCTATCTTTCCAAGTGCACAAGGTTCGAAAATCTCGCCTTCGGAGGCGATGGCTATGCGCAATAAAAATTATCCGCGTTTTCGGCAAAGATTTCGCGTGGAGTCACATCGAACCGTCTGTCATGCGCATCGAAAACTTTGCCAGCAAGTTCTTAGGGGCGATTGCAGAATCGCCTGTACCTGGGGCGCGTACCCGTAGCGGCAGCGCCCTGATTCCCCTTTTTCCATCGCGGCATTTGCAAAGAAACGCGATATTTCACACTTCGTGGTGCAACTTCGGCAGCTGAGAAATTTCGCTCCGAAAGCTCCGTAAATCGGCCCCCGAATTGTGCTAGTATCGGCAACGTTCATATGAGATTTTCCTGACGCCTCGCGGCTGTCAGCCCGCTCGTACAGCGCACTGGAATTGAGAACGATCCAGATCATGCGCCTCCTGACCAGCGAATACGCATCGTCTCAGCCCGGTATCATCGGGGCCGCGTCGCATTGGTTACAGGTTTGCTACGAAGCCGGTATCGCCGCGAGCGTTCAAGCAAGGAACCTGAATGTCTTTTGTTGCTACTCCCGCCACCGTGCTCAATCCGTGGGTCCGGATTCTCGGTGCGCTCGAAAAGAAGATCAATCGCCAGTCGTTTGACACCTGGCTCAAGCCCACGCGTTTCAGCCATGCCAAGGAACGCCTGCTCTACGTGCGCATCCCCACGCCGGAGTTCCAGCATGTGGGCGATCACTACGGCGATCTGATCCAGGAAGCCATCGACGCACTGCAGCTGGAGTTCGACGACGTCAAGTTCGTCACTCCCGAGGATGATCCGACCCTCGCTCAGCCCCGTGAAGACGGCGGTTTCCCGCCTGTGCCCACGCACGCGCCCAATGCGCCTGCAAGCAACAGGAATGGTTACGCGCGTAACAACGCGCCCGCGCCGCCACAGCAGGGTCGCTTTGACTGGTCCTCAGCCGCGCAGCTGAACCCGCGCTACACCTTCGACGCCTTCGTCATCGGCGCCGGCAACCAGTTCGCGCGCGCCGCGGCCGAAGCCGTCGCTGAGCGCCCCTCGAAGGCTTACAACCCGCTCTTCCTCTACGGTGGCACCGGCATGGGCAAGACGCACCTCATGCAGGCCGTGGGCCACGAGGTCAAGCAGCGCATCCCCAATGCCTCCATCTGCTACGTCTCGGTCGAGAAGTTCACCAACGAGATGATCAACTCGCTGCGCTATGACAAGATGACCAGCTTCCGCGACAAGTTCCGCTCGGTCGATCTGCTGCTCATCGATGACATCCAGTTCCTCTCGCAGAAGGAGCGCACGCAGGAAGAGTTCTTCCACACCTTCAATGCGCTGCACGAGAACATGAAGCAGATCGTCATCGCCTCGGACCGTCCGCCCAAGGAGCTGCCCGAGATCGAAGACCGCCTGCGCTCGCGCTTCGAGTGGGGTCTCATCGCCGACATTCAGCCGCCGGATCTCGAGACCAAGGTCGCTATCCTGCAGAAGAAGGCCGAGAGCGAGCATGTTGCGCTGCCGACGGACGTGGCGCTGTTCATCGCCTCGAATGTCCGCACCAACGTGCGCGAGCTCGAAGGCGCGCTCACGCGTCTCTTCGCCTGGTCCAGCCTGAACGGAGTGGAGCTGACACTGCCTACCGCGCAGCAGTGCCTCAAGCAGTTCATCGACACGCAGGTGCGCAAGATCACCATCGAGGCCATTCAGCGCGCCGTCGCCGAGCAATTCGGCATGCGCGTGGCTGAACTCAAGCAGAAGAACAATTCGCGCGCTGTCGTCGTGCCTCGCCAGATCGCCATGTACCTGGCCAAGCAGATGACCGAGGCCTCGCTGCCCGAGATCGGACGCCAGTTCGGCGGCAAGCACCACACCACCGTCATGCACTCGATCGCCAAGATCGACGAGCAGCGCCGCGCCGACAAGAACCTCAATAGCACGCTCAACAAGCTGAACGAGACGCTGAACAACTAACTGCTGCGCGCAGGGCGGATCGCCTTCGGCATCCGCTCCCGCTGGCCGTGCAGGTTTCTTGCCTCCGGCCCCCGCTCCCATTGATCGCGTTTCGGGCCTGCCTTCCTCAAGAGAAGAAGGCCCCGGGTGCCCATGTCTCGATTTTGAGACATGGGAAAGTACACATTGACGGTGGGGTACTACAGGACTCTTTCTGACTCAAGGCTCGGAGCTGGGGGCTTGAACCTTTCCACTTCTCAAAGGCGAGAGCCTGCGGGGGGCTTACGGGGGTACCTAAGTGGAAACGCTGTCGAGATTTTTCCGAGGCAAATTCGGACACAAAAATCCGCGATTGTACTTCTTTGGCGTGGACGCAAGGTTATAACCCTGTTACTGTGTTGCCATGTCACCCGCAATTCACAATCTTTGTTGTCGCAAGGTGTCGTGTATTTCGCGGGCGGCTTCCATCGAGGTTTGATCCAAAAGCGATTCTTCGATCGCTCTAACCTCTAAAGTCCGCTGCCAGGCTCCTGGAGCGGCTTCTCTACCTGCGCCGTTGCACATCGATATAGTCCAACCGGCTTGGCACCCGCCACGAGGTGCGAGCCTTTGCCTTGCATTTTAAGGGAGACCTGATTTGAAAGCAGTTGTGACGCTACACCGTTTGCTCGTATTGTTGCTGGTATTAATTCTTATGCCATTGGCATCATTTGCACAGGTGACCAAGGGCTCGATCTCGGGAACCGTGGTGGATGCCTCGGGCGCATCCATTGGTGAAGCGGCCCTGAAGGCCACCAACACCCAGACCGGAGTCGTCTTCCAGGCGACTACCGAGAAGTCTGGCACCTTCCACTTCAGCCTGCTGCCCCCGGGCACCTACAAGATTGAAATCATCAGCGCCGGCTTCGATACCAGGAAGGTGGACGGCGTCGTGGTCACCACCTCGCAGGATACCGGCCTCGGCGCGGTGACCCTGGGCGTGGCCGGTGCGCAGTCCACCGTCGAGGTCTCCGGCTCGACCACGCCGCTCATCGAAACTACCCAGGCGCAGGTCACCAACGACTTCTCCGCCCAGACCATCGCCTCCTTCGCGAACGTGAATGAGAACCAGGGTCTGGACAATCTGGCCCTGCTGGTGCCCGGCGTTAACGCCAGCCGCGATCTCGACTACGGCGATACCAACGGCGCCGCCATCGCTTCGAATGGCAGCCGAGGCCGCAACAACGATCAGCAGATCGACGGCCAGAACAATAACGACAACTCGGTGACCGGCCCGGCGCTTCAGGTCGGCGATGCCGAATTCGCCAGCGAATATCAGATCATCACCAACAACTTCGGTCCCGAGTACGGCCGCAACGGCGGCTCGGTGATCAACGTGGTGACCAAGTCTGGCACCAACAATATTCATGGCAGCATCTACGGCAACTGGACCAACAACGATCTCGAGACGCTGACCCCGTACCAGAAGAACTTCGACGACATCACCGAGAATCCGCGCTCGAACACCGAGTTTGCCGGCTTCACCATCGGCTTCCCCATCCTCAAAGACCGGGTCTTCTTCTTCAACGGCTTTGACCAGCAGCTCTGGCACGAGTCGGAGATCTACACCTCGGGCGGCATCACGCCGACCCAGACCGGCCTGACCGAGGCCGCGGCCTGCGGCGCCGTGAATGCGAATGCGCTTTCCGCGCTGAATACCTATGGCCCTTTCAGCTTCACCACCGGCAACCCGAAGGTGGTGGGGACGCCGATCGAATCCACCATCAACGGCAACAGCAGCTGCCCGATCGAGTACGGCTACGTGCAGCGCAGCGTGCCTGAGCGCTCGCACCTCTTCAACTGGCTGCCACGTGTGGATTATTCGAATGGCCGAGACACGATCGTCGCTCGCTACATCCTCTCGCGTAACAGCTTCTTCGACATCGGTGACAACGGCGCCGGCGGCTGGTTCTACAATGAGCCCTCGCTCTCCCAGGCCGTCAAGCTGGGCTGGACGCGCGCCATCACTCAGCACATCGTCAACGAGCTCTCAGTCGGCTTCGACCGCGAGAACACGCAGTTCGGCGGCAGCAGCAACAACTCCGACCCCTCGACGGCAAACCTGCTGCAAGGCGTGACGCACGTCTACGTCGGCAACACCGCCGGCAACTCCAGCCTGGCCTATGGTCCGGCGACCAACCTGCCCCAGGGCCGCATCGTCAACACCTGGCAGCTCCAGGACAACTTTAACTACCAGCTCGGCAACCATCACCTGAAGGCCGGCGTGAACTGGACCTACCAGCGCTCGCCCAACACCTTCCTGCCCTATGTGAACGGAGAATTCTACTTCTCCAACTGGTCCAACTACATGACCAGCACGCCGTATCAGATCAACATCGCCGACGGCAAAACCACGCTCGACTTCCGCGAGTACGACACCTTCCTCTATGCCGGTGATGACTGGCAGATCAAGCCGAACCTGACCCTGAACCTGGGCCTGACCTGGAGCACCTATGGCCAGCCGGGCAACCTCTTCAATAAGCTCGACACCGAATCGCAGGAAAGCTCCGATCCGCTCTGGGATCCCTCGCTGCCCCTGTCTGTAACCACGGCGACCAAGCTGCCCGCCGATAACCATATGTTCGGCCCCAGCATCGGCTTCGCCTGGACGCCCGGCTTCCTCGGCACCACGCACAAGACCGTGCTGCGCGGCGGCTATCGCCTCTCCTACGATCCGCCGTTCTACAACATCTACCTGAACACCGCCGACTCGGCTCCGCAGGTGCTCTCGCAGTCCCTCACTGAGGCCTCGGAAGTCGATAGTGTTCTGCCTGCGGACCCGACCGGGGCGAATGTGCGCTCGGCGCTCTCCTCTTATTTGACCAAGGGCGTCGCCGATCCGCGCGACTACACCCAGATCAACGAGTCGAAGAATTTCCGCGCCGATTACGTCTCGGCATGGTCGTTCGGCGTCCAGCGCGAGCTCTCGCATAACCTGGTGGCCGAGGTGCGCTACGTGGGCAACCACGGCGGTGATCTCTTCCAGACCATCAACGCCAACCCCTACCTCGAGGGTCTGGCCGAGGCCTTCCCCAGCGCCATTCCCTCCAACGTCACCTGGTCGACGACCAATGGCCGCGAGGATGGCAGCAGCTACATCATCCGTCAGCGCACCAACACCGGCTATTCGGACTACCACGCGCTGCAGAGCGAGCTGCGGGCCAACGACCTCTTCCACCAGCTGATGTTCTCCGCTGCCTGGACCTGGAGCAAGACCACCGACAACTCGAGCGAGATCTTCAGCAGCGGAGAAGGTGGCAACACCTCGGCCATTGCCCAGAACCCGCTGAACTACAAGAGCGGCGAGCACGGCCTCTCGGGTCTCGACTTCCCGCAGAATCTCACCCTGAACTTTGTCGAAAACATCCCGTTCTTCAAGGAGCAGCATGGCCTTGAGGGTCACGTGCTCGGCGGCTGGGGCCTTTCCGGAAACTACTTCATCGCTTCCGGCCAGACCTACACCCCGATCCAGTACGGCTTCGACGACTACGGCAGCCACTCGGGCGTCTCCGACTACACCTTCAATGGCTCCTACGGCGCGGGTCCGGATAACCTCCGTCCCTTCCTGGGCAGCCGCAAGGCGAATGTGCAGCAAGTGGGCGCCTATGCCGGCGACGTCTGCGCCTACTACGGCGGAGCTTCCTGCAACGCCTCGGCCACCACGCTGATCAGCTGGAACAATGCCAACAAGACCGACGATGCGAGCGTGCAGACGGTTTCGAAGTCCGACGTCCGCTACATCATGAACAGCACCTACGCCCAGAAGGCCTTCAACTCACCGTGGGGCAATGTCGCCCGCAACGATGCCCGCGACTTCTGGACCAACACCGCCAACCTCACCGTGACCAAGAACTTCAAGCTGAACGAAAAGATGAATGCCCTGGTCCGCGCCAACTTCTCCAACGTCTTCAACCACCCCAATTACTCGAGCGTCGATCCTTACCTCGACGATGCCGGCCTCTATGCCTCGTACACCGGCTTTGGCAATCCGAAGGTAACGACCTCGAATCCTCGCCAGGCGACCTTCTCTGCGAAGATCAGCTGGTAGTGGCTTAGCTCTTGGCTTCTAGCTAAAAGCTGTTTTCTGCGGGCTCCGGCATTCTTGCCTGAGCCCGCATTTTCTTTTGGCTGCGAAACACAAAGGGTACCCACATCCTCGACACTCTCATCTGAGCCCTGAGCCCTGAGCCCTGAGCCCTGAGCCCTGAGCCCTGAGCCCTGAGCCCTGAGCCCTGAGCCCTGTGAGCTACACTGCTCACAGGGTCACTCCTCACCTATGCGTCGCCGCACCCGGCTTACCATCGCGATCGTTGTTCTCTTCCTGCTGCTCGTTGGCGCTGCCATCTACCTTCGCAAGAAAGCGCCGCCGGAAGCGGCGCGGCTGCTGCCCGAATCCGACGGCATCGTCTACGTGGACCTGCGCCCCCTGCGCGCTGCCACGCACTTTGACCGTCATCCCGTGGCGCACGATCCTGACTACCAGAAGTTCATCGATGCTACCGGCATCCAGCCCGAGCGCGATCTCGACGAAGCTGCCTTCGCGCTCCATCGCATGAGCGACCCCAAGGGGCCGAATGGCCCGGTGGCCTTCTCCGAGGTGTTTGTTGGTCACTTCGATGGACGCCGCGTTGCCGCGTGGCTGCAGGGAGAGTCCGCTTCGACCGAGTCCTACGCCGGTCACGATATTTACAGCATCACCAATGACGGCCGCACCGTGCGCGTGGCTCTTCTCAGCTATGACATGATCGCCGTCAGCAATACTCCTTCGGCGGAGCAGATTCACTCCATTCTCGATCGCTATCGCACCGCCGCATTGCCGTTCACCGGCTCCACGCTGCTGGCGAAGCATTATGTAGACGTGCCGCTGCTCTCGCTTGCCTGGGGCATTGGCCAGATCGGTCTGCCGCTCGGAGATAACGACGGGCGCCTCAGCGTCATGGGACTGTCGCTGCCTCTCGCGCAGGACGCGACCTTTGTCGCCTCGCTCAGCTGGGCCGGAAAGACGCATCTTCGCGTGGAAGAGATTGCCTCCAGCGACGCCGATGCCAAGGCGGCCGTGGACTCCCTGGGCACCCTGCTCAGCCTGGCCCGTGCCGCCGCCGACCAGCCCGGTATCTCGACCGATCCGGCTGAAGCGGCTGTCGCCAGCGATACCCGCACCCTGCTGGACAGTGCCCGTATTGATCAGCATCACAACCGGGCCGTACTGACGGCGGCGATTCCGGACGATCTGCTGCAGCGCCTGGTTGCCGTGCCCGCTACGCTTGGCCGTACATCCGCATCACACTGAGGTTTTCGTTCCCTGCATGAGCGGCATGGTTCCCTGCACGATCCGGACGGTTGAGTGCTGAAACGAGTACACTGCTTTCCGGGGAAGCGTAACCATCCATTTGCTTTCCGTGGTTGTTTCAAACCTGTCTAAACTCTCGTTCGTTTGGGCGCCGTTCGCTTTTTTGCATACCTGGCTCGTCTATTGACGCCATTCACTGCTTTCGCTCACCGCTTCAGGAGGAACGAATGTTGAGCACTCATCTGCTCCGTCTCGCCCTTGCCCCTGCCGTCTGTGGCCTTTTGGGCTGCGCTGCTTTTGCTCAGGATTCCGGTCAGGTTCTCACCGGCCAGGATGCCTTTACCAACTATCAGAAAGAGAAGCCGGGCGTGACCCGCAAGCTCACCGTCGCCGATCTGCCCGCTCCCTATGCCACCAAGGGTGTCGATAACGGAGCGCAGATGGTCCAAAGGCCGGAAGGCGCCATGCCGATCGCGCCGGACGGCTTCAAGGTCAGCCTGTACTACACCGGACTCAACCAGCCGCGCCTGATTCGCAAGGCGCCGAACGGCGATCTCTTTGTCGCCCTCAGCTATGAGAACAAGGTAATGGTCTTCCGCGGCGTCGGCGCCGACGGCAAGCCGAAAGAGGTCTCGACCTTCGCCGACAATCTCAATCTGCCCTTCGGCATCGCCTTCTATCCCGCCGGTCCTCACCCGAAGTGGGTCTACGTCGGTAACACGGACGGAGTCGTCCGCTTTCCTTATAAGAGCGGCGATCTGAAGGCGACCGGCGCGGCCGAGCAACTCGCCGAACTGCCGGGCGGTGGCAAGCTGCGCGGCGGTGGCCACTGGACGCGCGATATCGCCTTCTCGAAGGACGGCAAGCGGATGTTCGTCTCCGTCGGTTCGCACTCGAATGTCGATGATTCCGACACGCATCCGGAGGAGTTCCACCGCGCCGATGTGCTGGAGTTCACCCCTGCCGGCAAGTTTGTGAAGATCTATGCCTCAGGCATCCGCAACTGTGTGGGTGAGGCCATCAATCCGACGACCGGGCAGCTCTGGTGCTCGACCAACGAGCGCGACATGCTCGGCGACAACCTGGTGCCGGACTACATCACTCATGTCCAGGAGGATGGCTTCTACGGCTGGCCCTGGTACTACATGGGCGGCACCCAGGATCCTCGCCATGCGGGCAAGCATCCCGAGCTGAAGGACAAGGTGCTTACGCCGGATGTGCTGCTCCAGCCGCACTTCGCCTCGCTCGAGATGACCTTCGACGAGAGCTCCCAGTTCCCGGCAGCATGGAAGGGCGACGCCTTCGCCGCCGAGCACGGCTCCTGGAACAAGGCCCAGCGCGCCGGGTATGAAGTCATCCGCGTGCCGATGAAGGATGGCAAGGCGACCGGCGAATACCAGGACTTCCTCACCGGCTTCACCACCGAGGATGGCCACGTGTGGGGTCGCCCGGTAGGCGTAGCCTTCGCCGCTGACGGCTCGCTCTTCGTCACCGACGACGGCTCAGGCTCCATCTGGCATGTGGAGCACACGGGCAAGTAGCGGTGAGTCAGTCGCCAGCGGCCAGTCACAAAACCGGCCAGCAAAACAACGCTACCGGGTGCCCCATGTCTCGCTTTTGGGGCCCAATATACTTCGCTCACTACGCTTGTTTTCGGATATCTGGGTAGCCCACACAAGCCAGCATCTGGCTTGTGTGGGGTGCTTGAGCGCTGCTGGGGCTGTTTCCGCTCACGCCATAAAGGTCCATGAGTGGAACTCCGTCCACTCATGGTGAGTGAAGCAGGTTGGTCCCCGAATCACGGCCGCATCGCCGCTCTCCGGCGGACTGGGGGTTCTACCGCGCCAGCGCGGCCTGCTGCTCGGCCAGGCTGACGTCGTAGGCCAGGGTGGCCGCGGCGTGGAGCGTCGCGGCATGGCCGGTCGCGGCATTCGTACCCGCCGCGCCCTGCAGCTTCTGCAAGCCGTTCAGGTAGGTGGTCAGGGCATGGGCGTAGGCTGGGTCGAGCTTGAAGCCGCCGAAGACCAGCGTGCCCGTGCCTACGTGCTCGTAGGCCGGAGGCAGCGGCAGCTGCGGCACCACGTCCATGAAGTTCACGATCCGCTGGCACTGCGGGATCAGCGTGTCGAAATCCGCGGCAAAAATAGGATTGCCGACGCGGGGGCCGGCAAAGGTGTAGAGCTCCGGCACCTTGGCTGTGGGATTGCTCTTGGCCAGGTCGTAGGCAGTGAGGATGGCCAGGGCGCCTCCAAGGCTGTGCCCGGTCACCCAGATCTCATCGGCCTGCGCGACATAGGGCGCGACCAGGTCCTTGATGCTCGCGGCGATGTGCTCATACACCAGCTGGAATCCCATGTGCACCAGCCCGGCGGCGGGGTAGCGGGGCCAGATCGCCGGCACCGCGTCGAGATCGGCAATCCACTCGATCGGCGTCTTGGTGCCGCGGATGGCGACGATCAGCGATTTTTCATCGGCGTTCCAGCAGACCAGGCCGAAGATGCTGCTTTCGCTTACCAGCAGGTGAGGGAGCGCCTGGGCTGCGGCTGGTGCGGCGGCCACCGCGGCTGCCGCAGCCTGGGGATTGGCGGTAATGGTGCCCACCAGCGTGTATCCGGCCGGGAGGGGTGGTTGCGGAGTGGTCATCGCCAGGTAGGCCGCGCTGGCCGCCGGGTACATCTCATCGATTGCGAAGTTCACGTCGAACGCCATAATTTTTCTCCTTCTGCCCTGCATTGCGAAGCCTGCGGCCAGCCAACAGCGGCATCTCACCACGGATGAGGCGTGGAAATGCCACGGTTTGGGACAGAAGGAAATCCGAAGTAATGGGAGAACGGCGAGGCATTCCCTATTCGGGGCCGGCACGCATTTTTTGTTCCTATAAACACAAAGGCCGCCCAACGGGCGGCCTTTGTGTTTGCGCGCGAAGCGCGCGGTTGCTGGAATGGCTAGTTCCCGATGCCGGAGGAGGAGCCTTGCGTGCTGGCCAGCTGCTCCATGGTCTCGCGGAGGTACTTGTGCGGGTTCACCGGAGTGTTGCGGATGTGCACCTCATAGTGGAGGTGTGGGCCGGTGCTGCGGCCGCTGGTGCCTACGTACCCGATGATCTGGCCCATCTTCACCTGCTCCCCTGCGGTGCAGGCAAAGCCGGAGAGATGTCCATAGAGCGTCGCAATGCCGTTGCCGTGGTCGACCAGGATTTCGCGTCCATAGCCGTTGCCCATGCCCGCTGTGACGATCACGCCATCGGCGGTGGCGCGCACCGGGTCTCCATAGTGGGCCGAGATATCGATGCCTTTATGGAAGGCACCTTCGCCGTTGAACGGGTCTTCACGCTCGCCGAAGGAGCTGGTGATGGGGCCGGTCACCGGCCAAAGCGCGGGAGCATCCGCCATATTCAGCCAGTTGTCGCCCGTGCCGGAGGTCGAAGGGGAAAGCCCAATCTCGAAGGCCCGCGAGAGCCGGCCGGAGAGTGCCGTCGAGCGCAGCGAGCTCAGCTGGTCGAGGCTGGCCGAATAATTCGCGTCGGTAAAGTCGTCCGGGTTGTCGACGACGGCAGGAGCGGTCGCCGCGGCTCCGGCGCTGTGCGAGAGCTTGCTCTGCTTCAGGCCGTAGAGCGCGCTCACTTCATTGGCCAGCGCTCCCAGCGATGCGGCCTGGACTTCCTTTTGCTTGGCGACTTCTTCCAGCTGCTGGTAGTTCTTGCGCAGTGCATCCTGCTGTGAACGGATCTGGTTGAAGCTTGCTGTCTTGATCAGCATGCGGGAGTAGGAGCCTGCCATCCCGGTAATGGTGAAGAGACCAATCACCGCAGCGGCCGCGAAGACATACGCGTAGTGGAGAGGCACCGGGATTTTGCGAAGCTTGCCGTTCTCCTCGGCCGCGACAAAAATAATGTAATAACGCTTGCGCAATCCGCTTCTCGCAAAAAAGGAAATTTACGTCACGTTCAGGAAACTTCCGCCACTCGAAAAGTCTCTAAGTGTAAAGACGGCCATCCGGCCGTGAAGACGCAAACCTGCGTCCGGTCCCTGATCCATTTTTGACGCTAACAGCCCCCTCCCGCCGGGTCAACCGCAAGATGGATACGATATTGCGTCCGGTAATCCAGGACGGTACCTCTGGATTTGCCTAAGCGCTTCATTTTTCAGGCTGTTCCGCGGTGATCGAATCAAATGAGCGAATCGGCATTTGCGTTTGCGAATTTCTCTTCCGCAGTAGCTTTGCGCACCGAACTGCCGCTCTTACGCTACCCTGATGAGGTTTATGGCAGCCACACGCAAATCGCGCTCCGCTTTGTCTGTCTCCGTGCCTCCTCCGGCTCCTGGCGGAGAGCGAGCCTTTATCGCCCGGCTGCGCGCTGAGGCTGAGGCTCACCGTGGCCGCCATGCGGGGCTTCGGCTGGGCATCGGCGACGATTGCGCTATCCTGCGCCCCCCTGCGGGACACGATGTGGTCGTCACCACCGATTTCTCGCTCGAGCAGGTCCATTTCCGCCGCGACTGGCACCCGCCCGAATCGGTCGGCCACCGCTGCCTGGCTCGGGGCCTCAGCGATCTCGCTGCCATGGGCGCGACGCCGCTCGGAGCCTTTCTCTCCATCGCGCTCCCGCCCGAGCTGGCGGTCGCGGCAGCGGAGACGATGCCTAAAGCTGCAAGACGGAAGGCTTCCGGGGCTCGTGCTGCTTCTTTACCCGGGTCCCTCAAGCCGGAATCCTGGTTCGATCGCTTTCTCGCCGGTTTCCTCGCCCTGGCCGAAAAGGAGCATGTGCCCCTTGCCGGCGGAGATACGGCCCAGTCTCCGAGCTTCGATTTCTCCGGGCACAAGCAGTCGGGTCTGGCCGCTGCCGATATCACCCTGGTCGGAGCCGTGCCTCGCGGACATGCCCTGCTTCGTTCCGCGGCCCGGCCCGGCGATGTGATTTATGTAACCGGCGCTCTCGGAGGCTCGGCAGCCGAGTTGCTTGCCCTGGGCCGCTCGCCGCAGGACTTTGCCGCCCGCACCCTTGCCGCCGCGCATCATCCGCATCTTTATCCGCAGCCACGTCTCGCGGCCGCCCGCCGCCTGGTCGCAGGCCGCCGTCTTCATGCCGGAATCGACCTGAGCGACGGTCTCTCCACCGATCTGGCCCACATCTGCGAGGAGTCCGGCGTTGCCGCCGAGCTCGATACTTCGGCGATTCCTATTCATAAGCTCGCCCGCGACGCTCAGCAGGACGGATGGGTACCCTCGGCGCTCAGCCTCGCACTGCATGGTGGCGAAGACTATGAGCTGCTCTTTACCGCGCCACGCTGGACGAAGATCCCGCGCACCATCGCCGGCGTCTCCCTGCATCCGATCGGCGAGATCGTGAAGCCGCGGCGTAACCGGCCTTCCGTGATCCTCCGCGAATCGGACGGCAGCCAGACCCCGCTGGATTCAGGCGGATGGGAACACTTTCGCGGGGACTAGAGCCTGTTATGAACTTTCGCGCGAGCGGCGTTGCTGGGGAAAATCGGCCCAGACGAGGCGGAGGACGAAGACATTGGCGATTCCAAGGCGAGGCCGACAACGAAGTATGGGCCGATTTTCCCCGCAACCCTTCAGGGCTGGGGCCAATTTTCCCGATCTCCTCGTCGCTCGCTGCTCGGAGATAACCCGATATCCGTCGCAACTCGCTCCTCGATCTCGAAAAAATTGGCTCCCAGTGTCCGCCGCGGGAAAGTTCATAACAGGCTCTAGCTATAGAGGCAAGGGCGCGCTCTGTGCGCGTCCTTGCGGGAACACGCGGTTTTGGCGCTCCTGCTGGTCGCGAGAGGGCTGCTCGATAATGGAGATCGAGCGATCATGGCGAGCCCGACACCCACGGTAGACCTCACCTTCCCCCATCCCTGGACAGCCGAAATCCTTCCGCGCCGTCCGCTGATTTTGCCTGCGCGCCGTTTCACCTATCCTGCCGCGGCGGAAGAGGTGGAAGAGGGTGCGCTCGAGCTGCTGGTGCGTCCCGCGGAGGGTGAGCCGTTTCTCGCTACCTGTGCGCTGGGGTTCGACGATCCGGCCGTGCCATCCGGCCTGTGGAGCTGCCCCGATCCCGATTGGCTGTGCGCGGTCTCGGGTGGTTATGCCTATCTCCTCGATACAGCGGAGCCTAACCGATTCCTGCAGATTCCATGGCGGCCCGTGCTGGGCATCCGCAGTCTGCCGGAGCAGGGACTGCTGCTCTTCACCGGACACCATGCGCTGCTGGCCTGGGGACGGAATGGCGAAGCATGGCAAAGTCCGCGCCTGTCGGCGGAGGGTATCCGCATCGACCGCATCGAGGGCGGTATCCTGCACGGCGCAGGATGGGACCTGATGGCGGATGCGGACGTGCCTTTTACCCTCGATCTAAAGACCGGTCTCCGTATCTGATTCTGTCGCGCCTGGATTTTTGTTTGCGGTGTTCTCCAGCCGGAAGAAGCTCAGCGCCGCGTCGCCCTGCCGCAATACCCGGTAGGCTCGCAGCAGGTCATAGCTTTCTGCGAGGGCATGTTTTTTCTCGTGCTCCGCGATCACGATGGCGTCTGTCGATAACAGTCCCGCGCACTCGCCGCCGAGCAGCCCCAGCGTCCGCTCATATTCTTCCTGGGCGGCATAGGGCGGATCGAGAAAGACGATATCGGCCTGCCTGCCTGCTCCGGCAATCCGCTTCAACGACGCTGCCACGCTCCGGGTCTCGAGCACATAGCTGCTCCTGATACCCAGCGTGGCCAGATTTTTGCGAATCGCCTGCACCGCAGGCTCGGCCTTCTCGACGAAGACTGTTTCCACCGCGCCCCGGCTCAGCGCTTCGATGCCCACTGCGCCTGAACCCGCGAATAGATCGATGAAGACCGCGCCCTCGATGCGCGGCGCCAGCACGTTGAAGAGCGTCTCGCGAAGACGGTCGCTGGTGGGCCGCGTGTCCATGCCGCGCGGTGCCGTCAGCGGCCGCGATCGATAGGTTCCTGCAATGACTCGCATCTATTCTTTCGATCCTAATGGCTGTGCAGGGGGCAGGTGATAGGGGTGGGGTGCAGGAAATCTTGCATTGCCCCGGATTCTCTTCTTACGTTTCAGATTCGTGTGAGACCCTTGTCCCCACCCAGGCAACACCGGCTTGGATGGACCAACGGGAGCGGAGGCGCGAAGCGCAAAAGGCCTGGACGGTCAGTCCCGTCCTGCGCGAAGCAGTCCTCCCTCTACAATAGGGGACAGCCCGGCTTCCGCCGGACTGCGAGGCTGGCAACAACCATGCGTGGATGGTCATTCCCCCTGGGTCGATGGTTCGGTGTGGATCTTCGCATCCATACCTTCTTCCTGCTGCTGCTCGGCTTCTGCCTGCTGTCGACGGGCGTGGCCGGTGTCAGCGGGTGGCGCGGCTTCTTCCTCTGGGGAACGCTCTTTTTTGCCGTGCTTATCCGTGAGCTCGCGCGCCTGCTGGTTGCTGCCTACCATGGCCTGCAGCTGCGCAGCGTGCTGCTGCTGCCTATCGGCGGGCTTTTCTCTTATACGAACCCGGAGAGTGCCGAGCGTGCGCAGGACCCGCGCATCCAGTTCCAGCTGGCGATTGCCGGCCCCCTGGCCAGCCTGCTGCTGGCGGGGATCATCGCCGGCCTCATCCTTGGATCGACGACCGGGGTGCCGCTGCTGGTCCGTCCCTGGATTACCGCCTCTCACCTGATGCGCTCTGCCGTGTGGCTCAGCCTGGGCCTCGCGGCGCTGCATTGTGTTCCGGCCTATCCGCTCGATGCGGGGCGCGTACTGCGCGGCATCATGGCCGATTCACGAGGCCATGCGCGGGCGACCAAGGCAGCCTCGGGCCTGGGACAGGCCTTCGGCATGCTCACCATGATCGCTGGTCTGGCGCTGCTGGCTATGCCGAATACGGGCGCGGCGGCGGGTATCAGTCCGTGGCTCATCATGGGCGGATTCTTCGTCTTCATCGGCGCGCAGCTCGAGGACCAGGGCGTGATGTTTCAGTCCGTGGTCGAGACGGTGCGGATGAAGGACGTGATGCTGACCGAGTTCTCGACCATGTCGCCCTCGGACACGCTGGCTGACGCGCTCTTCAAGGCCGTCCACAGCCTGCAGGATGAGTTCCCGGTGGTGCGCGGACCGAACCTTGTCGGCGTGGTCTCGCGGCAGGGCATTCTCTCCGCGCTGCGCACCGACGGCAACGGCTACGTGCAGTCCATTATGTCGCGCAGCTTCCAGGTGGCTGCGCCTGAAGATTCCCTCGGCCTGATGATCCGCCGCATCGCTGGCGGTCGCATGTCGCTCGTGCCCATTGCGGAAGCCGGCAGGATTGTCGGCATCGTGACCTGGCAGAACCTGAGCAACAGCATGGGCCTGCTGGCCGAGCATCGCCGCTTCGAACGCGAAGGCTGAATGTCTGACCAAAACACTGCGCCGCTGGCGCCCGGGCTTTATCTGGTCGCGACGCCCATCGGCAACCTTGAGGACATCACACTGCGCGCGCTGCGGGTGCTCAGGTCCGTCGATCGCATCGCCTGCGAGGACACGCGGCAGACGCAGAAGCTGCTGAATCATTTTGTCATCGAGACGAAGACCACCAGTGTGCACGAGCACAACGAGGCCGGCCGCGCCGCTGGGCTGGTGGAAGAGATTCGCAGCGGCGTGCGCATTGCCGTGGTCACCGACGCGGGCATGCCCGGCATCTCTGACCCGGGAATGCACCTGGCGCGCGCCGTCATCGAGGCCGGGCTGAACGTGATCCCGGTGCCGGGTGCGAATGCCGCACTGACGGCGCTGATCGCCTCCGGGCTCGACACCGAGCGCTTTCTCTTCGAGGGCTTTCTGCCGCCCAGGCAGGGCGCGCGGCAGGCCCGGCTGACGGCACTGCGTGCATCGCTGCCGGAAGATGCCGCAGGTCCGCTGACCGTGGTGCTGTATGAGGCGCCGCACCGGATTCTCGAAACGCTCGCAGATATTGCTGTGGTGTACGGCGCGGATTGCCGCATCGCGCTCGCCCGTGAGCTGACCAAGCTGCATGAGGAGTTCCTACGTGGCACGGTGACCGAGGTGGAGTCGCTGCTGGCCGAGCGCGACCGCGTGCGCGGCGAGATGGTGCTGCTGGTCGAGGTGCAGCCCGCAACTGCAGGTGAAGCTGCGGGAACAGTATCGCTGCTGGAGCGCATCGCAGAGCTGGCGAAGAGCGAAGGACTCGACGAGATGGCGGCGCTCAAGAGGATTGCGAAGGAACGCGGCGTCTCGAAGAGCGAGCTCTACCGCGAGCTGCAGCGCGCGCGGAACAGGAAGTAAGGGGCCCATTCAAGTCCGATGATGGCTTGAAGGGGCAAACCAATATCGCTGTCATCTCGATCGGAGCGGGACACAATAGCAATATCATCCCGCGTAGCGGAGAAACCTGCGGTTTCTTCAGCCTCTCCGCGCCATTGCTACCCTCGGAATCCCTTGCAGGTCATCGACAAAGCCAATCTCTTCCCAGCCGCTCAACAGCGTGGTGAGCACCTCGCGCTGCCCGTAGCCGATCTCCATCAGCAGCCAGCCGCCAGGCTTGAGCGCGGCGTGAGCCTGGGGGATAAGGCGGCGATAGATGTCGAGTCCGTCTTCACCGGCATACAGTGCCGAGGCGGGTTCATAATCGCGCACCTGCGGCTCCAGAATATCGGTGGAAGGAACGTAGGGCGGATTCGAGACGATCATGTCGAACTGTTCGCCTGCGACAGCCGTCAGCAGATCGGACTCCAGAAAGCGGATGCGCTGCTCGACTCCATATCGCGCTGCATTCTCCTGCGCGATAGCGAGCGCAGCGGGCGACAGGTCCACCGCCGTCACCTCGGCCTGCGGCAGCAGGTGTGCGAGCACGATGGCGATGGCTCCGGAGCCTGTACCTATGTCCAGGATGCGCGCCGAAGAGTCTCGCGATCCATGCTCAAGAGCAGCCTCGACAAGATGTTCGGTCTCCGGGCGTGGGATGAGCGTTGCCGGGGTGACGCGGAAGGTGAATCCGTAGAATTCCTGCTCACCGGTGATGTATTGGATAGGCTCGAGCTTCGCGCGGCGGGCGATCTTCTCGAAAAACGCGGCCTGCGCTTCGGCACTGATTCCCGCATCGGGATGCATGAGCAGCCAGACGCGGTCTTTCTTTAACGTGTGTAGCAGCAGGAGCTCGGCATCGCGTGCCGCAGTCGGCGCAGGCCGCAGTTGCTCTGCGGCCTGCTTCAGGAGGTTTCGAACTGTAGCGGAATTTTCCATGAATGCATCGAGGCTCCAGGTCGCATCCACCTGTAACTCAAACAGAAACCTGCGGTGTACCCCACCCAGGCAAAACCGGCTTGGGTGGGCCACTGTCGGGTTCGTGCCTGCGCAGACAAACCGCAGGCCCCTCCACTTCGCTCGCCTTTGGCTCGCTCCGCTCAGGATGACAATGCAGGGGGGAATTTTATCTGCAATGCCTCTATAAGAGAGGTGTATTCCACCTCGGATTTATTCGCACCCCACATTCGCGCCCAGCGGGAGCGCTCAGTCGGAGTGCCTCCGCAGGGATGCGCCGAAGCCGCGAACGCCTGGACGGCCAGTCCTTAGGCTGCGTTTTCGCCTTCCGCCTTCAGACGTTCGGCGTTGAAGTACGAAATCGTTGCATCGATCACCGGCTGCAGGTGGCCTTCCATCGTAATTCCGAGCTGGTGGATGGTCAGCCCGATGCGGTGGTCGGTGAGGCGGTTCTGCGGGAAGTTATAGGTGCGGATCTTCTCGCTGCGATCGCCAGAACCGACCTGCTGCTTGCGTTCCTTGGCCATGGCCTCGTGCTGGCGCTCCATCTCGACCTCATAGAGGCGGGTGCGGAGGACGCGCATCGCTTTTTCACGGTTCTTGATCTGCGACTTTTCGTCCTGGCAGCTGACCACGGTATTGGTTGGCAGGTGCGTGATGCGGATCGCCGAGTAGGTCGTGTTCACCGACTGGCCGCCGGGGCCGGACGAGCAGAAGGTATCGATGCGCAGATCTTTCTGCTCGATCTTGACGTCGACTTCCTCGGCTTCGGGCAGCACGGCCACGGTAATGGCCGAGGTGTGCACGCGGCCCTGCGTCTCGGTGGCCGGCACACGCTGCACACGGTGCACGCCGCTCTCATACTTGAGCTGCGAGTACACCTTGTCGCCCTCGAAGCTGGCGGTAATTTCCTTCAGGCCGCCCACCGAGGACTCGGACGAGGAGAGGATGTCGACTTTCCAGCGGCGCTGCTCGGCGTAGCGGGCGTACATGCGGAACATCTCCGCGGCGAAGAGCGAGGCCTCGTCGCCGCCGGTGCCGGCGCGGATTTCGACGATCACGTTCTTCTCGTCGTTGGGGTCCTTGGGCAGAAGCAGGATCTTCAGCTCTTCCTCGATGCCCGGCAGCCGCTCTTCGAGCCCGGCAAGTTCTTCCTCGGCCATGGCGCGGATATCGGCGTCGTCTTCGTTGGCCATCGCCTTGGCGTCGGTGATGCCGGTGGTGACGGTGCGGTATTCGCGGAACTTGTCCACCAGCGCTTCCAGGTCGCGGTGCTGCTTGGCGATCTTCTGGTACTTCTGCTGGTCGGAGATGATCTCCGGCTCGGACATCTGCCGGCCAAGATCCTCGTAGCGGGTTTCGATCTGTTCTAAGCGTTCAAACATGGTGGTGTCTCTCTGGGATCGGCTGAAACGGGCCTGTCAAACGGGTCCTGGTCAGGCGCGGAATCTGAAATGTCAGGAAAAAAGGGCACAACGCGGCGCAATCGGCTGGGGGCCGCTAAAGGAGGACGCCGGGGATGGTGCGGTGCTGCATCATGGATAGTTTACCGCTGTTTTAGATGTCGGAGAGCGGGAAATGACGCAGCGAGTCGTATCCTGCGCATCTATCGGGATGATCATGTCCGCCAGCTTTCTCGAATTCGCGCAGGAAAATGCCGCACTGACCGCGACCACGAAGAAGCTCGAAAAACGGGCGCTGCTGGCTGCATATCTGCGGAGCCTGGCTGTCGAGGATGCGGCTCGGGCTGCGCTGTACTTTGCGGGAACACCGTTTGCTGAGACCGACCGGCGGAAGCTGAATGTGGGAGGATCGCTGCTGACCAAAGCGCTCCAGAAGGTCGCCGGGGTAACGCCTGCCATCCTGAGCGCGGCCTACCGGCGTTATGGCGACCTGGGCGATGCAGCGGAAGAGCTGTTCAATGCCCGCGAACGGCCTCAGGCCGGAGGGCTTACGCTGGGGATCGTCGCGGAAGCCTTCACCCGTATCGCCGCCGCCCGTGGCCCGGGCGCAAAGCTGCCGCTGGTCACGGCGCTCCTCGAAGTGGCCACGCCTGTTGAGGCCCGCTACCTGCTCAAACTCATCCTTGGCGACATGCGCACCGGGGTAAAGGAGAGCCTGGTCGAGGAAGCGATTGCCGCCGCCTGGGGGGCCGAGCCTGCTGCCGTTCGCCGCGCCGGGATGCTGCTGGGCGACCTGCCGGAAGTGGTCCGGCTGGCTGTCGCAGGTAGGCTTGAACAGGCCCGGATGCGGCTCTTCCATCCGCTGAGTTTCATGCTGGCCAGTCCCGTAGCGACGGTCGAGGAGGCGGTCGAGCGCTTTACGAAGGAGTTGGCTGCGGAGGGTGAAACCGCGTCCGCCATCCACGGCGTGCTCGAAGACAAATACGACGGTATCCGCGCACAGCTGCATTGCGGCGACCGTTCCCAGCCCGGCCGCGTCGAGTTGTTTTCACGCAGCCGTGAGGACCTTGGCGCATCCTTTCCCGAGCTGATGGAGGCCTTTGCCGGGTTGCGCGAGCCTGCAATCCTGGATGGCGAAATCCTTGCCTGGCAGCCGGATACTGGCCGCGCCCTGCCGTTCAGCATTCTCCAGCAACGCATCGGCCGCAAGCGCGTGACCGCCGAAATGCGGGAGCGGATACCGGTCGTCTTCATGGCCTTCGATGCGCTCTATCTGGGGGAAGCCCTGCTGCTGGAGTGGCCACTCGGAGAGCGCCGCGTCCGGCTGGAGGGTTTTATCGCGCGGCACGCACCCGCCACGGCGGAAGCGATCGGCCGCGAACAGCAGAACCTGTTTGCCGCGGCTTCACCCGGCTTTCCGCGGTTGATCGTCGCCCCGCAGGTGCCACTCGAGAGTGCGGAGCATCTGGACCGCGCCTACGCCGAGGCCCGGGCACGGGGCAACGAGGGAGTGATGCTGAAATCGCTGCGCAGCGTCTATCAGCCGGGACGTCGTGGGCTCGCCTGGTTGAAGCTGAAACGCGAACTGGCGACGCTGGACGTGGTGGTGACGGGCGCCGAGTTCGGCCATGGACGGCGCGCCGGAGTCCTCAGCGACTATACCTTCGCCGTGCAGGATGGAGACCGGCTGCTGAATGTAGGGAAGGCCTACTCCGGTCTGACGGACGCCGAAATCGACGAGCTGACCGCCTTTTTCCAGGCCCACACGCTCGAGGACAACGGTCATTTCCGCACCGTGGAACCGCTCAAGGTGCTCGAAGTCGCCTTCAACAACGTCATGCGCTCCGATCGTCATAGCAGCGGCTTCGCTCTGCGTTTTCCCCGTATTCTGCGGATAAGAGAGGACAAGCCGGTCGAAGAGATCGATACCCTCGCGCGGGTGGAGGAGATTTATGCCTCACAGCCAGATAAGCCTATGGAACAGGGTGTAGGGGATGGGGTGTAGGGGGGTAGTAAAACCCAGGTGCCTCATATTTCGCGCGAAAGGCATGGGGTCGGCGCAGATTCAGGTTCGGGGGCGATACCTTCCCACCCAAGCAGAGCTTGGATGGGGCACCCGGTTCCTCACTTGTGCGAGCGCAACTGCGGGTCCCTCCACTTCGGTCGGGATGACAGTGCTCTTGTTTTAGCTAGAAGCTAAGAGCTAGCAGCTAATGGTTGGATTTAATGGCTGTGCTCATGATCATGGTTGTGGCCGTCATGGCTGTGCCCATGATGATGGGAGTGGGCGCTTACCTCATCGACCGGCATCACGCAGCCATGGGCGACCGGGCAGTTGGTGTGTTCGAACTGGATGGTCGTGTGGTGGATGCGGAAGTAGCGCTTCAGCGTGCCGTTGATCTGTTCGAGGATCAGCGCGCTCTCCGACGGCGGGATGTCGGCGATGGTCACATGGCTGGCCAGCGCGCTGGTCTGTGAGCCCAGGCTCCAGACGTGGAGATCGTGTACATCCTGCACCCCTTCGATGGAGACGAGGCGAGTACGGATTTCCATCAGCGAGACGCCGCGCGGCGTGCCTTCGAGCAGGATGTTCAGCGTTTCCCGGACGATCCCGATCGAGGACCACAGGATGAGCGCGGCGATACCCAGCGACAGCGCGGGATCGATCCAGACGGCGGCGTGCCCGCTTCTGCCGGTGAACCAGATCACCACTCCGCCCACAATGACCGCGGCGGTCGAGAGCGTGTCGCCTAGCATGTGGACGAAGACTGAGCGCATGTTCACATCGTGGCTGACCTTCCACAGCATCAGCGCGACGACGCCGTTCATGAGCACGCCGGCTGCGGCCACCAGCATCATGATGCGCGGCTGTACCGGTGCCGGCTCGGTGAAGCGATGGATGGCCTCGAACGTGATCCATAAGCTCAGCAGAATCAACGTTAGTGCATTCAGGAAAGCGGCGAGCACGCCGGCCCGCTGGTAGCCGAAGGTCTTCTCGTCAGTGGCCGGACGGGACTGGAAATGCACGGCGACGAAGGACAGCAGCAGCGCCAGGGCATCGGAGGCATTATGTCCGGCCTCGGAGACCAGGGCCAGGGAGTGCGCTCGCAGTCCGGCCAGCAGCGTGAGCGCCACATAACCGAGCGTTGCGGCGAGCGAAATGCGCAGAATCCGCTGCATCTTGCCTGTCGAGCTCACGTGGACATGCATTACGCTTAGTCTATCGGCGCTCCAGGCCGCGTTCAATGATCAGTCGGTCACTCCGTTTTTCGGGTTAGCGTTATCCCATTTGATACCCGCGATTTATTGAACTTTCTTTCTTGTTTTCGTAATGCCGTTTTCATCCTGGCGACCGATACTTTGCGCAAGAAGCTCCTAAAAAGTTGTTTATTGATGTCGGGGAGGTCCAATCCTATGACCGGTTTCCGCCGTATCTCCTATCTCTGGAAGGACGCTGACAGCGCCCGCGATTACACCACGGGTGTGTCGCTGCACAGCCACACGAACCAGTCCAAGGAAACCCTCGACTTCCTGGCCAACTTCGGAGCCAAGTATGGCTGGGTCCGCAGCCTCATCCAGGGGGCGGAATCCCGTGCCCGCGCCAACCACGGCGTCGGGATCAACTACTCCGCCAGCTACTGGACGCCGCCACTCACGCCGCGCCTGGCCTTCGATCTCGAGAGCAAGCAGATCGAGAAGATCGGGCTCTCCCCGCTGGTCTCGATCACCGATCACGACACCATCGCCGCGCCGATGCTGCTGCGCACTGTGGCTTCGGCCCGCCACATCCCGGTATCGGTCGAGTGGAGCGCTCCGTATGGCGGCGACCAGTCCTTCCACCTCGGCATCCATAACCTGCCCAGCGAGTCCGGCGTGGAATGGATGAAGACCTTCGAGGAGTACACGGCCAATCCTGGGACTCCGGAGCAGCAGTCGAAGCGGCTCACCGAGATCCTCGCCGCGCTGCATGCTCTGCCCAATGTCCTCATCGTCTTCAACCACCCGCTGTGGGACCTGTACATCATCGGCCGTGAAAAGCACCTGCAGTATGTGCAGAAGTTCATGACCGAGAACAAGGAGTTCATCCATGCGCTCGAGCTCAACGGCCTGCGCAGCTGGGATGAAAACCGCCAGGTGAAGGCGATGGCTCGCGAGTGGAATAAGCTGCTGATCTCCGGCGGCGACCGCCACGGCATGGAGCCCAACGCGAACATCAACCTGACCCGCGCGACCTCCTTTACCGAGTTTGTCCACGAGATCCGCTACGAGGACCGCAGCCACGTCCTCTTCATGCCGCAGTATGCCGAGCCCTGGAAGCACCGCATCCTGCAGTCCACGCTCGACGCCATCCGCAACTACCCTGAGTTCCCGCAGGGCTCGCAGCAGTGGGATGAGCGCGTCTATCATCCTGACTCGACCGGCACGGTGCGTCCGCTCAGCGAGCTGTGGCCCGGCGACGGCCGTGCTCCCTGGTACTTCCGCTACATCCTCAGCGCTGTCCGCATGATGGGCCAGGCTCCTGTCTCCGGCGGTCTGCGCATGGCCTGGAGCGAGTCCCGCCAGCTCAACCTCGCGCTCGGCGAAGAGGCCTTCTAACTTCCAGCGGGGCGGTGAGCCATGCTTACCGCCCCGCCTCAACCTGAACCGTGGTACCGGAAACCCGGCCACCCCTTCCCCGGCTGGAATTCCCTCGATACTCTACTTCGCATGCGGGTCGCCTACTTCCCGGACTCCTTTCATGAGATCAATGGCGTCGCCCACACGAGCCGCCACTTCGCCGAGTACGCCCGGCGGCGCAATCTTCCGTTCCTCTGCATCCGGGCCGGAGAATTGCCTACCCGGCAGACGCGGGAAGGGGAGTTCGTGGCTCTCGACCTCCATCGCGGTCTGCTCTCATTTCCGCTGGACAAGGGGCTCAGCTTCGATCCCGCGTATGTCCGCCACCTGCCGCTGATCACGACTGCGCTGCGCGAATTCCGTCCCGATCTGATCCACATCACCGGCCCTAGCGAGAACGGGTTGCTGGGGGCCGCGCTGGCCCACCATCTCGGACTGCCGCTGGCCGCCTCCTGGCATACCAACGTGCACGAGTATGCGGCGCGGCGCTCGGGTTGGTTTTTGCGCATGCTGCCGAAGGCGAAGCGCGAGCCTGCCGCCGCCCGCATCGAGCATCTGGCGCTGCTGGCGAGCGCGAAGTTCTACTCGCTGGCCAAGGTGCTCTTCGCGCCGAATCCAGGCCTTTGCGCGCTGCTCGAGAAACACACCCACCGTCCCTGCCGCCTGATGCAGAGGGGCGTCGATACGCAGCTTTTCTCACCTGCGCACCGTGATCGCCGGGCTGATGACACGGCTTTTGTGCTGGGCTTCGTAGGGCGGTTGTCGATCGAGAAGAATGTTGCCCTGCTGGCCGAGGTGCAGAAGGGGCTCGCTGCGCGCGGTATTACGAACTTCCGCTTCTGTGTGGTCGGCCAGGGCGCCGAGGAGGCGTGGCTGCGGGAGAACCTGCCGGGCGCCGAATTTACCGGAGTCCTGCGCGGCGAGGCCTTGTCCCGCGCCTACGCCAACATGGACCTCTTCGTCTTCCCCTCGCATACCGATACCTTCGGAAATGTGGTGCTCGAGGCGCTGGCCTCGGGCGTACCCGCCGTAGTCACTCCGGACGGCGGTCCGGCTTCGATCATCCAGCCGGGCGTAACCGGCCTCGTCGCTCCCGATGAAGCATTCCCCGCCGCCGTAGCCTCGCTGATTGCCGACCTCGCCTGCCACGCTGCCATGCGCGAAGAGGCCCGCATCGCGGCTGGCCGGGCTTCGTGGGACTCGGTCTTCGACGCCGTGTATCAGGGATACCGCGACGTGCTTTGTTCTCCTGCTGCTCTGCCGGAGCCGGCTGTTGGCAGGGTGTAAGGGGTAGCTATATCCATGCTGCCACGATCGGGAGCGCGTGCCGAAGGCGACTCGCACTGCGCGTAGTCCTAGGTTGTATCCACATATAGATGGTCTGAAAATAAAGAACCTACCCTTATCGTTGTTATCCCGACCAGAGCGTAGCGCAGTGGAGGGACCTGCGGTTTTGTTTAGCCCGCAACACTCCAACATGCGACCAACGGAAGCGGAGGCCGAAGGCACATTCGCCCTGCGCGCAGCAGAACCGCAGGTTTCTCCACTCCGCAGGACCACAAAACGGTCCTGCTCCGATCGAAATGACAGCCTTTTACGATCGCTATATGTGGATACGCCCTAGCGCAGGGATAGGGAGTTCGATCCGCCGCTCAGCGCCCGCTTCCAGCGCGTCCACCAGCCTTCTCGCGCGGCGGAAGGGCCAGCCAGCTCGGCCAGGCGGCTGCGCGTGGCCGCCGCCATCAGCTGATCCACCTGGGCCCGCAGCACCTCGACCTCCATTGCGCACTGCCGCAGGTATGCTGAGGCGGAGGTGCCGGCTTCCGCTGCCCGTATGCGGATGAAGGCCTGCTCCGAGCTGCCCATCCGCACCGTCATGGAGGTCTGCCGCTCCTGCGCCGCGCGGCTTTTTGCGAGCACCAGGCTGCGCGGCCGCACTGTCTCGGCCATGACTGCGCGGAAGGCTCCGTCGCCTGTCCCTGCCTCAGCGTTTGTCTCCGCCAGTGCCGAGATGTTTTTCGCGCTCTTCCCGTCCACCGGGAGTCTTGGGGAAGGCCTCGAGGTGGGAACGGAAACCGGACCGGGCATAGGCCATGCCGCCGGGATTACCCCCGGTTCAGCCCGCAGCGGGTTTTCGATGGGTGCAGATTCCCGGTGCGGTTCCGCTTCCCGGTGCGGTTCCGCCGGTTCTTCGATTGGGGCTCCGATCGTTTCTGCTGTTTTCGCTGGGGCGTCCTGCCGCGTCCCATGCTGCGACCAGCGCGAGCGGCTCGAGGCCAGGGCCTCTTCGTAGCTCAGCTCGCGGACCCCCCTGGGCATGTTCTCGGCTTTGCCCGAGGTCCATTTCTGGAAGCGGCCGAGGATGGCTTCGATCTCCTCGTTCGCTTCGCGCTCTGCCTGCATCGCGTGTCCCGGCATTTCCGATCCCTCCGTGAGCCGAGCATATGCAAGAAGACCCCGCCGGCTGAGGCCGCGAGGTCGTCTTTCTTTGCTGATTGTCCCGGATCAGGCCAGAATTTTCGCCTGTTCCGGAATGGTGCAGGGATCAGCCGGTATTTCTCAGTCCGGCCGAGATGCCGTTGATGGTGCCGGCAATGGCGCGGTTGACCTCGGGCGTATCTTCACCGGCGCGCTTGCGGCGCAGCAGTTCCACCTGGATGAGGCTCATGGGATCGACATAGGGATTGCGGACCTTGATGGAGCGGGCCAGCACCTGGTTCGTCTGCAGCAGCTCCTTTTGCCCGGTGACGGCGAGGATCGCCGCCAGCGTGCGCTCGAACTCCGCCTTGACCTTGCCGAAGACACGCTCGCGCAGGCCCGCGTCTTCGACCAGCGAGGCATAGAGCGCGGCGATGCCGAGGTCGGCCTTGGCCATGGCCATCTCCACGTTGCGTACCAGGTCGATGAAGAGCGGGAACTCGGCCATCATTTCGCGCAGCCGTTCGAGACCGCCCGGCTTCTGCATGTAGGCTTCGAAGGCATGGCCGACACCGAACCAGGCAGGGATCAGCTGGCGGCTCTGTGTCCATCCGAAAACCCAGGGGATGGCGCGCAGGTTCTCGAAGCTCATGCGGCCGCTGCGCCGCGAAGGGCGCGAACCGAGCTTCGCGTGTTCGAGTTCACTCACCGGCGTGCCGAGCTCGAAGTACTCGAGCACCTCGGGGTCTTCGAGGATGCTGGCCTTATAGAAGCCGTAAGCCGTTTCCGACATCTCGTCGAAGGCCGCTTCCCAGTCGGGCAGCAGTACGCCTGTCTGGTGGCCGTTGGCAAGTCTCGCATTCGGGCGGGCCAGGGCATCGAGCGAGGCTGCGATCATCAGCTCGAGATTGCGCTCGGCGAGGACCACGTCCGAATACTTGAAGTTCAGCACCTCACCCTGCTCAGTGATGCGGATGCCGCCCTCAAAGGCGTTCACCGGCTGCGCGTAGATCGAGCGGTGCGTGGGGCCGCCGCCGCGTCCGACGGTGCCACCGCGTCCATGGAAGAGGCGCAGCGTCACGCCGCACTCCCGCGCCACCTCGTGCAGGGCGCGGTGGGCGCGGAAAATCTCCCACGTGCTGGTGAGCATGCCGCCGTCCTTGTTCGAGTCGGAGTAGCCGAGCATGACTTCCTGCGTGTTGCCCCAGCTCTCGAGGAGTTTTTTATAGGCAGGCATGGTCCACAACGTGCGGCAGACCTCGGGCGCATTGCGCAGGTCTTCAATGGACTCGAAGAGTGGCACCGGCATCAGGCCTGGATCACCGGTTTCGGGATTGCCGGCAACATTCACACCGCCGAGACGCGCGAGCCAGAGTACGGCGAGGACATCCTCGACCGAGGTCGCGCCGCTGATGACATACTGGCGAATAGTCTCCGGGCTCGGACCGGCCTTGACTTCGGCGATTGTCCGCATGGTCTCGATGACGTCGTGGCTGGCAGCGTTGAGATCGCCGGGGACGGTGGCCGCATCGCCTGCGCACCACGCCGAAGCCTCCTCGAGGGTCTTGCTGTGGACGCGCGCATGCTGACGGACGTCGAGCGTGTGCAGGTGCAGCCCGAAGGTGCGGACCTGCAGAATCAGCGGATCGATCAGCGTCTCGGCCAGGCGCAGGCCCTTGTTCACTGCCAGGCTCTCGCGCACCAGGCGCAGGTCCTGCTCGAACTCATGCGCGGAGGCATAGGCCGGCAGAGCGCTCAGCGCCGCCTCGAGCGTGACCGCGCCCTCGGCCTCATAACCGGCCGTAGCCAGCAGCCGCGCATGCACGCAGACCATGAACCGCCGATACTGCTCGAACTCGAAGTGATGCCCGAAGACGGGGTCGCCGGCACTTTGTAACTGTTGCAGATACGAATCGAGACGCGCCTTCAGCTCCGCGCTCACCGGCAGTTGCTGCGCCGAGGTGGTTAACAGGTCAATGATCTGCTGCGTCTGCCGGTCGTAGAACTCGAGCAGGCGGGCGCGGGCATCGGCAATGGCCTCGCGCGTCACCTCCGGGGTAACGAAGGGGTTGCCGTCGCGGTCGCCGCCGATCCACGATCCAAAACCCAGAAGCAGGGGCATCTCTGCCAGATTGACAGCGAGCCCGTACTCACTCCTGAGCGCCGCGGCCACCTCGCGATAGAGCAGAGGCAGCGTCTCGAAGATGGAGACCTCGTAGTAGTCGAGGCCCATCTTGATCTCGTCACCCACCTGCGGGCGGCTGCTGCGCACCTCGTCCGTCTGCCAGAGCGCGGTGATCTCGGCGATGAGCTCGGCCTCGAGGGCTTCGAGCTGCTCCTCGGGCGTCGGGATGCGGTCGAGCTTCTCGAGAAATTCGCCGATGCGGCGACGCTTCGTCAGTACCGAGCGGCGCGCGATCTCGGTGGGGTGCGCGGTGAAGACGGGCACGATGAAGATTTTTCTGAGCCACTCCATCGCCTCGTCGGCACCGATGCCGGCCTTGCGCATGGCGCGCAGCGTGCCGCGAATCGAGCCGCGCTGCGCAGCCTTGTCGCCGCTCAATTGCAGCGAAAGCCGGCGGCGCTTGCGGTGATTGGTTTCGGCCAGGTTGATCAGCTCGAAGTAGAAGGCAAAGGCGCGGCTGAGCGCGTAGGCGGTCTCGACTGGCATGGCCTTCACGTCGAGCACGGCTTTCTGCAGCAGCTGGTCGGCCTCGGAGAGTGAGCCTCCAGCCTGGGCCTCGCGTCGGCGGATGGCCGCCTGCCGCAGTGCTTCGACCTTCTCAAACAACGCGTCGCCGGCCTGCTCGCGCAATACCTCGCCCAGCAGCATGCCCAGCGAACGCACATCGCGCCGCAGCGGAACTTCTTTCAGATCGCCGGTACGCGCCTCAAGCTCAGCAAGCCGCTCAGCCCAGTTCTCAGGTTTCCAGAGGGATGGCATCGCCTTTGATTATTACAGCTGCTGCGCGCAAGGCGAATGAATAGGGTGTAGGGGATAAGGTGTAGGGTGTAGTCTCTCTGCGTTGGACAAGGAAATGGGTGCCTCACATCTCGATTTTGAGATGTGGGAAGGTACGAACTCCGAACCCCGAAATCCTGCGAACCCACATCTCGAACGGAACGAGATGTGGGGCACCCGCAATTTCGCTATGCCCTACACCCTATCCCCTATCTTTACGCTTCTTCCAGCTCCAGCATCAGCCCTTCCCACTCCTCGGTGAGTGAGGACTGCATCTGGCGCAGGCCCTCGAGTACCCCGGAGAGCCGAGTCGTCTCTTCGGCGCTGACGAAGTTGCCAAGCGCCGTCTCCGTCTCGGAGATGGCAGCTTCGAGCTGCGGCATCTCTTCTTCCACCGCCGCGAGCCGCTCCTGCATCTGCTTCAGCTTGATGGGATTCACGCGCTTCTTCGCAGGCTCGGGCGTGGCCACAGGCTCGGGCACTACGACCGGCGCGGCGACAACCACCGGAACCTTCGCAGCGGCTGCGGTGGCAGCAGCCAGTTCGGCTGCGCCGCCTTCCTTGCGCCAGAGATAGTCCTCATAGCCGCCGGGGAAGACATGCACCTTGCCGTCGGCCACCTCGAAGACGCGCGTGGCAATGCGGTCGATGAAGTAGCGGTCGTGCGAGACGAAGATGACCGTGCCGGTGAAGTTCTGGATGGCCTCGAGCAGCACATCCTTGGCCCGCAGGTCGAGGTGGTTCGTCGGCTCATCGAGCAGCAGGAAGTTGGCCGGGCTGACGAGGATCTTCGCCAGGGCGTAGCGATTGCGCTCGCCGCCGGAGAGCACGCCGAGCCGCTTGAAGACGTCATCGCCGGAGAAAAGGAAGCAGCCAAGCAGCCCGCGCAGCTCGGCTTCTGGCACTTTCAGCGCGGTCTTGCTGATGTCGTCGAGCATGCGCGCATCTGGATCGAGCACCTTGTACTGGTCCTGCGCGAAATAGTCGGCGAGCACGTTGTGCCCCAGCTTCAGCACGCCGCTGGTCGGCGTATCGTCGCCCGAGAGCAGCTTCACCAGCGTCGATTTGCCTGCGCCGTTCACGCCGACGAGCGCGATGCGGTCGCCGCGGTCGATGGTGAAGCTGACGTCATTGAGAACCTGCTTCGGTCCAAAGCTCTTCGAAAGCCCCGACACCTCGACCACCGTGCGGCCCGAAGGCGGCGGCTGCGGGAAGGTGAAGTGGATGACCGGCTCTTCTTCGGGAATCTCGATGCGCTCGATCTTCTCAAGTTCCTTGATGCGGCTCTGCACCTGCTTGGCTTTGGTGGCCTGGTAGCGGAAGCGCGAGATGAAGGCCTCGAGATGCTCGATGTGTTCCTTCTGGTTCTTGTACGCAGCCTGCAGCTGCGCCATGCGCTCGGCCTTCTGCGAAAGGTATTTCTCGTAGTTGCCGTGGTAGACGTTGATGCGCTTGTTCCACAGCTCGACGATCTTATCCACGGTCACGTCGAGGAAATAGCGGTCGTGCGAGATGAGGATGTAGCCGTTGGGATAGGTCTTGAGGTAGCCCTCGAGCCAGTCGCGCGCTTCGATGTCGAGATGGTTGGTCGGCTCGTCGAGCAAGAGCAGGCTGGGCTTCTGAAGAAGAAGTTTGGCCAGCGCGATGCGCATCTGCCAGCCACCGGAGAACTCTTCGGTCTGCCGCGTCCAGTCGGTCTTCGAGAAGCCGAGGCCCGTGAGCACCGTGCCCACCTGCGCGTCTAATGCGTAACCGTCATGGGCACGAAATTGCGCGTCGATGTGCGAGTAGCGATCGGCTGCGGCGGCGTACTCGGAACTGGTGTGGTCGAGCTCGGAGAGCGCCACGGTGAGGGTCTCCATCTCCTTCTCCATGGCGATCAGCCCGTCGAAGACCGAGAGACACTCGTCGAAGACCGAGCGGCCGGAGAGCGCGAGGCCATCCTGTGGCAGGTAGCCGATGGTCATGCCGCGGGTGCGCTGGAGCGTGCCGTAGTCGAGTCCGCCGACCGATTCGACACCGGCCAGGACCTTCATCAGTGTGGACTTGCCCGTGCCATTGGCGCCCACCAGCGCGGTGCGCTCGTTGGCCGTGATCAGCCAGTCGGCCTCTTCAAAAAGGAGCTTGGTGCCAAAGCGCTTGCCCGCACCGGAAAGTTGCAGCATGTCCCTATTTTAATGGCCATTGCATGGAGCCATCCGCTCGTCTTCCTTGTGGTTACAGCTTCACGGGATCGGCAGGCAGGTCTTCGATAGCGGGCATGGCATCCTGCGGCTCCCACACAGAGAGCCTGTCGACGAGCCGCGTGGGGACGAGCGACTTCAGTCAGGCGGCTGTTTTTGAAAAGGCATACATGACGTACAGACGTTGTCGCGGCCACAGGTCACCTCGCTCCTACTTAAGGATCCTATGGCCGGGATTAAGCGGCATCCGCCTTCATATGTCCCCCACCCAGGCAAAAGAGGCTTGAGTGAGCCACAGTCGAGGCTTTCGGGAACGTTTTTCCTATACCCGATCCCCTACACCCTGCTGTTCCTGATCCCCTATTGCCGCGCCTTCTTCAGCTCTTCCCAATCTTCGACCGTCTGGTCGGCGTAGGCGTGGGCGAAGGCGGCCAGTGCTTCACTCATGCGTTTGCCGTTGCCCACGTAGCCGGCGAGGACGCAGGCATCGCCGGAGCGGGCGTGGCCGCGGGCCAGCAGCTCGCCGCACATCTCGGCGTATTCGCCCAGGCCATCGCCGGCCAGGTCCTCGATCTCGATGCTGGCCTTGTGGTCGTTGAGCTGCCGTACCTGGTAGTGGCGGCTGTCGATGGTCGTCCAGCCCAGGAAGGGGTCGGACTGGAACTGCATGGCGCGCTGGCCGTTCACGACACGACGGCCCTCATGCTGCGGTGCGCGCGGCGCGATGCCTTCGCTGTCGACATAGCCCGCGTAGGCCGAGCCGGGCTGCTCCTTGATCTGCAGGAAGAGCGGATCGCCGGGGCCGTTGCCCTCCATATAGATCACATAGTCGCGCAAGCCCACCGAACCGGTGCCGACGACTTTGAAGGCGACGTCGAGCGCATGGTACTGCGCGAAGAAATGGCGGCGCTCGGGCTGCAGCGTTTCGGTGTACTCGACCAGCGAGGCGAGCACGGCGCGGCGCACCGCGGCGCTGACCGGGGTGAGCAGCGGCTTCTCTTCCCGGAATCTCCGCCGGTCCTTTTCTTCCACGGTCAGTTGCTCGACGGTATGCAGCGGTGTCGCGCGTTCGGCCTTCAGCAGCGCCTTGCCGACCGGGGTAATCCGCTGCAGGCGGTGCACCTGGTAGCGGGCTACCTCGGTTACCGGCATGCGGGCGAACATGTCGACGAACTTGCGATAGCGGGCGATCATGGTCTGCACGGCGTCATCACACGCGCCGCCTTTCATGCCCAGCCCGCGCCCGACCAGTACCAGGCTGGTCGAGAGGCGCTTGAGATCCCATTCGAAGGGAGCACGGATGGTCTCGTCGAAGTCATTGATGTCGAAGACCAGTCGCCCATCCGGCCCGGCGAAGGCGCCAAGGTTGCGCACGTGGGCGTCGCCGCAGATCTGGTTGACGATACCGGTGTTGGCGAGCGTTGCGAGGTCGGCGGCCATCACCGGCACCGCGCCGCGGAAGTAGCCGAAGGGCGACTCCACCATGCGCTCCCACTTGAGCGACACCAGCGCGGGAACGCGGCCGCGCATCGACTCCTCCATCAGCACAATCGGCTTTTTGCGGCGAGCCTCTGGCTTCCACTGTGCATGGTCCTGGCGGGCCAGCTGCTTCCGTCGTGCGCGTCCCAGCTCGCGCCGTTCTTCCGGGGTTGGAACGTGTGCCATGCTTACTCCACCTCTGCAATGTTGTTCTGAATTTCGGTATACGTCTCCGCGGAGAGCGCGGGCATTGCGCCGTGCTGCGAGGCGACCCATCCGCCCCAGCGGTTGCCAGCCTCGTTCATGCGTGCGAGGCCAGCTCCGCGCAGGTATGCATCGACCATGGCAGCGGTGAAGGCATCGCCCGCGCCTACGGTGTCGGCAACGGGGCCGCGGATACCCTGGCGGCGATGTGCGCCTTCACGCGAGACCAGCAGGCTGCCCTCGCCGCCCAGCGTGATCGCTACCAGCTTGAGTGGAAAACGTTCGAGCAGCCAATCGGCCGCTGCGTGGAGCGCGGTCTCGTCGATATCGGTCCCCGCATTTGAAACCGGGGCCGTGCCGCCCAGCATCGCCAGCACCTGCGGCACTTCGCTCTCGTTGAGCTTGAAGATTGTCGCCCGCTCGAGCGATTCCGTCACAATCTCCGCTGAAAAATAGGGCGCGCGCAGATTCACATCGAAGACCCGCACACACTCCGGCCGCGTGGCAGCGAGGAAACGGTGGATGGTTTTCCGCGAGGCCTGCGAGCGCTGCGCTAGGGAGCCGAAGCAGACGGCATCGGCCTGCTGGGCGAGCTGCTGCCACTCCGGCGTCCAGGCCAGGAAGTCCCAGGCCACCGGCTCGTGGATGACGTAGTGCGGCTCGCCGTTGCGGAACTCTACATCCACCGTGCCGGTGGGGTGGTCGGTATCGGATTGGATCAGGCTGGCATCGACGGGGAAGCCGGAGAGCACGGTGCGGGCACGTGAACCCCAGTCGTCCATGTCTGTTTCCTGGGCTCCCAGGCGGCTGGCGACGACGCCGCGATGGCCCAGACGTGCTGCCATCACGGTAAAGTTGGCCGGCGCGCCACCCAGCCGGGCACCCTCCGGCAGCAGATCCCACAACAGCTCACCCAGTCCTACGACTACGTTCATGCGTGCATCTTTCTCCGTTTTCCAGCTCTGTTTCCTGGCCCTGGTTCTCCGCCGGGTCTTCTGGCATGATGCCTGAATCCAACGATCTTTCTATTTTGCGCCTCTAACTGGAAGCGCTCCGCATCCATCCAAAGAGTTGCAGTTGCCAGAAAGAGGTTGTCCCGTGGAAGAAAGATCGGAAGCCACATCCCCTGCCGCTCCCCCGCCGTCTCGTCACCGTGGCCGCCGCATCCTCGTCTGGTTTGCCGTTTTTCTGGTATTCGTGGCGGCCGGCGCCTTTATTGCCGCGGATATCTACCTCCATCGCGCCGCGCCGATCCTGCGCACACGCATCATCAACACGCTTGCGACGCGCTTTGACAGCCGTGTCGAGCTCGGTCGTTTCGACGTCTCGGTGCTGCGCGGCTTCGAGGTCTCCGGCGGCGGTCTCAAAATCTACCCCAACAATCTGGATATGGAGAAGCCACTCTTTTCGGTGGACAGCTTTTCCTTCCACACCGGATGGCAGGGGCTTTTCCAGTCGCCGACGCACATCGGGCTGGTCAGGATCTCCGGTCTGGACATCAACATGCCTCCCAAGGATCAGCGCAAGGATATGCCCCGGCTTCAGCAGGCCAATCCGCAGGCTGGGCAGGAGCCGGGGCAGGAGGCGACGAAGCGCAAGATCGAAGTTCTGGTCGATGAGCTGCTCATCGATAATGCCAAGCTCGTCCTTGGCACCGATAAACCCGGCAAAATTCCTCTGGAATTCGATATTGCCAGTCTGCGCATGACCTCTGTCGGCGCGGGCCAGCCGATGCAGTTCCATGCGGTCCTGACCAACCCCAGGCCGGTCGGCAATATCGACTCCACCGGTACTTTCGGTCCTTACCTGACAGCGAACCCCGGAAGCACGCCGGTGGCCGGCGTCTACCAGTTCTCCCATGCCGATCTGGGTTCGCTCAAGGGCATTGGTGGCACGCTCTCCTCTACGGGCAAATACCAGGGCACGCTCAACAACATCGTGGTCGATGGCCAGACGGATACGCCGAACTTCAGTCTCGATACCGCAAACCACCCGATGCCGCTGCATACGAAATTCCACGCCATTGTCGATGGCACGAACGGCGACACCTATCTCCAGCCTGTCGACGCCACGCTCGGCCATTCGCATATCCTCGCCCGTGGAGACGTTGTGCGTGCGGAGGGAGGACACGGCCACGACATCCGTCTCGACGTCACTGTGGATCATGCGCGCATTGACGACATGCTGCAGCTCGGCGTCAAAACCACGCCGCCGCTGATGACCGGCGCACTGACTCTGCACTCCAGCTTCTACCTACCGCCTGGGAAGGTGCGCGTCACCGACAAGCTGCAGTTGCAGGGGCATTTCCAGATCATGAATGCCCACTTCACCAATCCCAAGATTCAGGCGAAGGTGGACCAGCTCAGCCTGCGCGGACAGGGAAAGCCGGACGAGGCGAACCAGGAGATGCACGGCGGCGATGCGGCCAATGCCGCCTCCACCATGCAGGGAGATTTCACCCTTGGCGGCAGCAAACTCACCATCGCAAACCTGGTGTACACCGTGCCCGGCGCGAATATCGATATGGACGGCGTGTACTCGCTTGACGGCAAGCAGTTCGACTTCCATGGCAAGGCGCGCCTCGATGCCCATATCTCGCAGATGGTCACCGGCTGGAAGTCGGCTCTGCTGAAATTAGCCGATCCCTTCTTCGCCAAGAATGGCGCGGGCACGGAGATACCGATCTCGGTAACCGGAACCAACTCCGATCCGCACTTCGGTCTCGACTTCGGCCGCAAGGACAGTGACCAGAAGCCGGTCAGGAGCAAGCCAGCTCCGCTCCCGGCTCCGGCTACGCCGCCGCAGCGCTGAGCCGCACGGGCGGCGCTGCCCGTGTGTTACCTTGCTCCGGGGAATGCTGACGGTCTGCGTGGCCTGGCTTGTCCCCGGGGAGGTTCAACGAGTCATGCCCGGTCACAGGTCCATTCGCCGCGTTTCCCGCATTGCCGCCGCAGCCGCGGGCCTGGCGATAGCCGCCATTTCACCGGTATCGCTGCTCGCTCAGTCTGCCGATGCCTCTGGCAAGGCTCCAGTCTTCACCGCCAAATCCGGCTGGTACAAGGACGCGCTCATCTACGAAATCTATCCGCGCAGCTTCCAGGACTCGAACGGCGACGGCATCGGCGACCTGAACGGCATCACCTCGCGGCTCGATTACCTGAAGGCGCTGGGCGTCGATGCCATCTGGCTGACGCCGATCTATCCCTCGCCGCAGGTCGATTTCGGCTACGACATTTCGAACTACGAGGGCATCGATCCGCAGTACGGCACCATGGCGGACTTCGACCGCCTGGTGGCCGAGGCGAAGAAGCGCAACATCGGCATCATCATGGACCTGGTCCTGAACCATACCTCGGACAAGCATCCGTGGTTCCTCGCCTCACGGAGCTCGAAGACCGACCCGAAACGCGACTGGTATGTGTGGAAGGACGGCAAGGCCGGCGGGACGCCGCCCGCGAATGTGCCGAACAACTGGGAGTCGGTCTTCGGCCACTCGGCATGGGAGTGGGACGCGAAGACGCAGCAGTACTACTATCACCGCTTCTACATCCAGCAGCCGGACCTGAACTGGAATAATCCCGCGGTGCGCAAGGCGATGTATGACGTGGAGCGCTTCTGGATCGCGAAGGGCGTGGTCGGCTTCCGCCTCGACGCCATCACCTCGCTCTTCGAAGATCCCACCTTCTCCGACGAGGACTACGTCAAGAATCCGGACGGCAGCATCAAGATCAATGCCTACGGCGACAAGGAAGTAAAGACCGACAAGACCGACAACCTGCCCAGGGTGAACGACGTCCTGAAAGAGTTGCGCAAGACGGCCGATGAGACGAAAGGCCGCAAGGTGGTGCTGATCGGCGAAACCTATGTCGATTCCATTGCCGACCTGCGCCGCCTCTACGGCGAGAACAACGACGCTCTCGATCTACCCATGGACATGCAGGTGGGCTTCATCAACAGGCTCGATGTGTCGGAGTTTCGCAGGAACATCAACGACGCGGAGACAGGTCTGAACGGCAATGAGCCGCTCTTCGTCTTCGACAATCACGACAACCCGCGCTGGGACCGCTATGGCGACGGCACGCATAACGCCGATATCGGGCGCATGCTCGCAACCATCCTCTTCGCTTCGCGCGATACCGCGATGATGTACTACGGCGACGAGATCGGCATGGTGACCACGCCGCCTACCAGCAAGGACCAGGTGAAGGACCCGATCGGCATTACCGGATGGCCGAAGGAGAAAGGCCGCGACGGCGAACGTACACCCATGCAGTGGAGCGAGGGTCCGAATGCCGGATTCTCAAAGGACGGCGTGAAGACGTGGCTGCCGATTCCTGCGAGCTACAAGACCATCAATGTGAAGAGCGAAGTTTCGGACTTCGACTCGATGCTGAACTGGTACAAGCAGCTCATCGAGCTGCGGCGCGCGAATCCGGCGTTGCGCGACGGCGATCACGTCATGCTGAATACGGAGAACAACGATGTACTGATGTGGCTGCGCAAAGCACCCTCATCCGATCCAGCTCAGCCGCCGGTCGTGGTGGCCTGCAACTTCACGGCCCGGCCGCAGACAGTGAGCTTCGATCTCTCCGGGCAGGAAGTGAACGGCAAGGGCATCACCAGCCGCAAGGCAAAGACGTTGATGAAGACTCCGGGCGCGAGCGATCCGGCATCGCTGGATGCCGTGCAGCTGCCGCCTTATGGCGTGTATATCGGGCAGGTGGAGTAGGCCAGGCTCGCGCCTTCTGAAGGGAAAAGGTCTGTACACGGGAGGGGTTGCTGTCCCCTCTCATGCGCGAGACGAAAAGCTCTAAAGATTCTTCGCGTATTCCAGCGGCGTGACGCCGACGATGCGTTTGAAAGCCCGGATAAACGCGCTCACGCTGTTATAGCCGACGGCGAAACACGTCTCCGTTACCGATAACCCATCCGACAGCTTTTCAAGCGCGACCAGGATTCGGAGCTGCTGCCTCCATTGCCCGATAGGGATGCCCGTTTGCCGTTGAAACTCCCGCTACAGGGACCGCTCGGACATGCCTAATTGCCGCGCCCATTCGTCCAGAGGGCGATCCGTATCCGGATGCCGGCTCATCTCCTCCACGAGGCGGTTCAGGCGCTGATCCTGGGGCATGGGGAGATGAAGCGGCTGTTCCTGTGCCATCTGTATCTCGTCCACCAGGACCTCAAGAAAGCTCTTCCTCGAGCGTTCCGGAGGGGGAGATTGCCGCCATGTGGCAATACGCATCACCAGGTGTTCAAGAAGGGGAGAGAGCGAAAGGACCATCGGCTTTTGCGGGAGCGATGCGCAGAGGGGTGCAGCGAGATACAGAGACCAGCCGCTGACTTCTCCTCCGGAGCGCATGGAATGCAGATGGCCGGCGGGAATCCAGCCGCATCGCCGGGGCGGAAAAAGCCACGATCCGGCTGCGGTCTCGATGCTGCAGAGGCCGCTTTCCAGTGAGAACAGCTGCCCTTGTGCATGGGCATGCATCTGTATCGCACTGGCATCTGCGTGATCCATCCGGAGCACGATGGCATCTTCTGTTTCTGTCTCGACCGGAGTCCTGGGCGATTTTACGTTTGGCATTTTCGGAATACTTTATGGCGTTTCCGGTAGAGCGGTCTCTTCTGAGAAGAGCCTCTCCTAAATGAGACCAAAGAAGTCGTATATTGCAGCATGGAATGGCGCAGCGGGTTCTGCCACTCCAGGCAAATGCGAGGTCATGTGTGATCACCCCATGCATAACTGCATCCAGATGATACCTTCAGCCAGTTCGGAGATAGAGGTTCTGAAAGCAGAAATCAGCCTGCTCGAGGTGCAGGTCGAACGCCTGCATCTGCTCGTTGCGGAACTCATGACGAAGAATCAGCATCTTCGCGAACGCCTGGGAAGCAGGGAATTGCCTGGCTTTCTCCGGCTTGAAGATGCCGACAGCTTGTAATCAGGCAGATTTCAACGCTTCCAGGTAAGAGACCACCATCACCCGCAATTCGCGTTCGAGTGTGAGCCTTGCGGTGTGCGGATTTTCCGATTCGAGCATGCGGCGGCTTCCGCCGGCGATTGCCGCCAGGATCATCGCGGCCACGGAGTCTGCATCGGTGGTGAGCTGCTCGCAGGAGCTGCGCAGCATGGATGCGATCGCCTCCGTCGACTGCCGTGCCATGGCCCGCGCGATGGCCGCGCCTTCCACATCGTCGCTGACACGGTAGAGCGCAAGACTCGTCTCGATGTGCTCGAATTTCGCCGCGAGGAAATCCGATACCAGCCCGTCGGCCATCGTCCGTAGCGGTTGACCGTGATATTTCACGCATGCTGTCACTGTTGCGCCATAGGTCCGCTCGAGATGTGCGCGCAGCGCTGCCTGCAGCAGAGAGCTCTTGTTCGGAAAGTACTGGTAGAGGCTTCCTACGGAGACGCCGGCCCGCATCGCCACCTTGGTCGTGGTGAGGTTCTCTTTGCCCTCGCGCAGCAAAACCTGAATGGTGGCTTCGAGAATTGCCTCTACGCTTGCGGTCGAACGGGCCTGCACCGGCGATTTACGCGGCTTCAGGGGCGGTCTGGTCAGGGTGGGCAAATGCGAACTCCTCCTGGAGGTCCTGGTTCATCCAATTCCCGTGCAGACAGGATGGGCCCAATCCGGTCTGCTCAAGACATTCTTACGCAAATGGAGAACTCCAGAGATGACCGACTCCACAAAACTCGGCGGAACCTTTACCCTGCCTGGCACGAACATCACGCTCCACCGCATGGGCTATGGCGCGATGCAGCTTGCCGGCAGTGAGCCGGGCAAGCTTGTCTGGGGTCCGCCCCGCGACCGCGCCGCCGCCCTTGCCGTGCTGCGCGAAGCCGTAGCTGCGGGCGTCAACCACATCGATACCTCGGACTTCTATGGGCCGTATGTCGTCAACAAAATTCTTCGTGAGGCGCTCCATCCTTATCCCGCCGGATTGACGCTGGTGACCAAGATCGGCTTCCTGCGCGGCGAGGACGGGTCATGGTACCCGGCGCAATCGGCGGCTGAGCTGACCGCGGCCGTAGAGAGCAACCTGCGCAACCTTGGCCTCGACCAGAGCACGGGCGCCCTCGATGTCGTAAACCTGCGCCTTGGCGCTGCGCATGGACCGAACGAGGACTCACTCGAGGCGCCGCTGACCGCGCTGGCCGAACTGCAGCAGAAGGGTCTCGTGCGCCATATCGGATTGAGCACGGTGAGCGAGAAGCAATACGAGGAGGCGCGCGCCATCGCGCCCATCGTCTGCATCCAGAACCTGTATAACGTCGCGCATCGTGAGGACGACGCCTTCGTCGACCGCCTGGCGAAGGACGGCGTGGCCTACGTCCCGTACTTCCCGCTCGGTGGCTTCACGCCGTTGCAGGCGGGCGAGCTGAACGAAGTCGCGGCCTCGCTCGGAGCGACGCCCATGCAGGTGGCCCTGGCGTGGCTGCTGCACCGCTCGCCGAACATCCTGCTGATCCCGGGAACCTCGTCGGTCGGGCATCTGCGCGAAAACTTGGCCGCCGCCAGCCTGGCGCTGCCGGCAGAGGCGCTCGAGAAGCTGGATGAGATCGGGGCGGTGAAGCAGTAGGAGGTCTTTACTTTCCGGCCCATGAGCAGAGCCAGGTCATGGGTCGGGCATTCGCCTTATCCAGGAGGCAATGAGTGCCACGGATTCAGCATCACGACGCCGGTTCGGCGGAAATCCTCTTCGTGGCGCGTCACTATGGTCATCCCATGTACCAGCGCCGTCGCCGCGATCAGGGCATCCCGCTCCGAGCTCGGATCGGGCACATGTAGCGCCGCACAGCGCTGCGCGACCGCGAGGTCGACCGGCAGAATGCGGCCTGCAAAGGCAGTCAGTACGTGCTGCTCCAGCCAATGGCGCAGCACCGCTGCCTGTTCGCGATCGCGCCGTTCTAGCTGGCGGATTCCGATCTCGAGCTCGAGGATGGAAATCACCGAGAGATACAGGCGTCCACGGTCTGCCTGCTTGGCCCACGCCCGAACGTGGCGATCGATGCGTGGAGTTGCGGCCTTGCGTAACTCGGAGACGACGTTGGTGTCGAGCAGGTACATCAAAGCTCGACCGCGCGCGTCAACGTGCCTTTGAGCTTCGGAGGATCGAAGTCGATTTCCGCGGCCTCGGGCATGGCCAGCAGATCGAGCAGGCTCGCCTGCGCGCCGGTAATCCGCTGATATTCCTCGATGGTGAGTAGCACATGCGCGGGACGGCCGCGATCCGTGATGAAGACCGGCCCTCGTTCCGCTGCTTTCTTCGCCTTGCTCGAGTCCTGGTTGAACTCGCGGCTGGAGAGTGTAGTGATGGCCATCGGGTCTCCTTGTAGCTACATATCTACATTGTACTCCCGGGCAGAAAAAGAAAGCCGGCGGTTGCCATGCTGCCCCGCCGGCTCAGGCTTACAACGCTGATCAATCCTGGTCGACTTTGCCGGCTGCGCCGATGGCGAGTACTGCATAGTCGTGCCTTGATGGGTGATAGGATGCATCCCGCCCGACCCAGAGTTTCGAGGCACGGGTGATGGGAATGCCAGTGATGAGCTCATACTTTTTCCCATCGATCTCGAACTTCACCCGGTTTTTATCGACGGTGCCTTCTGTCGTGTTCGGATGTGGAGAGGTATAGAAGCGGAATCGTCCGGTACCCGGCGAGTAAAGCATGGCTTCCGCATTGGCTGCTTTGGCAAAACCGCTGTTGCCTTCCCAGTCGGCGAGCACGCGTCCTCCCTCCACGATCATGGGCGAGACGATACGCAGATCGTCGAGGCCCGGGTCCATCGCTACCTCGCCGTTAAACGCAGGCATGTGATCCGTCCATTCGCCTGTGATCTGCATGTCGCCGAAGCTGCCCATCGCGACGCGGAGAGTTTCACCAAGCGTAAATACATATTGATTCTGAGGGGCGCCCGTAATCGGTGGATTCCCGTGAGCGGCGGCCTCCTCGGCAGTCACGGCCGTTGTGCGAATGCCGAGTATGAGTCGGTCGTCTTGTTTCCCCAGCAGCTTGATCATGTAAGAGCGCGGTCCTTTGCCGAAGCTGGAAGACATGTCGCAGCTTTGCTCTTGCTTGTCTACGAGCGAGAGCGGACAAGCGATCGGGGTGTTTGCGTCTGGCAGGAGAATCTTCAGCATCACCACCGAGCCATCCGACCGCGCCCGCACTTTTGTCATTGCCAACCCGGAGGCCAGCACCAGGATTCCCGCCACCATCGCCGCGAAGGCGAACCTTGGTATCCGCATAGACTCCCATCCTTTCCGCCACCCTGTTGCAATTGCTGTCTTCAGCGTTCCCTGCCCTGCTGCTTCCGCTTTCCATGCCTGACCGGGAACTGTTTCCGGGATCTCCAGGCTCGCCATCCGCCGCAGTGCGACGCCCATCTCGATATAGGTGCGCAACTGTTCCTGGCAGGCGGGGCACTGGCCGATATGTTCCGCCGCTTCGCGCGGTACAGTCTCGCCGTCATAGAGGGCGGAGACGAACTCCGCTGCTTTTTCGCACGTCATACCCTTCTGCCTTTCTCCGATGTGGTTCCCGGCCGTTGCGCGTGCCACGTCTCCCGCAGAGCCTCACGGGCGGCGAACAGCCGTGATCGCACCGTGCCTATGGGCACGCCCAGAATTTCCGCCAGCTCGGCGTAGGACTGGCCTTCGACCTCGCGCAGCCAGAGCAGCGCGCGCTGCTCTGGTAACAGGCGCTCCAGGGCATCTTTTATTTGTGCCTGAGATTCCGCGCTGGAACTCCGGCCTGTACCGCCTTCATGCAGCCCTTCCTCCAACCGCTCCGTGGGCCGCTGGCTGCGCCACCACTCCGACGCTCGTTTCCGGGCCGCGCCGAAAAGATACGCCTTGAGTGCCCCACGGCCGGGCTGGTAGCCGTTCGGCCGGCTCCACATCTGGGAGAAGGTCTCCTGGGCCACATCTTCGGCCGCCTGCCGGCTGCCGGTGACTTGGCGGAGGAAAGCAGTGAGGCGCGGAGCATGCTCGCGATAGAAGCTGTCGAAGGCGTCGGCGTCGCGCGCCAGGATCCGCTGCCAGGTTTCGAGATCGTCAGCCAAGTGCTGTCTCCGCTCCCATATTCGGGGCAAAGCGGCAAAAGGTTCGCGCCGTGCGCTGTTTTTTGAAGAAATACTCCCGGAAACCGGTACGGCTGCTGTCCTTCTGAATCTCCGGCCACGCGAGTACGATCAATAGAGTAGAAGCGTATGCCCACGACCGAAGTCCAGCCCGGCCCTCCCGCGCGCTCCCGTAGCCGCCGATCCTTTGAGAAGACCCTGGCCAGCGCCAAGCGGACCATGCTCCTCAGCGAGATCGTCAAGCTTGCCATCGACAGCTTCAAGGTCAGCAAGATCCGTTTTGCCCTGACCGCGCTCGGCATGGTCATCGGCTCGGCTTCGGTCATCCTGGTCTTCACCATCGGCAGTACCGGCAAGGAATACGTTCTCGGGTTGCTGCAGAAGATCGGCACCAACATGGTCATGCTCGAATACGAGGGCGGCGGCGCTGGCAACATCAACGAATACCGCAACGACTACCTGACGCTCGACGACGAGCGCGCCGTTGACGAGCAGGTCACCGACGTGGCCAAGTCCTCGCCCATGCTCGAGATGCACGACCGGGTGAGCTTCCCCGGCGGCGTGGCCAAGGACGTGCTGGTGCTCGGCGTGAGCCCGGAGTACCGCGATGTCCGCAATCTGATCGTGCTCACCGGCCGCTTCTTTGACGGTGAGGACGAGACCACGCACACCAAGGCCGCCGTGGTCACGGAGCCCTTTGCCCGCGAGATGTTCGGCAGCGACGCCGCGGCGATCAACCAGACCTTCCAGCTCTCCGGCATCCCGTTCACGATTGTCGGAACCTTCAAGGAGAGCGTGGATACCTTCGGCCAGTCAGAGATCGCCGACGAGACCATCCTGATTCCGTATTCCGTTGGTCGCTACTTCACCGGTACGGACAACGTAAAGCAGATTTTCTTCTCGATCCGCGACCCCAATGACGTCGAAGAGGCCTCGAAGGAAATCGTCGACGTGGTCCATGCGCGGCACATGCCGAGCTCGGTCTACAGGACCACGACGCTGACTTCGTTGCTGACTACAGCGGCCAAGATCGCGAATGGACTCACGGTGATGCTGGTGCTGGTTTCGGCGGTGACGCTGGCCGTGGGCGGCGTGGGCATCATGAATATCATGCTGGCCACGGTGCGCTCGCGTATCCGCGAGATCGGCATCCGCAAGGCGCTGGGCGCTACGGCGCGGGAGATCAAGCTGCAGTTCCTCATCGAGGCGATCTTCATCTCGCTCTCGGGCGGCGTAGTGGGCACGCTGCTGGGCCTTGCGCTGCCGGTTTCCATCCGGATTTTCACCGATTACAGCATCCCGATCAGCATCTGGGCGGTGGTCATCGCGCTGGTGACCTCGACGGCGGTGGGCATCATCTTCGGAACCCTGCCGGCCAACCGCGCAGCCCAGATGGACCCGGTGGAATCGCTGAAATACGAGTAATTTCAGCCCGGCTGGTAAACTGGAAACAGGATGGCTGCCGCAACCCCACTTCCGATCTCCGTGAGCGAGTATCTGCATACGAGCTACAGGCCGGACTGCGACTACGTAGACGGGGTGGTCGAGGAGCGGAACTTGGGCGAACTGGATCACTCGGAGCTGCAACGCTGGCTTATCCGCTGGTGCATGGCCTATGAGCTGGCCTGGGGCGTTCTCGTATTTCCCGGGATTCGTGTCCAGGTTTCGGGCACCCGCTTTCGCATTGCCGATCTCTGCTTCGTCTCGCGCCAGGCTCCGCGTGAGCAGGTGATCCAGACGCCTCCGGTGGCCGTCATCGAGATTCTTTCCCCCGAAGACCGGATTCCCCGCTATGCCGAGCGGCTGGAAGACTATCGCCGCATGGGCGTCGAAAATATCTGGGTTGTTGACCCGGCCACGCGCAAGGGCTTCGACTGCTCGGGTGGCGAGTGGGTGGAAACAGGCGTCTTCGATGCCGGTCCCGTACACCTCGAGCTGAATGCCATCTTCGCCGCCATCGACGAAGACCGCGCACGATAAAGATTTTTCAAACATACCCCGGGCCCCGAGCGATCAGGAGCCCGAACGAACAAGAGAGAGAGATTAGGAAATCCCTGTGAGCACCATCCGCAATATCGCCATCATCGCCCACGTCGACCACGGCAAGACCACGCTGGTCGACGCCATGCTTCGCCAGGCCGGCACCTTCCGCGCCAATGAAGCCGTCGCCGATCGTGTCATGGACTCAAACGACCTCGAACGCGAGCGCGGCATCACCATTCTTGCCAAGAACACGGCCATCTTCTACAAGGGCCACAAGATCAACATCGTCGACACCCCGGGTCACGCCGACTTCGGCGGCGAGGTGGAGCGCGCTCTCAAGATGGTCGACGGCGTGATGCTGCTGGTCGATGCCTCGGAAGGCCCGCTGCCCCAGACCCGTTATGTGCTCGGCAAGGCGCTCGAAGCCGGCCTGCCGGTTATCGTCACGGTCAACAAGATCGACCGTCCCGATGCGCGCCCGCAGGAAGTGCTGAACGAGGTGTACGACCTGTTCATCGAGCTCGATGCGAACGAAGACCAGATTGAGTTCCCCGTCCTCTACACCAACGGCAAGCTGGGCCTGGCTTCGACCGAGCTGGGTAAGATCGGCACCGATCTTGAGCCGCTCTTCGAGCAGATCATCACCACCATCCCCACGGCCAAGGGCGACGCCGACGGCGTGCTCCAGGTCCAGGTGACCAACCTCGACTACTCGGATTACCTCGGCCGCCTGGGCATCGCGCGCGTCTTCAACGGCACTCTCAAGACCGGTGACGAAGTTTACATCTCGAAGATCGACGGCAAGCTCGAGAAGACCCGCATCACCAAGCTCTTCAGCTTCTCCGGCCTCAAGCGCGTGGACATCGAGCAGACCGAACTGGGCGACATCGTCGCCGTGGCCGGCGTCACCGGCATCACCATCGGCGAGACGATCACCTCGATCGACAACCCCACGCCGATGCCCCCCATCGTCATCGACGAGCCGACCATCGCCATGCAGTTCTCGGTCAACAACTCGCCTATGGCCGGCCGCGAAGGCAAGTACGTCACCTCGCGCAACCTGCGTGAGCGCCTGGACCGCGAGCTGCTGACCAACGTCTCGATTCGCGTGGAAGACACCGGCAGCCCGGATGCGTTCAAGGTGCTGGGTCGCGGTGAGCTGCAGCTGGCCATCCTGATCGAAATGATGCGCCGCGAAGACTTCGAGCTGATGGTCGGCCGTCCCGAGATCGTCACCCGCACCATCGACGGCAAGCTGATGGAGCCGGTCGAGCACGTGACCATCGACGTGCCGGACAGCTTTGTCGGCACCGTCATCGAGCGCCTTGGGCCCCGCAAGGGCGAAATGGTCAAGATGCACGGCCATGGCCGCGTCCGCCTGGAGTTCCGCGTTCCTTCGCGTGGCTTGATCGGCCTGCGCAGCGAACTGTTGACCGAGACCCGCGGCACCATCGTGATGAACACCATCTTCGACGGCTACATGCCCTACCAGGGCGAGATTCCGCAGCGGCCCACCGGCGCGCTGATGTCGGACCGCTCGGGCACGACCACCTCGTATGCGCTCGAAGGCCTCGAGGACCGCGGCGTGCTGTTTGTTCCGCCGGGCGTGGAAGTCTACGAGGGCATGATCATCGGCGAGCACTCGCGCGACAACGATCTCGATGTGAACGTGGTCCGCGAAAAGAAGCTGACGAACATGCGCGCCTCGTCGTCGGATGAAGCCGTCCGCCTGACGCCTCCCCGCGCCATGAATCTCGAGCAGTCGATCGAGTTCATCGCCGAGGACGAGCTGGTCGAGGTCACGCCGAAGTCGCTGCGCCTGCGCAAGAAGGTCCTGCAGGCCAATCAGCGCCCCAAGCGCCACAAGCAGCCCCAGGCATAAATTCTGCCGAACACAAAAGAAAAGGCGCCGGATGCTCTCCGGCGCCTTTTCTGCTCCGTTCAGAGCGGGACTGGCTGTCCAGGCCTGAGCCGTCGGTCCCCCGCTCCCGCTGGCTGCGTTCCGGACTTCCTGGAAAGCGCGCACCCGGCGTGCTTCTTCCTCTTTCGATAGAATCAGGAGATCGCATGGCGCACCAGCCGAACCTGTTTACTCCGCAGCCGCCGACCGCTCCGCTTCCACCTCGTATGGAACCTCCGGCGGCCCCACGTCGCATCCCGCGCTGGCTGCAGCGGCTCGACCTCTTCATCCGCGTCATTGTCCGGCTTTATCTCGGACTCATTCTCGTCGTTCTGCCCTGGCTCCATCTCTGGGACGACAATCACCTGCTCGCCGCGGTTCCCAGCCTCTCGCACTTAGCCCTCAGCGGCATCACGCGCGGACTGGTCTCCGGCCTCGGCCTGCTCAACATATGGATCGCCATTCACGACGCCCTCCATTACAACGAAGGCTGACCGCAGCATCGGATCGCCGCTGTACGGGAAGATCATGGACCCTAAAGTTCCCAGTCCGCTTGAAGCCGCACCTCTTGCATACGAAAACCCTGGTTTTTTAAACAGTGCGGACGGCCGCATCATCCGCATCCTCTCGGAATACTCCGAGCCGCTTGCGCGCTTCCGTCATGAGCGCATTCAGGACACGGTCGTGTTCTTCGGCTCGGCCCGCTTTCGCGCCCTCGATGAGGCCAGCCGCCAGCTCGAGCTGCTCGAAAACACCGGCTCCGTGGCCCGCGCGCCGCAGGAAGAGCAGCCGGCCTCCGAGCCGGAGCTGACGCAGGGTACCGCGACCGAGCTCAGCCGCCGCCGGGCCGAGGCCGCCGTCGAGATGGCTCACTACTATGAGGATGCGCGCCGCCTGGCGCATCTGCTCACCGATTGGGCCGGCAGCCTCAAATTCCGCCGCCATCGCTTCGTCGTTACCTCGGGCGGTGGGCCTGGCATCATGGAAGCCGCGAACCGCGGCGCCTACGAAGCCGGCGGCAAGAGCATCGGCCTCAACATCCGGCTGCCCTTCGAGCAGTTTCCGAACCCGTATATCACGCCCGAGCTCAACTTCGAGTTCCACTACTTCTTCATGCGCAAGTACTGGTTCGCCTATCTTGCGAAAGCGCTGGTGGTCTTCCCCGGAGGCTTCGGCACCCTCGACGAGATGTTCGAGCTGCTGACGCTGGCGCAGACCGGCAAGCTGGCCAAGAAGATCACCGTCATCATGTACGGGTCTTCGTACTGGAAGGACGTGATCAACCTCGACGTACTGGTGGACAAGGGAGCGATTTCGCCGCGCGACCGCGAGCTCTTTACCTTTGCCGATACGCCGGAGGCTGCGTTCGAGTTGCTCCGCGATGGTCTCACGCGGAACCATCTCGAGCCCGAAGCCGCGCGCGCCGCCGCCGAGGCGGAAGACGAAGCCGCTGTCTCGCCCGAGATCGCAAAGACCAAGGGCTAGGGTGTATCCCCATAGAGCGATCGTAAAAGGCTGTCCTTTCGACCGGAGCAGGACCGTTTCATCGTCCTGCGGAGTGGAGAAACCTGCGGTTCTGCTGCGCGCAGGGCGAATGTGCCTTCGGCCTTCGCTTCCGTTGGTCGCGAGCCGGAGTGTTGCGGGCTCAACAAAACCGCAGGTCCCTCCACTGCGCTATGCTCCGGTCGGGATGACAACGATAAGGGTACGTTCTTTATTTTCAGACCAGCTATATGTGGATACACCCAAGGACTGGCCGTCCAGTCCTTCGGCTGCTTCGCACGGGGCGATTCGCCTTCGGCCTCCGCTCCCGCTAGTCGCGATTGAGCGTTGAGTCGTCCATCCGCCTTTACTCCTGCGAGGAAATGGGTGCCCCGTCCAAGCTTCGCTTGGACGGGAGGCATGAACCTCGTGATCCATCCAGGTATGGCGAGCAGGAACGCACAACAGGTCATCTCCCGATCATCGGGAGTGGTCGTTGTCAGTGATCCGATGCGCGAAGCAGCGAAAGTCTGCGATACAACTGCTGTCGTCCTGGAGTATCTTGCTGGGTTGCGCGCTGTCATCTTCCCGCAAGGAACCGGCCCCGCATGATCCGGAAGGCTCTCGCTGCTCCCTGCCCGCTGTTCTTCGGTCTCGTCGCTCTGCTCTTTACCCTGCCGGTTCATGCCGCACCCACCGTGAAGACTACCGCTGGCGCGGTTTTCGGGGTGGAAGACTCCTCGGCCCAGGTTGTCTCCTTCCAGGGCATTCCTTTTGCTGCGCCACCGATAGGCGATCTCCGCTGGCGCGCGCCGCAACCGCCTGCGCCATGGAGCGGCATCCGCGCTGCGGATCATCCCGGGGCGAGCTGCATGCAGACGACTGCCGACGAACGTCTGCCTTGGACGCACGAATTCCTGGTCCACAACCAGGTGAGCGAAGACTGCTTATACCTGAATGTCTGGACACCGCAGCTCTCGTCTTCTGCGAACTTGCCGGTTGTTGTCTATATCCACGGTGGCGGCTTCGTCGAAGGCTCGGGCGCAGTGCAGATCTACGACGGGACGAATCTTGCGAGCACCGGGCTGGTGGTGGTAACGATCAATTACCGTCTTGGGATTTTCGGCTTCTTCGCGCATCCCGAGCTGGCCGCCGAGTCGCCGCATCATGCTGCCGGCAACTATGGGCTGATGGATCAGATTGCCGCGCTGCGCTGGGTGCAGGCCAATATCCGCAGCTTTGGTGGCGATCCGGATCGTGTCACTATCTGGGGCCAGTCGGCCGGAGCCTTCAGTGTCGGTGCACTCCTGGTATCGCCCGAGGCCAGGGGGCTTTTCACCGGAGCCATGGCGGACAGCGGTCTCTCGCTCGGTGGCCTGCCGATCAAAGATCTGGCTGCCGCAGAGGCGGATGGCACGAAGTTCGCGTCGGACCACCATGCGGCGTCGTTGCACGATCTACGCGCTATGTCCGCAGAAGAGCTGCTGAAGGCCCAGCAGCAGGGCGGCCGCTTTTCCCCGAATATTGACGGTTGGATTCTGCCTGCTGCGCCTCCGGAGCTTGCCCGCCGCCGCGCCGGCAGCGATGTTCCCGTCATTACCGGATACCAGGCGAATGACGGCCTGCTTTCGATGCCGCCGCTGCACTCCGTCGCCGACTACGAGGCGCTGGCTCGCCAGCGCTACGGCAGCTTTGCCGGGGAGTACCTGCGTCTCTATCCAGCCGCTTCGGATGCGGCTATGGTGAAGGCAGCCATCGAGGCCTCGCGCGACCGCGATCGTGTCTCGATGTACCTGTGGGCCGTGAGCCGCGGCCAGAGCGTGCACAGCCCGGTTTTCACCTATTACTTCGACCGCGGTATCCCCTGGCCGCAGCATCCCGAATACGGAGCCTTCCATTCGGGCGAGATTCCTTACTTCTTTCGCAATCTCAAGCTGCTCGACCGTTCCTGGCAGAATATCGATCACCAGGTCAGCGATCTCGCCTCCGCGTATCTCAAGGCGTTTGCTTCGTCCGGAACTCCGGATGCGAAGGGTCTGCCCACATGGTCTCCGGTCGGCAAAGATCTGCCGCGGACGATGGAGATCGGCGAGCGCACCGGTGTGATGCCTCTTGCGGACAAGGCGAAGCTCGACTTCTGGACCCGCTACTTCCACTCTTCTGAAAGCCAGCATGCACCGCTTTTCTAATCGGCTATAGCCAGAAAGACAGGCACGATGCAAAAGAAACAGTATGACGCACCTATTCTTCTCCTGCTCCTTGCCTTCCTCGGCATGGCACGCTTTGCTGCCGCGCAGGCGATGAGTGAGCAGGAGGCTGCCGCCAAGGCGCAGCAGATTCTGTCGCAGCTCTCCACCGGGGAGAAGATCGGTCAGCTCAGCCAGCTTTTCTATTTCGGCCCCAAGGCTCCGGCCGAGCTCTCACCCGGCATGCCGATTGAAGATGCCGTGGCCAAAGGCGATGTCGGCTCGCTGCTCTTCGTTACCGATCCTGCCACGATCAACCGCCTGCAGCACATCGCCGTCGAGCAGTCCCCGCATCATATTCCGCTTATCTTCGGCTTCGATGTCATCCACGGCTTCCGCACCATCTTTCCGGTGCCGCTGGCGATGGCTGCCTCGTGGGACCCGGCGATGGTCACACGTGTGCAATCGATCGCCGCCCAGGAGGCCCGTTCCGTGGGTATCGACTGGGCCTTTGCGCCAATGGTCGATATCGCCCGCGATCCTCGCTGGGGACGCATCGTCGAGGGTGCTGGGGAAGATCCATATCTCGGCTCGGCGATGGCTGCTGCGCAGGTGCGCGGTTTTCAGGGGGATGCGATCGGCGAGTCCGATCACCTGCTGGCCACCGCCAAGCATTTTGCCGGCTATGGTGCGGCCGAGGGAGGCCGTGATTACGAAGCCTCTTATATTTCGGATGCGCAGCTCTGGAACATCTATCTGCAGCCCTTTCACGCTGCGGTGAAGGCCGGTGTCGGGACCTTGATGAGCGCCTACATGGATCTCAACGATGTGCCCGCCTCCGGCAATCGCTGGCTGCTGCATGATGTGCTGCGCGATGCGTGGGGCTTTCAGGGTTTTGTGGTCAGCGATGCGGATGCGGTCAAGAGCCTGGCCGCGCATGGCTTCGCAAAGGACGAACAGGATGCCGCAGTGCGTGCCGTTACCGCGGGTGTGAACATGGAGATGGCCCTCGGCCATGATGCCTACACGAAGGGCCTGCCCGAAGCACTGAAGCAGGGGCTTGTCACCGAACGGCAGGTCGACGAGGCCGTGCTGCCTATCCTCGAGATGAAGCTGCGCATGGGCCTCTTCGATCATCCGTATGTGGATGAAGCCCGCTCGGAGCGCATTCTTGCCGACCCTGAGCATCGTGCCGCGGCGCGTCTCGCGGCCGAGCGCTCGGCGGTGCTGCTGCGCAACGAGGGTTCGCTCCTGCCGCTGAAGCAGAGCAGCCTGCACCGCGTGGCCGTGATCGGTCCGCTCGCCGACTCGAAGCTCGATACGCTCGGCTCGTGGTCTTTTCAGGAGAAGCTGCCCGAGACGGTTACGGTTCTGGAAGGATTGAAGAACAAGCTTGGTCCCGGAGCGGATGTTCTCTATGAGCAAGGCGTTCAGATCCGCCGCAAGTATCCTTCGATGTTCGATGCCCTCTTCGGTGTCAAGCCGGAGCCAGAATGGCCGGCCTCCGAGGCAAAGCAGCATCTCGATAACGCGGTCCGCGCGGCCCGCGAGTCGGACATCGTTGTCCTGGTGCTCGGTGAGGCGCAGAACATGAGCGGTGAGCGTGCTTCGCGCGAGTCGCTGGCGCTGCCTGGCGAGGAAGAGCAGTTGCTCGAAGCAGTCGCGGCTGCTGGTAAGCCCGTCGTTCTGGTGATGCTCAATGGCCGTCCGCTCGATCTGCGCTGGGCCTCCGCGCACGTGCCGGCGATTCTCGAGGCCTGGTATCCGGGCACGCAGGGCGGCAATGCCATTGCGGACCTGCTCTTCGGCGATGCCGTTCCGGGTGGCAAGCTGCCCATCACCTGGCCGCGCGATGTAGGGCAGGTGCCTCAGCCCTACGCTCACAACACCACGCAGGACCCCGAAGACAGCGGTATCCGCTACTGGGATGAGGAGAGCACGCCGCTCTATCCTTTCGGCTACGGCCTCAGCTACACGACGTTCGCCTTCTCCAACCTGAAGCTCGATCGCTCTGCCGTTACCCCGGCCGATACCGTAAATGTATCTGTCGATGTGACAAATACAGGCGCTGTGGCCGGGGACGAGGTGGTGCAGCTCTATACGCATCAGCGCTATGGGCTTGCTTCGCGTCCGGTGCGGGAGCTGAAGGGCTTCGAGCGTGTGAGCCTCAAACCCGGAGAGACGAAGACCGTCCACTTCGCCCTTGACCGCGATCAGCTCGCCTACTGGAGTGCGGCCACGCATGGCTGGACCTTCGATCCCTCGATCTACGATGTGTGGGCCGGAGACGACTCCCGGGCCGCTCTTCATGCGCAGTTCGAGGTGCAAAAGTAGGCTTTGGGCCAGTCGGGCTCCAGCGGACGCGCTGCATTACAATAAGTGCAGCGTGTCCGCGCCCGTCGCGGAGGGATGTGTGAGTGGTTGAAACAGGCGGTCTTGAAAACCGCTTTACCCGTAAGGGTAACGGGGGTTCGAATCCCTCTCCCTCCGCCAGCTTTTAATCCTTTTCTGCAGTTTTCCACTCAAAATCCAGAGTTCCTGTGCATGCGGAGGAAGACGTTCCCCTGCATCGGCTGCAGGCGTTGACCTTCCGGCAGCCGGACGGTATCTTTCAAGACATCTGGTGTTCGGGAAGGCGGTGCGAATCCGCCACTACCCCGTAACTGTGAACGCGGAGAGATCGGCATTTTGCGCCACTGGGACTGAAGTTCTGGGAAGGCCGCTCGATTTCAGTGAGGCGTGAGTCAGGAGACCGGCCAGATGCCAGTCCGGGCTGATTCAACTTCGATGGGAGAGTTGAAGAGCATGAGCACGGGATCACCTTCCGGATCACGTGGCAGCGGATTTCTCGTTCCTTCCCGCTTTGCCTTTGTGCGTTCGCCCTGGCGAGCGCCGGAAAGCCGAGCATGTTCACACCTGCACCTTCGCGCGTAACCCTCGTCCTGGGCGGGGTGCGCAGCGGCAAGAGCCGTTATGCGCTCGAACTCGCCTCGCATGCTGACCGTGTAACGTTTCTCGCCACCGCCGAGCGGCGGGATGACGAAGAGATGCGGCGCAAGATCGAACGCCATCGAGCCGAGCGGCCCGGGCACTGGAAGACAATCGAAGAGCCGCTGCGGCTGGCTGAGACGATTGGATCGGTGCAGGATTGTGATCTGCTGGTTATCGACTGCCTCACCTTATATGCGGGCAAGCTGCTCGACACCTTCAGCGGCGATCCCGACGGGCTGTCGAAGGCTGTTGCTGATCTTTGTGCTGCATTGAAGGCAGCGCCCTGCTCTGTGATCCTTGTATCGAATGAAGTGGGCAGCGGAGTAGTTCCGGCCTTCGAGCTGGGGCGGCGCTATCGCGATCTGCTGGGCGAGATCAACCAGCGTGTCGCGGCCCTCGCTGATCATGTGGTCCTCATGGTGGCGGGGCTGCCGCTCACATTGAAGGGTATGGCGGCTTCCGCGCCTTAGCGTTTTCCTGTGATCGAAATGGACTGTCGCGGTCCGTTTCGATGCAGGGAGTGTATTCACGGAACATCATCACCAGCAGGGTGTCGGGAAGCGCGGTGCAAATCCGCCACTACCCCGTAACTGTGAGCGCAGAGAGAAGTGCAGGAAGTTCTAACGCCACTGGAGCCTGGCTCCCGGAAGGCAGCACTTGCTCGATGACGCGCGAGTCAGGAGACCGGCCCGGCTGCAGCACGAACCCGAGGGGGAACATGTCTGTTTTTGTACGTCGATTGTCTACCTGTGGCTTTCTCGCACTTTTCCTGTCTCCGTCATGGTTCCCCACTCTGCAGGCGCAGAAGTTCGGTGAGCTTCATGGCACGGTGGTCGATCCGCTGGGCGCGGCGGTTGCCGATGCCGCGGTGAGTCTCGTCGAGAATGAGCATGTGATCGCCAGCACGCGCAGTGACCGCACCGGCGCGTACCATTTCGCAATCCCGGCTGCGGGGCGTTATAGCATTCGCGCCGCTGCTCCATCCTTTCAGGCTGCCGGCAGTCAGAGCGTATATCTCTCCGCGTCCGGAGACGGCGAGCTGAACGTTACGCTCGCCACGCCCACGCTCACGCAGCAGGTGACGGTTACTTCGACGGGTGCTCCGACGCCGGAAGCGCAGACCGGAACCTCGGTGACGGTGATGCCGTCCGAGGACTTTCGCTATGCTGCCGAGGTGCAGGACCCGCTTCGCCTGGTGCCAGGACTGCAGATGACGCAGACCGGCGAGATGGGCGGCACGACTGCGCTGTACATCCGCGGCGGCGCATCGGATGCGAACAAGGTGCTGATCGACGGCATCCCGGCCGATGCTATCGGTGGAGCGGTGGAGTTTGCCAACCTCGCGAGCACGGGCATCCAGTCGATCGAAGTGCTGCGCGAACCGAACAGTGCGCTCTATGGCTCCGATGCGCTGGCCGGTGTCGTCAGTCTTACCACGCCGTGCGGATCGACGGAGCTACCCTACATCACCTATGCCGGCGAGGCGGGCAACTTCCGCACCTATCGCAACAACGTGACCGCGGGCATGGCATATAAGCATTTCGATCTCTACTCGGCCTTTGCGCGCATCGACACCGACAACAACATCCCGAACAGCGAGTTCCACAATGCTACCTATGCCGGTAACTTCGGATGGACGCCGAACCGGGCCAACGATCTTCGCTTTACCGTACGCCATGTCATCGTCTCCGGTGGTCAGCCGAACGCCATTGCGCTCTACGGCATCCCCGACGACGGGCAGCAGAAGGAGCAGGATAACTATTACGGCGTGACCTGGAATAACCAGGCTACGGATAAGTGGCATAACATGGTTCGCTACGGAGGTCTGCGGCTGAACTCCGAATACAACGACTTTGGCGCGACCGGTATTTACGATCCCGAGATCGGGTACTGGCTCGGCGCGCCGGTCACAATCACCGGCGCCAACGGCTACTCTGTGCATGGACAGGCCATCTTTCAGTACAGCGATACCTATTCGCAGTACCTGTCGCCATCGAGCCGCGACTTTGTCTACGCGCAGAGCGATTACAGCGTGACGCCGCACTTCCTGGCGCTCGGCGCATTTAAGTACGAGCACGAGTATGGCGCGGCGGGATACACCGGCGAGACACCGAGCACGATCAGCCGCGATAACTACAGCTACACGCTGCAGCTCTCCGGCGATGTCCGCAACCGGCTCTTCTGGAACCTGGGCACAGGGCTTGAAGACAACGGCCTTTTCGGATTTGCGGCGACTCCGCGTGCGTCGCTTGCGTACTACCTCGTGCGTCCTTCGGACCGTAGTTTCTTCAACGGCACCAAGCTGCACGCGAGCTTCGGCAAGGGCATCAAGGAGCCGAGTGTCTATGACCAGACCAACTCACTTTACGGGTTGCTGGAGCCGCTCTCCGATGGCGCGCAGCTGATCTCGCAGTATCACGTAACGCCGCTTGGAGCGGAAGATTCGCGCACCTACGATGCTGGCGTGGATCAGCAGATCTTCAAAGGACGCGGGCTTCTGGGTGTCACGTACTTCCACAATGCATTTACGAATGGAGTGGAATACGTGCCGCAGGCCGGCCTCATCGAGCTGGGCATTCCGGCTGCCGATCTGCCGCCCTTCGAATACGGCGGAGCCTACATCAACTCGCTTGCGTATCGCGCGCAGGGCGCCGAGGTCGAGCTACAGTATCAGCTGGGTACGCATCTCTTCACTCGCGGCGGATATACCTACACCGATGCCGTGGTGCAGCATTCGTTCTCGAGCGATAACCTCTCGCCCAGTTACAACACTGCGTCGAGCTTCAGCAATGTCCCCATCGGCGCCGACTCTCCGCTGGTCGGCGCGCGGCCCTTTCGCATCGCTCCGCATACCGGCTACTTCGCGCTCAACTATACGCAGAAGAAATTCTATGCCACGCTGAGCGGCACGCTGGTCGGCCGCCGCGACGACAGCGACTTCCTCTATGATGCGAACTTCGGTACCAGCCTGCTGCTTCCGAATCGCAATCTGCTGGGCGCGTATCAGCGGCTGGAGCTCGGCGGCGGTTATCAGGTTTCGCATCGGGTGAATGTGTACACCAATATCCAGAACCTTTTGAGCGAGCATTATTTTGAGGCATTCGGTTATCCTGCGCTTCCGCTCACCTTCCGGTCGGGTGTTCAGTTCAACTTTGGAGGGTCTTCATGGAGCCTGAAGTAAGCGCGCTTCTGTCCGGCATAGAACGGCCGAGTGAGGAGTGGCGCAGCAGGGCGCGTCAGCATCTCGACACGCTGACCAAGCCACTGGGAAGCCTGGGGCGTCTCGAAGATATGGCCGCGCAGATCGCAGCCATCCGCAGAGAACGCATGAGCGAGCCGGCTCGTAAGGCAGTCTACGTCTTTGCCGCCGATCATGGGGTGGCGGAGTCAGGCGTGAGCGCCTATCCACGCGAAGTCACGGTGCAGATGGTGCACAACTTTCTCTCCGGCGGCGCAGCCATCAACGTGCTTGCGCGGCAACATGATGTGGCGCTGCACGTAGTGGATGTAGGCGTGGATACGGACTTCGGTGAAATCCCCGGCCTGCTGCACCACAAGGTGAAGCGTGGCACGCGCAACATGCTGCATGCGCCGGCGATGAGCCGGGAAGAGGCGCTCGCCGCGCTGCACACGGGGTATCGCCTGGCGAGTGAGGCTGCGGCCGCTGGCTGTTCTATCATCGCGACCGGCGAGATGGGCATCGGCAACACGACAGCGGCCAGCGCTATCACCTGTGCGCTAACCGGCGCTACCGCCTCACGTGCGACAGGCCGCGGTACAGGCGCGAATCCGGCGACGTATGCGAATAAGGTGCGCGTGGTAGAGGCAGCGGTGGCGAAGCATTTCTCTGCGCCTGCAGCTGTCTCGTCTTTTGAAATCCTGCGCTGCCTGGGAGGCTTCGAAATCGCTGCCATGGCTGGCGTGGTGCTGGCTGCGGCGCAGCATCGCATGGTCATGGTGCTCGATGGCTTTATCTCGACCGCTGCTGCCGCGGTCGCTGTCGGCATGGCTCCCGATGCTCTCGGCTATCTCATCGCAGGCCACTGTTCGGAGGAGCCAGGACACAGCATCCTCCTCGAACATCTGGGCCTCGCTCCGGTGCTCTCACTGGGTATGCGTCTTGGCGAGGGAACGGGAGCGGTTCTTGCCATGCCGGTCATTGAGTCCGCGATTGCGCTCTACCATCGGATGGCCACGTTTACCTCGGCGGGGATCAGCGGAGCGACCCCGTGAATCCGCGGGCGCAGATGCGGCGCGTGCAGCCTCGGCGTACATGGTTCGATCTGCTCTCGGCCGTGCAGTTCCTTACTCGGCTAAGGGTGCCGACGCCTCCCTACGAGCAGGATTCGCTGGCGCGCGCCGTGAAGTTCTTTCCTCTGGTGGGGTTGTTGATTGGATCGGGCAGTGCAGCTCTTGATCGCGCGCTCACACCGCATCTGCCTGCGCTGGTGGTGGCACTGCTTGTGGTCGTGTACATGATCGCGATCACTGGTTGCCTGCATGAAGACGGGCTTGCCGACGCAGCCGATGGCTTCGGCGGCGGATGGGATCGCGAAAAGGTGTTGGCGATCATGCGCGACAGCCGCATCGGCACGTATGGTGCGGTGGCGGTGGTGCTGAGTGTGCTGGCTCGTGTGCTTCTTATTGCTTCGCTGCCGCAGACCCATGTGAGTGCCTATCTGCTGGTAGCTCCGGTGCTGAGCCGGTGGACGACATTGCCGCTCAGCTTCATTCTTCCCCCGGCTCGAAACAGCAGCGCAGACCAGGTGGACGGGCAAGGGGCGCGCATTGCCCGGCTTACGACATCCGGTAGCCTTGTGATCGGCAGCGTGCTCAGCCTCGTGATGGCAATTGCGTTGTTACGCTCTCATGCTCTGGCTCCGGTGCTTGCGAGTCTCGTCATGACGCTCGTGACCGCGCTTTATTATCGGTACCGTATCGGCGGCATTACGGGTGACTGCTTCGGAGCGACCAACCAGCTCACCGAGATCGCGGTGTATCTCTGTGGGGTGTGGATTTAGCGATGACGCTGCTTTTTATCCGCCACGCCGAGACAGATCTGGCCGGACGATTCTGTGGACATTCCGATCCGCCGCTCAATACGAAAGGCCTGAAGCAGATGGAGCAGATGCTAAAGGAGCTCGAGCGTGATTGCATCGACGCTGTGTATACGAGCGATCTTGTGCGCGCGCGGACCACGGCGGATGCCATCGGAAGGGCCTTCGGAGTGAAGCCCGTTATCATGCCGGAGCTGCGCGAGATGTTCTTTGGAGAGTGGGAGATGTTGAGCTGGACAGAGATCGAGTTGCGCGATCCGGTTTATGCGCAGCGATGGTCTGCGGAGTTTCCGCATCTGCCGGCGCCGGGCGGCGAGCGCTTCGAGGATTTCCAGTCACGTGTTCTGCGCTGCGTGAAGGAACTCTTCTCATGGCATGAACACGGGATGGCTGCGGTAGTGACGCATGCAGGTGTCATGCGTGTTGTACTGCAGGCGATCTGCGGACTCGAAGCGCAGGATGCATGGAAGCGTACGCAGAGTTACTGCGGCTATTTTCGCTGTCAGGCAGGAAAGCTGATATGAGCAAGGCGTCGACGTGGGTTCGAGAGCTGGCGGCGTGGGGGCTCGACGAGGATGAGTATCGCCCGGCTAAATATTGCGGCGATGTGGATACAGCGCGTGCGCTGCTGTCACGGCGGCCTTCATTCGATGCGGAGTCAGCGATGGTAGAGTGCGCGAGTTCTACGTTGCAGACCGGCTTCGCAGAGCACGCGCTGCGGGCTGATCTTCGTGCCGAGATGGCTGGACTTGCCTGGTCGCTTGGCGTGGTTGATCTGCGGAAGCTCATCGCCTTTCAGCGCCGGATCACACTCGTTCCTGCGGCCAGTGAATCTTCGCTTCCTGCTGCGGACGACTGGGATAGTCTGATGCAGCTGTGCTTTGCTGAGCCGAAGGTGGTGGCCTGCGATGTGACGCATGCCAGCGGCTCCCTTGTGCTGCGCTCCGGCAATCCAAATCTGCAAGCCCGCATCACCGGTAATGCCGCGAGCCTGGTCTCGGTGCATACAGGCAGTCCGTTCTTCGAAGTGGCGGAGTATCGCGGCCGCTGGTTCCTGCGCGACGGCTATCACCGCGCTTATCATTGCCTGCGGGATGGAGTCTTTCATCTGCCGGCCGTTATCGTTCATGCAGGAACGCTCGCAGAGCTGGGAGCGGTGCATCCGTGGTTCTTTCCGGAAGCTGTGCTTTTGTCGGCGACGCCGCCGCGTGTGATCGACTTTCTCGACGACGCGCTGGTGATTCAATATGCGCGACTGCCTCTCATCAAGACCATTCGCATCACCGTGGAAGAAGCCTATACCCTCGAAGGAGAAGCATGATGAGCATCGCAACCAAACGTGGAGATGGCGGACAGACAGGTCTCGCCGGTGGCATCCAGGTCTCGAAGGCGCATCTGCGCGTCGAGGCGTACGGTACCGTGGATGAGCTGAACACACATCTCGGCTTTGCACGAAGCATCTGTCAGGACAAGGAGATCGCAACGTGGACCGAGGAGATCCAGCGGACGCTTTTCCGCGTGGGCTCCGCGCTCGCGACGCCGCCTGAGAGCCGCAAAAAGCCGCCGGTGATCAGCGCGGAAGATGTGGACAAGCTTACGGAACTGGTTCACAACATCGAAGCGACGGAAGGCATCCTCGCCGACTGGTCGCTGCCTGGAGGTCATACGGAGTCGGCCGCGTATGAGGTGGCGCGCACGGTTTGCCGCCGCGCCGAGCGCTGCGCAGTGAGATTTGTGGAGAGCGGAGAAGCCGTGCAGCCCGAGGTCCTGGCCTATCTCAATCGTCTCTCGGATGTGATCTGGCTCTTTGGCCGCCGTATCGAACACAGCGCGGGTGTGAACAGCCGGCTTCGCGAAGATACCAACGCCGGGCCAAAGTTTTCGAGAGCATGGTGACGCAGTCGATGAACTCGCAGTTGGATAGGCCGTCTCGCTTCAGCGAGGCTGAGCGCCTGGCCGTCTATCGCGCCATTGCCGGGCGCCGCGATGTGCGCAGAGGGTTCCTCGATCGTCCGCTCGAAGAAGAGTTACTGGGACGTCTGCTCGCGGCCGCGCACAGCGCGCCTTCTGTAGGCCTGATGCAGCCTTCGCGTTTGATCGTCGTCCGCGACTACAATATCCGTAAAAAAGTGCATGAAGTATTTGAAACTGCAAACCGCAAGGCGGCTGCGAGCTACAGCGACGAACGTGCAAATCTGTATTCCGGTCTGAAGCTCGAGGGCATTCTGGAAGCTCCGCAAAACCTCTGCGTATTGTGCGACGCGGGCAGCGGACGTGGGCACGGGCTGGGGCGCCAGACCATGCCGGAGACGGCACTCTATTCCACAGTGTGCGCGATCCAGAATCTGTGGCTGGCGGCGCGCAGTGAAGGTGTAGGCGTTGGCTGGGTCAGCATTCTCGATCCTGCGCCGCTTTATGAACTGCTACGCATCCCCGATCATCTGACGCTGGTCGCGTATCTCTGCCTTGGGTACGTCGAAAGCTTTGCCGCGGAGCCGGATCTCGAGCGCTTCGGATGGGAGACGCGCATGGAACTGAAGTCCGTCGTCTCGTATGACCGTTATGCAGAGGAGCCCGGGCGATGACGGCACGCGCCATGATGGTGCTCGGCACGTCTTCGCACGTTGGCAAGTCTCTGCTCGCGGCTGCGCTCTGCCGTATCTTTGCGCAGCAGGGCTACAGCGTCGCTCCGTTCAAGTCACAGAATATGTCTCTGAATTCCGCGGCAACTCCGGAAGGGCTGGAGATCGGGCGCGCGCAGGCGCTGCAGGCCGAGGCCGCGGGCATTGCGCCGTCTGTACACATGAATCCGATCCTGCTGAAGCCTGCGGGTAACATGAGCTCGCAGGTGATCGTGCATGGCAGGATATGGGGCAGGCTTTCAGCGGCGGAGTATCATCTTCGCCGCGTGGATGAGCTGCTGCCGAGGGTGCGCGAGAGTTATGAGACGCTGGCGGCGGAGCATGATGTCCTCGTGCTCGAAGGCGCTGGCTCGCCCGCCGAGATCAACTTGAAGCAGCACGACATCGTGAACATGCGCATGGCAGAGATGGCGGATGCCGCGTGCCTGCTTGTCGGCGATATCGACCGCGGCGGTGTCTTCGCCTCGTTGCTGGGTACGGTAGAGCTGCTCGAACCGCACGAGCGGGAGCGCATACGCGGATTCGTTATCAATAAATTCCGTGGCGATGTATCGCTGCTTATGCCGGGCATCCGCATGATCGAAGAGCGGCTTGGCAAGCCATGTCTCGGTGTGGTGCCGTATCTCGATGCGCTTGCGCTTGAAGAGGAAGACAGCCTTGGGCTGCCTGCGGTAAATGCGGAGCAGCATGCGCGATGGGCCATCTCCGGAGCACAGAGGCCGCTGCGCATGGCCGTTGTCGGCTTCCCTTCGCTCTCAAACTTTACGGACTTCGATGCGTTGCTGGCTGAGCCGTCGGTGGCCGTTCGCTTCTGTCGCAAGCCGGAAGATCTGCGCGGGGCCGATGTGGTCATCCTGCCGGGCAGTAAGCAGACCGCCGATGACTTGCTCTGGATGCGCGACACGGGCCTGGAACAGGCGGTGCTCGTACATGCAGCCCACGGCCTCGTTCTTGGGATCTGTGGAGGCATGCAGATGCTGGGTGAGGCGATTTGCGACCCTGAGGGAGTAGAGAGCCACGGAGAACTGCGCGGACTATGCCTTTTGCCGATCCGTACAACCATGCGTTCGGCGAAGATCACGCGCAATGCTACGGGAAAACTCGCGTCCGGCTCACTCTTCGGCCAGCCGGTGCAGGATGTTCCTCTGCGCGGCTACGAGATTCATGTCGGCGAGACCATGTATATCGGCTCTGGTGAACCCTTTGCGCAGCTTATCCGCCATGCGCACGGCTCGCAGGAGGCGATATTCGACGGGTGCGTCAATGCGGATCGGCGGATCGTTGGCACGTATCTTCATGGGCTCTTCGACGAAGATGGTTTTCGCCATGCTTTTCTTGCGGCTGCTCGCGCGTATTTCCAGCTTGAGCCCGCGGGCGAGCTTCATGCCTGGGGCCTGAAGAGGCAGGAATCATTCGATCGGCTTGCGGAAGTGGTTCAAAAATCGCTTGATATGGCAAGCATCTTCGCATGGGCCGGACTCCCGTATGCGCCAGTGCGGGCCGAACAGCATCGCGAGATCGCGCTGTGAGACCGCAACTGCTTCTGCCCGCTGTGTATCTTGCGGATCAGGCTGCGGGCGATCCAGAGTGGTTTCCTCATCCTGTCCGCCTGATGGGATCGGCTGTCGTCCGAGGCGAGTCCCTGCTGAGGCGGCCAGGCCAGAGTAGAGAAGAGCAATTGCTTGCCGGCGCGATGTTGACTGCGACGGTGGTGGGTTCCAGCTATCTCCTTACGCGGCTCATGCTCGCCTGCGCATCTCGCTGTTCGCCGCATCTTGGTCGGCTTGCCGAGATCGGCTTTGGATGGACCTGTCTCGCCGCACGCAATCTCCAGCAGGAAGCCTCGCAGGTGCTTGCCGCGCTGAATGGCGATGACCTCCCGCTGGCGCGCACACGTCTCGCGCGCATCGTGGGGCGCGACACGGAGAGCCTCGACGCGCAGGAGATCAGTCGAGCGGTCATCGAAACCGTGGCGGAGAGCGCTTCAGACGGCGTGATGGCTCCGCTCTTCTACATGGCCCTGGGCGGAGTGCCGCTGGCCATGGCATACAAGGCGGTGAATACGCTCGACTCCATGATCGGGCACGCGGACGAGCGCTACCTTTACTTTGGCAAGGCCGCAGCGCGTCTCGATGATGCGGCGAACTTCATTCCGGCGAGGATGACGGCGCTGGCCGTGGTGGCCGCTTCCTGGCTGATGAAAGCGGATGCGGCAGGGGCGTGGAGGCTCTGGCTGCGCGATGGAAACTGCCATAAGAGCCCGAACGCCGGGCAGCCGGAGAGCGCGATCGCCGGGGCGCTGGGAGTACGTCTGGGTGGCGGGAACTGCTACGCAGGTGAATTTATCTCCGCGGAGCCGATCGGCGCAGGATTTCGAGCGCCCGAGTTACATGATGCGCAAAAAGCGGTGCGCGTGGTTTCTGCTGTCGGCCTGTTGGGCCTTGGAGCTGCGGTGCTTCTTGGCTGCGTGCTTCATTCACGGAGAAAGCGTTGATGGAATTCCGTCCTTTGCATGGAGGCCAGCTCCGCGCGCTCTCTGCCCGCTTCGGAATCCCCGTATCCGAGCTGCTCGACTTCAGCGCCAATATCAATCCTGACGGGCCCCCGCATGCGGTGCAGGCTGCGCTCAGGGAGGCTTTTGCCGATCCATCGGTCCTGATGGATTATCCGGATTTTGAAGAAGTGGAGTTGCGGAAGTCGCTCGCGCGGTATGCGGGTGTTCACGCTGAACATGTCGTGGTATCGAACGGCTTTGTGCCACTGCTGGATGCTGCGCTGCGTGTGCTGCCTGTCCGGCGTTGTCTGGTGTCGATGCCCGCGTTTGTGGAGTATCGCCGAACCTTGGAGCGAGCGGGCGTGGCCGTGATGCCGCACAGGGGGCGTTCTGACGAAAACTTCCGCATCGATCCGGGTGCGCTCTTCGGGCGTAAGTGCGACTCGATGCTGCTGGCGAATCCACAGAATCCTTCCGGTGTGCTGTTATCTCGCGAGGCATTGCTGCAGATTGTGGAAGAGGCAGCGCGGCGCAACATCGTCGTTTTTCTCGACGAGGCGTTTATCGATTACGCCCCCGAGGCAACACTCTCCGGCGAAGTTGAGCGATTCTCTCATCTCATCGTTTTTCGCTCGGTCACCAAATTCTTTGGCATGGCGGGGCTGCGCGTTGCCTATGCGCTTGCTTCTCGAGAGGTGAGCAGCCGGATGCAGGAAGCGATTGCACCTTGGTCTATCACCACGCTCGCTTCGCTGGCTGCGGCCTGTGCGGTACAGGACGAGGCGTATGTGCAGCGCACGCTTGCCCGGAACGCAGAGCGCCGGCAGCGATTGCAGCGGAGGCTCGAGGAGCTTCGGATCTTGTTCTATCCTGCCGCAGCGAACTTTCTGCTGCTGCGCCTGCATGGCTCAGTGGATGCTTCCGCATTCTGGGAGCGCATGATCTGCGAGCACCGCATGGTCCTTCGCAACTGTGCCAATTATGAGGCGTTGCCCCCAGGGCATTTGAGAGTTGCGGTTCGCGCCGATGCGGAGAATGAGCGTCTGCTGAAGGCGCTCACGGGAGAGATGGCAAACTTTCTTTGACCAGACCGCTCAGAAGGAGAACTTTGCTGCTATCTGCAGAAGCCGTGGCGCTTGTGCGCTGACGATCTTGCCGAAGTTCGTGTCCTCGATCTGTCCATCTACCGATGCTGGACCGTAGAACTGGGCATGGTTGAAGACGTTGAAGGACTCAAGGCGAAGCGCGAGAGAGCGGGCATCGGTGAAATGTACATCCTTCTCGAGCGTCGTATCGAAGTTTTCGATGCCGGGGCCGTAGAACATGCGCCGCTTTGCGTTGCCGAGCATGCCTTCGGTCTCCTCGGAGAAGAGCGCGGTGTTAAAGGCGGCTTTGCCGCTGCGGCCATTGGTGTTGATCTTCAGAGGGCCGGGAGTGAACTGCGGCGTGTCGAGCAGATAGTTATTCACGCCATTGCCGAGCGTGCCGAGTAGTGAGTTATCCGAGTTGTCGTAAAGTGTCACCGGGAAGCCTGTGGCGAAGCGCGTGTTGCCGGAGAGGCTCCAGTCGCTGGTCATGCGATTGTTTCTGTGCAGCAGCGCAGCGAAGGGTAAGGCCCAGGTGTAGCTCGCCTTGAAGCTGTGCTTCTGATCCCATGCGGAGATGGCGCGGCTCTGTCGCGGGTTGATGGGATTCAGTTGTTCGCCGATGTTCGACCCTTGGTCGATGGATTTTGCGTAGGCGTAGCTGAGCAGGAACTGTGAGCCTGCGTGCTGGTAGCGCAACGTGGTCTCGAGCGCGTTGTAGCTGGAGTTTGCAATCGAGCTGTCGGCCGTGTTCTCGCCGTAGTTCTCGCTGTCGGTGATGCGTGAGCCACCCGTTTGTCCCGAGCGTGTGCCGTAGATGGTGTTTCCGCTGCTGTCGGTGTAGTTGGAGTCTTCCCCAAACGGCCCGCATCCGCTCAGGCTGAGGCATAGCGCAGAATTGCCGGGGTTCGCGGAGACGACGGCGAGAATGTGATGTCCCTGGTTCCCGACATAGCTCACCGTGAGTATGGCATTGCGGAAGAGTTGCCTCTGAAGTGAGAGCATGTAGTTGTTGATGTATGGCGCGCGGTTGCGATGATCGAAAAACGGATCGGCCGAAAGAGGCATGAAGTTTGCCCAATCGATAGAAGTATCCGGGTTTGAGCGCGAAATGCTATGTGAGGGAAAGTCGAAGGGAAAGCGCTGGCCGTTATCGACGCCGGTAGCCGCGGTGATGAACGGCGTGGCCATCAGTGGCGGAGCCGGGCTGAGGTAGGTGTAGCCGAAGGGTGGCACGGCATACATGATGCCTGCGGCCAGGCCGGGAAACTGCGTATAGAAGAGGCCGTAGCTGGCGCGAATGCTGCTCTTGCCGCCGCTACCCAGCAATGTTTGCAGGAAGCCATTTTCGGGATGCGGTGTGTAGGCGATGCCCAGGCGCGGCGCGAAGTTTCGGTAGCCGGTGGGTGCAATCGTCTTCGGTACTCCAGGGTCGCCCGCGACGACAAGGCCTGACGGCGCGCCGGGATAGAGCGTGGATTGCTCTCCGGCGATGTAGGTCTGAATCTGGTTGTACTTCTCCCAGAAGGGCATGATCATATCCCAGCGCAGACCGGCATGGATGGTGAGGTTGTTGCGTGCGCGCCAGCTATCCTGCGCATAGAGGCCGAGGTAGCGATTGCGCAGGTAGAAGGGCTGGCCCGAAGACTGCGTGAAGTTGCTCGGCACGCCGATGAGGAAATCGGCATAGGCGGAGCCGGTTTCTGTTCCATCCAGGTTGAAGGTGCCGTTGAAGGTCGCGTTGGGATGCTCGTTCACCTCATCGGCGTGGAACTGCCCGCCCGCTTTGAGCGTGTGCGAGCCCATCACCTTGGAGAGGCCGTCGCTGAGGTAAATAGTGTTATTGACCTGTGTCATGTTCGTGATCGGCACACCCATGGTGAAGCTCGGGAAGGTCATGTTCTCGACGCCTTCATACTGCGGCGCCTGCACATAGATGCCAGTCGTATCGGCTCCGGTGACGAAGCCCTGCGAGGCTAGAGTCACGCCCAGGCCGCCCTTGGGCTGTCCCACGATGTTGGCGTTGCGCAGATACCCGAGATGGAATTCATTCACTGTCGTTGCGCCAAAGACCTTCGTGTCTCCAAGGGAGAAGAGCTGCGCGCGCCCGATGGTGAGTGCGTCGAAGCCCGGAATCGTGGCGCCTGCGACCGAGCCAGGATAAGGGTTATCGAGGTTGTAGTCGTCGATGAAGTAGTAGCCGGAGAGTTGGCCCATCCAACTATTGGCGTCGATGCGGATTGCGCCCTTGTCGTCACGGACAGTTTCGGCGTAGGCCGAGGTCGAGAACTGGTCGGAGCCGGTATTGGGCGACGGGATGTACTTCAGCAGGTTCTTCGCTGGTGCGGACCACGCGCTCTTTGGAATGACGCCATTCGGGAACACCGAGGAGTAGGCCTCGCCTGAGGTCACCGTATAGCCGAGATCCTGGCTGAGCAGGGACGCGAGATAGGAACCGCTTACGCTGCCGGTCAACAGGCTCTGCTGCGTTGAAGTGTTGAGAAAATCGCCGCCGCGCTCCGCTGTTGTGGGTACAGAGATATTTCCTGTCGAGATTCCCTGCGTGGTGCGCGTGCCCTGGTAGTCGGCAAAGAAGAAGACTTTATTCCGGATGACCGGTCCGCCGAAGGTGCCACCGAATTGATTCTGGCGGAAAGCGGGACGCGTGGGGTCGAAGTAGCCGCGCGCATCGAGATCGGTGTTGCGCAGGAATTCGAAGGCTTCGCCGTGGAACTGGCCGGCGCCGGACTTGCTGACGACGGTCACCATGCCGCCGTTATAGTTGCCGTATTCCGGATCGAAATTATTGGTTAACACGCGAAATTCATCGATCGAATCGAGATTGGGAATGATCGACGTGCCGCCGTTCATGTGCTCCTGCACGTCGATGCCGTTCACCAGAAAGCCGTTCGAGGACTCGCGCTGGCCATTGATCGAGAGGTTGCCGGGATTCAGATCGCCGGAGGGGTCGAGGCTGCCGGTGACGCCGGCCATGATGACCGAGCTCGCAAGCAGCGTGGAGATGGGCGCGACGCCGGGCTGGATGGCGAGCAGGTCAGTATAACTTCTGCCGTTGAGTGGCAGCGCCGTCATCTGTGCGCCAGAGACGACTTCGCCAAGATGCGTCGAACTTGTTTCCACCTGCGCGCCGGTATCGCTGGTGACTGAGATGGTGTCAGTCTGGCTGCCGACGGCGAGCACTACATCGAGGCGGATAGCCGCATCGGTATCGACCGAGATGGCCGTCTTTTTCTGCGTGGTAAAGCCGGCCGCGGTGATGGTGAGATCGTAGTGGCCTACGGGAAGGTCGGGGAAGGAGTAGAGTCCCTGCTTGTCGGACGAGGCCTGCCAAGCGGTCTGCTGCGCGGTGTTGATGAGCTTGAGCGAGGCTCCCACGATGACGGCGCCGGTGGAGTCCGTGACTGTGCCGGAGATGCTGCCTCCGCTGGCGGCGTGTGCGGGAATCGAGTTCAGAAGGAGTGCAATGACAGAAAGAGCGGGAAGACACGCTCGCAGAGCCGCAGATAAAAGAGCACGGAGCCGTTGTCCGGCCATCGGTAACCTCGCAGGGCATGAAAAGGCGCGAGGGCTCAGGGGGAGATGAGCGATCGTCCCCGTTTCCACGCGGAGAAGAGTCGAAAATGATCCGGGTAGGTCTCCTGACTCACAGGTTGATCCGTCACGAGACGGCTCAGATCCTCCGCCTTCCCCGTTTCCGAGTGGCTCTTGGAAGATCCATTGTCCTGATTACAGTGGCGGGACCGTGCCGGACTTCTCACCGGCTTCCCTGTTATGCCCTCGCGGGCACCCGGAGTATCTGAAAGCCACCATAGCATAACCGCACTCTTATTCCAGCGGTTCAGCCCGGAGTAGCGTACACCCCGCACAGCGCACGGTCCAGGTCGGGCCGCTCCGGCGCAGGTCGGTAAGGGTGAGCGGCGCGATGTCGAAGCGCCAGAAGAGCAGCGCGGGCAGGCGCAGCGCGTGGACGATTGCGGCCCGGATGCAGGCCGGGTGCGTGACGGTGACGATATGCTGCGGCTTTAAATCCGAATCCAGCCACGCGCCGACCCGGCGAATCAGCTGCTCGATGGATTCGCCGCCGTGTGGGGCGGCGTCCGGAGTGGTAAGCCAGGCCATCAGCCCTTCGGGTTCTGCCGATTGCACCTCGTCCATCGTGCGGCCGCGCCACTCCCCGTAGTCGCAGTCGCGCAGCGCTTCCGCTATAGCGGGCTCGAGCCTCAGCAGCCGGGCTGTCTCCTGCGTGCGCGCTTCGGGCGCTGCCCATACCTGGCTGGCTTTGGGCGCAGGCCAGCCGTGCGTCGCGAGCCGTTCCCGCTCGCGCTGGGTGATCGGCTCATTCCATGGGAAGGCCGCCGTCCGCTGCGACTCCGTGGCGGCATGCGCGATGAGGGTGAATCGAGTGCTCATAAATTCCTTCTCTGTGCGACGCTCTGCGCGTGGCATGCGCATCATCTTGACACTCATCATAGGGAGACATAGGGTTAATGCAGTCTTTGAAATGAAGTGAAGAAGCCGGTGCAATTCCGGCGCGGCCGCGCCACTGTGACCCCAAGCCAGACCTTCCTTCATTCCTTAAGCAATCTCTCGCTGTGGGACGCGTGATCCCGGGAGGCTTTCGACATGGCGCAATATCTGGCCGGCACTCTGGCTCCTCAGTCTGTTTCCATCCCCGCTATTCCGGTGCGGGAAATACTGCCGTGGGCTCTCTTCGGTGGCCTGCTCCTGCTTCTGGCGATCTACTTTGTGGGCGCGGAACAGGGAGCGACCTCGCTCATCCATGGGCATGTCGTCCATGAATTTGTGCACGACGGGCGGCATCTGCTCGGCTTCCCCTGCCACTGAGAGGACACCATGACCCGCATCCTGCTTGTGCGCGGGATGCTTGCGGGGCTCATCGCAGGGCTGCTTGTTTTTGCACTGGCCCGCTGGGTCGGCGAACCGCAGGTGGACCGCGCCATCGTTTTTGAGACGAATATGGATCAGGCCAAGGGCGAAGCACCCGAGCCTGAGATCGTCAGCCGCAAGCTCCAGAAAAGTCTCGGGCTCCTGACCGCAACCGCCGTCGATGGCATCGCTGTGGGCGGCATCTTCGCGCTGGTCTTCGCCTTCTCTCTCGGCAGGCTGCCGGTCACCGATCCACGTTCTCTTGCGGTGTTGCTGGCCGGATTCGGCTTCGTGACGCTCGCAGTCGTGCCCGCGCTGAAGTATCCGGCGAACCCGCCGTCCGTGGGTAATCCGGATACGATCGGCATGCGCACGGCGGCGTATTTTCTGCTGCTCGCCTTTGCTGTCGTCTCAATGGTGCTCGCGATCAAGCTGCAGAAGTCTCTCCATAGAAAGATGGGCGTATGGAATGCATCGCTGCTCGCGGCTGTATTCTTCGTGTTTGCGATCACCGCAGCGGCCCACTTTCTACCCAATATCGATGAGGTGCCTTCCGGCTTTCCCGCCACGCTGCTGTGGAAGTTCCGTGTCGCCGCGCTCGAACTGCAGGTGCTTCTCTGGAGCGTGCTGGGATTCGTCTTCGGATGGTTTGCGGATCGCAGCCTGAGCGCGCGGTATCCGGAGCACTGATCTCCGCAAAGGACTTGAATGATGCTTCCGTTTCTGCGAATGCGCTTCCGGATTTTCTTCTGCATCGTGCTTCTGTTGCTGTGCGCCGGCATGGCCACCGCCCAGACCCCTTCCCAGGCGAAGCCGCAGCGTATCGTCTCGACCTCACCCAGCATCACCGAAACACTCTTCGCGCTCGGCGTTGGCAACAGGGTCGTCGGCGTGTCGCAGTTTTGCAACTATCCGCCCGAGGTGCAGAAGCTGCCCAGGGTCGGCGGCTATGTGCATCCGAATCTGGAGGCGATTGCGCGGCTCGCGCCCGATCTCGTGGTGCTGGAGCGCAGTTCGAACGAACTCACCGGGCGGCTCGATACGCTGCATATCGCATCGCTCGTGGTGCCACATGACACCCTCGAAGACATCTATACGGAAACCTCGCTCATCGGCAAAGCCGTGGGCGCGCCGGACCGCGCGGCTGGGTTGATCGCGCAGATGAAGGGTCAGCTTGGAGCAATCCAGTCGAAGGCAAAGGCCACGCCCTCGCCGCGTGTGCTCGTGATTGTCGATCGCCAGCAGGGCACGCTGAACAATATCATCGCGGTCGGCCCGAATAATTACGTCAACCAGATCCTCGAGATCGCCGGGGGGGCGAATGTGCTGGCACAGGCAGGTACGCCGCAGTATCCACGAATCTCGCTCGAGACGGTGCTGCGCGAAAACCCCGACGTCATCATCGACCTGAGCGGCACGCAGCAGACTGAAGAGGCGCGCCGAACTTCGCGCCTCGCCACGCTCGCGCTGTGGAACCAGAACCGGAATCTCAAGGCTGTGCAGAGCGGCCATGTCTATGCGGGAACGACCGATTCGCTCGTCGTGCCGGGACCGAGAACACCGCTCGCAGCGCAGCGGCTCTTCGATTTCGTGCATGGCATCGGCGGTTCCGATTGAACCACGTATCGTCCCGCCTGCTCGAGGTCAAGAGTGTGAGCTTCTCTTACGGAAGCCGATCGATCCTGAGCGAGATCAGCTTTCATGCCGACGAGGGAGAGTTCGTTGCGCTGCTTGGTATCAACGGCTCGGGTAAGAGCACACTGCTCGACGTGATCTCCGGCTTTCGCACGCCGGCAAGCGGAGAGGTGAAGCTGCGCGGCCGTGCGCAACCGCAGTGGAGGCGCCGTGAGCTGGCGCAGCAGGTGAGCCATCTTCCGCAGTCGATTCATGCGGATCTGCCTTTTACCGCGGAGCAGCTCGTCGGCATGGGGCGCTATCCGCATACCGATCGCTGGTTCGAGTCCGGTGAAGACCACAGGCATATCCGCGCAGCGATGGAGCGGACTTCATGCTGGACGCATCGTCATCGCGCTTTCCGTTCGCTGAGCGGCGGCGAGCGGCAGCGCGTGCTGGTGGCTGCATGCCTGGCGCAGGATGCGGTCGTGATGCTGCTGGATGAGCCCTCGACCTTTCTCGATATCGAGCAGCAGCTTCACTGCTTCAATATTCTGCGCGACGAGGCGCAGGCAGGAAAGCTCTGCATCGCGGCGACGCACGATCTGAATCTTGCGCTGACCTACTGCACGCGCCTCATCGTGCTGGCAGATGGCGCCGTTGCCTATGATCTCTCCACCGCGGATGCGCACCAGGACAAGAGCTGGCTGCGGCTCTTTTCAAAGCGCCTGGACATGGCGACGACGCCCACAGGAGCGCCGTGGGTGTGGTACCAATGAACGCCGCGCCGCGCCGCAGGATTTCTGCCCGACTGAGCCTTGCTCTCTCCCTCGTCGTCTTTCTCGCCGCGGCGCTGATTCTTCCGTGGATAGGCGCCGGGCCCATCAGCTTTGTGCATGTGCTGCATCGCCAGTCGCCGGACTATGAGATCCTGCTGCAGCTCCGGCTCTCGCGCACGCTCCTCGCATTGATCGCAGGCGGCGCGCTCTCTCTGGCGGGAGCGCTCTTTCAGGCGATGCTTCGCGATGCGCTTGCCACGCCGTATACGCTCGGCATCTCTGCCGGCGCATCGTGCGGCGCAGTCGCTGCGATTCTCCTCGGCTGGGAGACATTTCTCGGCATTCCGACGACCTGGATCGGCTCACTGATCGGCGCATTCGCCGTGCTCGTGCTGGTCATCGGAGGCGCATTCCGCCAGCGCCAGGTCTCTTCGTTCGGACTGCTGCTCACTGGCATCGCCATCAACAGCATTTGTGAGGCATTCATTCTCATCCTCAGCAGCTTTGCCGGTGTATCGCGCTCCTTCTCCATCGCGCGCTGGCTTATCGGCAGCGTGGACTCGGTGAGCTACACCTCGCTTGCCATGCTTGCCGCTGTCGTACTGATTGCTTCGGGCATCCTCTTTTCCCGTGCGCGAAGCTGGAACCTGCTTGCGGTGAGCGAACGCTGGGCGGCCTCGCGCGGTGTGAATGTTGGCTCGCTGCTCGCGCAGGGATATATTCTCGGTTCCATCCTCGTTGCCGGAGCTATCGCGCTCACCGGCCCCATCGGCTTTGTCGGACTGATCGTGCCGCATCTTGTCCGCTCCCGCATCAGTCCGGATCATCGGTTGCTCATGCCATGCTCGTTTCTTCTCGGTGGCGCGCTGCTCGCTCTGTGCGATGCGATTGGACGCATCGTGATGCCGCCCGCGGAGCTTCCGGCGGGAGCCGTCGTCGCGTTGATCGGTGGTCCTTACCTGGTCTGGATCATTCGCCAGAGAACCCCGGCGGAGGAGCTATGACCTCGCACCGGCAGCGCGTCATTCGTGCGGACGGACGTACCCTGAACATCGTCCAGCATCGCGGCCATCTCTCCTATTGCTTCACCGGGTGCTGCTGCGGGCGCACCGAGCGCGGTTACGCCGAGGTTCCGGTGGACGTTTATAAGGAAGAGTGGACGCGGCGCAAAATTCGCAACCAGGTTCACCTCACCAAGGGCGGATGCCTCGGCCCCTGCGCGCTGGCTAACGTCGCCAGCCTCGTCTTCGATGGCCACGCCATCTGGTTTCACTCGGTGAACAGCGCCTGGCAGGTGCGGCAGATCTTCGACTACATCGAGTCGATGCTCAAGGCCGACCGCTTTCTGAAGCCTCCGGCGGAGCTGAGTGAATTTGTCTTCAACTATTACGACTGGGACGTGCGCAAGTCCGCTGCGCCCGCGGATGCAGCACAACCGCAGCAGTCAGACGGCATCATGCTGCTTTCGCATGCGGACACCGATCTGCTCACGTTGGCAAAGGCGAAGGAGCAGCTTCCTCCGGATCTCGAGCTCGCAGCCTATTCTCTGAATGCACTGCACAGTGAGGACCAGATGGAGGTGTTGCTCGCCGGAGAGTTGGGGCGAGCGCGCATCGTCGTGCTGCGTGTGCACGGCCCGCTGAGCGCGGTTCCCGCATTCGATCGCCTGCGGCGGCACTGCATAGATCGCGGTCAATCGCTGGTGCTGGTCAGCGGCACCGGTGAGCTCACGCCCGAGTTTACGCAGACTGTGCATGTGCCTGCCGACGTGATGGAGACGGCTGCGCGCTATCTCGCGCTCGGCGGCGTAGGTAATTTCGTTGAGCTGTGCCACTTCCTCTCCGACCGCCTGCTGCTGAGCGGCTACGGATACGCGCAGCCCATGCCGATGCCTGAGCATGGCATTTATTTGCCTGATATGGGCGTGGCGTCTCTCGAAGACTGGCAGCGCAGGGCCGATCCGGCAAAGCCCACCGCGGCGGTGCTCTTTTATCGCGCGCATCGCATGAGCGGCAACACCGGCTTCATCGATGCGCTGGCGCAGGCGCTCGAAGAGCGTGGGCTGAATGTCCTGTGCGTCTTTACTTCGAGCCTCAAGTCAAAGGAAGCAGGCAGGCCCGCGGTCTTTTCCTGGATCGAGGGGCGAGCGGATGTGCTTATCTCCACGCTGTCCTTCGCCATCGGTGAAATCAATACCGGCACGGTTACAGAAGCGGGCGAGGCGGTGCATGCGCTCGAAGCGCTCGGCATTCCGGTATTGCAGGCTATTGCCAGCGGCATGGCGCGTGGCTCATGGGAGGGATCGAGGCGCGGGCTGAATGCGCTCGATACGGCGATCAACGTGGCTATCCCTGAATTCGATGGCCGCATCATTACCGTGCCCATTTCTTTCAAAGAGCGCGGAGGCGCGGCGCAGGATGGCCTCTACGTCGCAGACGAGGAGCGCATAGGGCGCGTGGCCGGCATCGCCGCACGACTGGCCAGGCTGCGGCACACGTCGAACGCCGAACGCCGCGTGGCCTTTGTGCTGACGAACTCCGCGGCCAAGGCCTCGCAGGTCGGCGGCGCGGTGGGCCTCGATACGCCGGCCAGCCTGCTCACTACGCTGCATGCGCTGCGCAGCCGCCGCTACAGCATCACCGCATTGCCGGAGTCGTCCGACGCGCTCATGCAGCGTCTGCTCGAGCGTGGCTCGTATGACGACCGCTATCCGCTCGATCCCGCCCGCGCAGAGCGCTTCTCGAGGGTTGCTTACCATGCTCAGTATTCCGTGTTTCCCGAGCGCGTACGCCGCAGGATGGAAGGCTACTGGGGCGAGCCGCAGGCGCATGGGTTCAGCGTGCGATCCGAGAAGCCGAAGACCGACAAGAAGCTGCTGGGAACGCTCGCCGGTAAGATTGCCGCGGTCGAACAGGAACCATGGAGCGATGAGCGGAGCTATCACTTCGCTGCGCTGAGCTTCGGCAACGCGCTCGTCGCACTGCAACCGCCGCGTGGCTACGGCATAGATCCGGATGCGATCTATCACACGCCGGATCTGCCTCCGACGCATCACTACACGGCCTTCTATCGCTGGCTGGGCACGCCGCAATCCGAGGGCGGATGGGGCGCAGATGCGATTGTCCACATGGGTAAGCACGGCACGCTCGAATGGTTGCCGGGCAAGGGCATCGGCCTGTCGAGCGAATGCTATCCTGACCTGCTGCTGGGCGACATGCCGCTGGTCTATCCCTTCATCATCAACGACCCCGGTGAAGGCAGCCAGTCGAAGCGTCGCGCGCACGCCGTCATCGTCGATCACCTGACGCCGCCGATGACTACCGCCGAAACGTACGGTACGCTCGCGGAGTTGAATCAGCTCGTCAATGAATACTATGCCGTAGAGAAGCTCGATCCCACGAAGCTGCCGTATCTGCAGCAACAAATCTGGGACCTGGTGCAGAAGGCGAACCTGCAGGCCGATCTCGACCTGAAGACCATGCTCAGCCGCGACCACGGCGACCACAAGCACGAGTGGGATGACGAGCTGACGCCCGAAGGCGTGCCGGCGACGCTGGCCGAGATGAGCGGCAGCGATGTTGCGCACCTCATCGAAGATCTCGACGGCTATCTGTGCGAACTGGGCATGGCGCAGATTCGCAGCGGTCTCCATGTGCTCGGCCAGATGCCGCCGCTGCCGGAGATGCTGCGCTCGCTCACCCGCCTCTCGAATGCGAATGTGCCCAGCCTGCAGACCGCGCTGGCCTTTGCGTATGGATACGATCTCGCAGCTCTGATGCAGCAGCAGGGTGCGCGCCTCGCGGCAGAAAACACTCTGGCTGGCCGCACGGTGCACACACATGCCGATGTGCTCGAAGCGCTCGATCAGCTGGCCTTCGATCTCTACGCGATGCTCGAAGAGTTTGGCTTCCGTACGGATGCGATTTCGGAGGCGCAGCGTGCCCTGCTGGGTCTCGAGACAGAGGAGATCGGCAGCGTGCTGCACTTCGCCTGCACGACACTGGTGCCACATCTGGAGCAGGCAGGCGACGAGATCGAGCATCTTCTCGACGCGCTCGAAGGTAAATACGTCCCCGCCGGGCCCGCAGGTGCACCGACGCGCGGCATGGCGCACATCCTGCCCACCGGGCGGAATTTTTATGCAGTCGATCCGCGGGCTCTGCCGTCGCAGGCATCGTGGCGCGTGGGGCAACATCTTGCGCGTGAGGCGATTGAGCGCTTCATGCTCGAAGAAGGCGCGTATCCCGAAATGATGGGTCTCAGCGTGTGGGGTACCTCGCAGATGCGCACGCACGGCGACGATATAGCGGAGGCCTTTGCGCTGCTTGGCGTGGAGCCGGTGTGGAATGCGCAGTCGCGCCGTATCGAAGGCGTCGCGCTCATCCCGCTGGAAACGCTGAGCCGTCCGCGCATCGACGTTACGCTGCGCATCAGTGGCTTCTTCCGCGATGCCTTCCCGCACCTCATCGATCTCTTCGATCAGGCGGTCTCGCTGGTGATCGATCAGGACGAGCCGCTCGATAAAAATTTTCCGCGCAAGCATTACCTTGCCGATCTCGAAAAGAAAAGCGACCTTCCCATGGAAGAGGCCGAGTCGCAGGCGCGTTATCGGATGTTCGGTTCCAAGCCCGGAGCTTATGGCGCGGGCATTCTTCCACTGATCGAGACCGGCAATTGGAAGGACGATCATGATTTCGCGCGCACCTTCCTCGAATGGGGAGGCTACGCCTATGGGCAGAATGCCTCCGGAGTCGATGCGCGCACGGTTTTTGCCGAACGCCTGCAGGCGGTGCAGGTGGCTTTGCACAATCAGGACAATCGCGAGCACGACATCTTCGACTCGGATGACTATTTTCAGTTTCATGGAGGCATGGTCGCGTCCATCCGCGCGCTCACCGGCGTGCAGCCCAAGGCGTATTTCGGCGACAGCTCGCGGCCCGATGCCGTACGCGTGCGCGACCTGAAGGAAGAGGCGCTGCGTGTCTATCGCTCGCGCGTCGTTAACCCCAAATGGATCGAGAGCATTCAGCGCCACGGCTACAAAGGCGGCCTGGAGCTGGCCGCGACCGTCGATTACATCTTCGGCTTCGATGCCACAGCGCAGATTGCGCCGGACTTCATCTATGAGGGGCTTGCCGAGCACTACGCGCTCTCACCGGAGATGCAGGAATTCCTCCGAAAGTCGAACCCCTGGGCCATGAACGCCATTGCGGAGCGGCTGCTCGAAGCGGCGAAGCGCGAGCTGTGGGAGAATCCGAAGCCCGAAACACTGGAGGGCCTGCGCGGCCTGCTGCTCGAGAGCGAAGCCATTCTTGAAGCGCAGGGAGAGCAAAAGAGGGAGACGGTGGAATGAGGACAGTGAGCTATCCATTTGCTGCGATCGTAGGTCAGGAGCAGATGAAGCTGGCGCTGTTGCTGGCCGCCATCGACTGGCGCCTCGGCGTATTGCTGCGCGGCGATAAGGGCGCGGGTAAGACCACGACCGCACGCTCTCTCGGAGCACTGCTGCCCGCGCCTGCGCCTTTCCTCAATCTGCCCATCGGCATCACGGAAGACCGGTTGCTTGGCGGCCTGCATCTTGAGAGCGCGCTCAGGGGCGCGCCGGAGCTCAAGCATGGACTGCTCTCCGAAGCGCACCGCGGCATCCTCTACATCGATGAAGTAAACCTGCTGGCTGCGCATCTCGGCGACGCGATCCTCGACGCTGCTGCAAGCGGCATGCATGTGATCGAGCGGGAAGGATTCAGCGCTTCGCATCCGGCAGAGTTTGTGCTGCTCGGCAGTATGAATCCGGAAGAGGGATTGCTGCGCCCGCAGCTGCAGGATCGCTTCGCGCTCTCGGTCGACATCGCCGCGCCGCTGGACCAGGCCGAGCGACAGATGATCGTCGAGCGCAGGCTGGCCTTCGATCGCAATCCCTCGGCATTCACCGAGGAGTGGAGTATCGAGCAGGAAGAGCTGCGAAGCAGGATCAGCCGGGGACGCGAGCTGCTCTCTTCCGTTGTTCCTCCAGGCGAAATATTGGCGCAGATCAGTGCCGCAGCCTGCGCGGCCGGTGTGCGTTCGCTCCGCGCCGATCTTTCCGCCGTACGCGCCAGCATGGCCTGCGCTGCGTGGATGGGGGAGGCTTCTGTGGCACCGCATCATGTCGAGGCTGTGCTGCCGCTGGTGTTGAATCATCGCGCGCGTTCCGGCGGACAGCCTCCGCCATCCTCGTCTCAGACTGCACAGCCAGAGCAGGAGAACCAGAACGGGGAATCGCAGCGGGCCATCGAGCGCATCTTTGCGCCGCGGCAGGCAGTCGCGCCGGTGCTGCAGATTGCGGTCGATAGCACGGTGCATCGCGGCGCAAGTCAGAAGGCGCTTGAAGAGAAGAAAGGAGCTGTCACCGGCACGCGTTTGGCAGAGAGCCCGCGCGAGCTGGATATCCTCGCGACGGTCCATCATGCGATAGCCGCGACAGGAAGCCCGCAGCCGCGTATTTCCGATTTGCATGAGAAAGTGCGTGTGCCTCGCTCCGGTGTCCGATATCTCTTTCTCATCGATTCCAGCGGCTCGCATGCCATGCAGGAGAAAATGGCCCGCGTGAAAGGCGCAGTGCTCGATCTGCTCCATCGTGGATTTCGCAGGAATGACGAGGTTGCGATGATCGTCTTCCGCGGCACGGATGCGAAGGTTCTGCTCGAACCGTCACAGATCCTCGATGACGCGAGGACAGCGCTCGAATATCTTCCTACGGGCGGCAGAACGCCGCTGGCGCATGCGCTGGAGTTGGCAAAAGCCTACCTGACTTCGTCGACGGTGATGATCGTGCTCACGGATGGACGAGCGAACGTGGCGCTGCGCGGCGGCGATCCGTGGATAGAAGCGAAAGAGATCGCGAGCCGGTTGCGCACTCGCTCTTTGGTCATTGACACCGCACCGCCGGAAGATCCGTTTCATCGCGCGGCAGAGCTTGGAGAGGTGCTGGGCGCGCGATCTATCGCGCTGGCTGATCTTCCGGCCCTGGAAATATTCAGCCTTGAGGCTACCCTCTGAATTTGCGTGCCGGAGACTTCCCCGGAATCCTTCTTCTATTCTGCGTCTGGGTCGGTTCCTGATACATCCACGGATTCGACCCATGGGCATGCGCGGAGTTCTGCGGCGACTTCCTGCAGGTGCTCATCGCTGCGGCTCTGCGATTCCAGGACCGCCTGCAGGACAGAGGTGTCCGATGCTTCCTCGTCTTCCGTTCGCAGTTCGCGCAGCAGTAGGGAGCGCTCGGCGATGGCTCGCGTGAGATGACTCTCTGCATCCTTCGCATGCCCGGCTTCGCAGAGAATCCTCAGACGAAACAGCGCGTAAGGTTTCGTCGCCGCCAGCGATCGCTGGTCAATGTAGCGAGAAAGGGGACGCAGTGCGGAGTTGATCCCGATGAGGAGGATAGCAACGAAGATGCCATCCAGCAGCTCGCCTGCTCCCACGCATGCGCCGACCGCAGCGGAGCACCACAGCGTCGCGGCGGTGTTGAGGCCGCGAACATTGGCGCCGTCCTTCATGATCGCGCCGGCTCCGAGAAAACCGACACCGGAGACTACGTACGCGATCACCTGCGTGGTATTCGGTGCGACCGTCAGCCCCAGGTCAACGAACGCGGCCGCGCCTAAACAGACCAGTGTATTGGTGCGTAGTCCGGCGGCACGCTGCCTCCACTGCCGCTCGGCGCCGACACAAACACCCAGTGCAAGTGCCAGCAGCAGGCGCGGAAACGTCTGTTGTTTCCAGAGAGGGGTAGAGTCTGTCCACCACGGATGCGCGGCAGAGATAACGGCCAGAACTTGATGGATTGCAGACATGTCGTCTTCCCTTTCTGCAGATCAGGGCTGCTGCTGATTCCTTGATCGCCTAATGTCTATCTAATGGTGATGCGTGCATCCATGGTGATGAGCTTGTGTCGGCTTAGGCTCCGGAGCGCAATAAAACGCATTTAAGCTCGCCATCTCGCACGCGCCGACAATCTCCGGCTGAATCGTCGCATGGTCGATCGAGAAGCTCTTACGCAGTTGACCGGCGATGTTGTTGATGACCGATGAGCACGCATCGAGCGATGTTCCTGCAGCAAATGCGACATGGCAGCTAAGAAAGCTGCGGCCTTCGCCAACTGTCCAGACATGGAGGTCGTGCACGTTGCAGACGCTGGGGATCTCCCGGATCGTCGCAGCAAGCTCTGCGGGGTCGAGATGGCGAGGCGCTTTCTCCATCAGGATGTCTCCTGCCTCGCGAAGGACGCCTACGCCGGACCAGGCGATGAAGGCTGCGATCAGGAGTGAAACCACGGCATCCGCGTAGCCCCATCCTGTGTAGCGGACCACGATGCCTGCTGCTACGACGCCTGCTGCCGAGATCGCATCTCCCGCCATATGGATCATGGCGGCGCGCGAATTCAGACTGTTCTTTGCATCGCCGGCGAGCGCGACTGCGATCAGGGTGTTCATCAGGACCGAGATTAGTGCGACCCAGATCATGATGTTTCCGGCCAGCGGTTGAGGATGCTGGAAGCGCTCCAGCGCTCCGAGCCCGATGAGGATCGCAATCACGATCAGCGCGGAAGCGTTGAAGAGTGCGGTGAGCGCCGATATCCTCTGAAAGCCATAAGTATGTCTTCCCTTTGCCGGGCGGCTCATGGAGTGGAGTGCATATGCGGCCAGACCGAGAGCCAGCGCGTCGCTCAGATTATGACCTGCATCCGAGACGAGAGCGAGGGAGTGAGAGGCTTTGCCGGCAATCGCTTCAAAAGTGCAGAAGCTGAGGGTGACCGCTAGCGACAACCACATCTTCCTGCCGCTTGTCGGCCCATGCACGTGTGCCATGTAGTCCTATTCTCCCTGAAGTTACGTGCGGACCGGATCTATCGCTTTGCGATGTCGCTGCTTTCCCGGTCCATGAAATCTCCATGAATGGTTGTATACCATAGGGGGATATGTTACAAGTGAAATGGCGAGGTCGTACGGCCTCGAAATGGACCCAAAGCATGACGATAGAAAATACACAAGAACCTCCGAGTATCTCGACAGTCTTCCTGTGCTGTGTTCTGAGCCCTCAGGAGAGTCTCTAGCGCCACGCTGGTACGCTCCGCGGCTCATCACAGCATGAAGTTTGTGATTTGAGCGCGAGCGTCCCCGGTCCGAAAGACCAGCTCGCACCTCCCAACCGACAATCGGAAGAATCTGCCGCTCTCACCTGGAAGCTCAGCGCATGGCTGCGCTTGTGGTCACTGCTTCCTTGCAGAGTAGGTTCGATCACGAGTGGTGGCTCCTGCAGGAAGAGGTGAATTGGCATGAACATGAAGAGGATGCGGTTACCCATCTCGGGAGCAAGCGTGCGAATGAGGTTCGATGTCACCTCGTCGTTTCGTCCGGCAGATCTGGCTGTAGGTCTGGGTACGCTTGCTCTCCTTTGTCTCATTGCAAAAGTTGGATCGGAATCGTTCGTCCGCTTTCACCCGCCGGACGTTATTCCGCAGATCAGTCTTGATCCGCGCAACCTTCCAAATTACGCGGCACGCTCCACGCTCCGGATGTTCATTGCGCTCGTCGCGTCGACGCTGTTTACGTTTGCCTATGGCTATGCCGCGGCAAGGAGCGCGAAGGCCGAGCGCGTTCTGATTCCGCTGCTCGACATCCTGCAGTCTGTCCCGGTGCTGGGCTTTCTTTCCGTTACGGTGACTGCGTTCATTGCGCTCTTTCGTGGAAGCCTGCTCGGGCTGGAAGCAGCTTCGATCTTCGCCATCTTCACGGGGCAGGCGTGGAATATGACTTTCTCCTTCTACCAGTCTCTGCGCACTGTCCCGCATGAGATGGAGGAGATGGCCTCGCTCTATCATCTTTCGGCCTGGGAGCGGTTCACGCGGCTGGAGCTGCCGGTATCCGCAATCGGGCTGGTCTGGAACGGCATGATGAGCTTCGGCGGCGGCTGGTTCTTTCTCGCCGCCAGCGAATCCATCAGCGTTTTGAATCATCAGTACACGCTGCCGGGGATTGGCTCTTATGTGGCAGCCGCAGTAGCTGCAAAGGACATGCACGCGCTGGCATGGGCGATCGTGACTATGATTCTGCTCATCCTGCTTATCGATCAGCTCTTCTGGAAACCGCTGGTGACCATGGCCGACCGTTACAAGGTTGAGCTGAGCGCAGGTGAGGAACGCCGGTTCTGGGTGGTCGATCTTTGGCGAGGTTCCTCGCTACCGAAAATGGTGAACGCCGCAATCTCCCCGATATGGCACGCCGTTGACCGTTGGCTCTCCGCGCGCACGGCAGCGCCGGAAGTTGTGTACGTCAAGCCGGCTTCCCGCCGTGGCGACATCGCATTCAACGTCACCACGATCTTCTTCTCTCTTGTTCTTGTGGCGACAGCAATACGTTTTGTATGGAATGCAGTGGGCGTCCATGAGATGTTGCATGCCGCCGTACTTGGCCTTGCTACGGCCATACGCGTCCTGTTTTTGATCGCGTTCAGTACGCTTGTGTGGACCCCGATCGGCGTTGCCATCGGCCTCAGTCCGCGGCTGGCCCGTCTTACGCAGCCGCTTGTGCAGATTGCAGCATCGTTTCCGGCGAACTTCCTGTTCCCTTTCGCAACGCTTGCCTTTATCAAGCTCGGCATCAGCCTGAACTGGGGCAGCATTCTGCTTATGTCGCTTGGCTCCCAGTGGTACATGCTCTTCAACGTCATCGGAGGAGCGCAGGCGATTCCGAACGATCTCCGGGAGATGGCGACCAGCCTCGGACTGCGCGGATGGCAGAAGTGGCGCTATCTCCTTGGGCCAGGCATCTTCGGCACATGGGTGACGGGAGCTGTCACTGCGAGCGGAGGTGCATGGAATGCAAGCATCGTCTCGGAGCTTGTCTCCTGGGGTGACACGACACTCAAGGCGTCAGGCCTGGGTGCTTATATTGCCGACGCTACCGGCAAGGGAGACTGGCCCAGGATCGTTCTCGGCGTCGGGCTGATGAGTGTCTTCGTCGTAAGTCTGAATCGCCTGGTCTGGAGACCCCTCTATGGCCTGGCGCAGCGTCGCTACCAGATCGGATAGGAGGAGAACATGGAGAACGGAATGAAGTTACTCGAAGTGCAGCAGATCACGAAGACCTTTCCTCTTCCTGCCGGCGGCCAGCAGACGGTGCTGAAGCATGTTTCGCTCACGGTGAAAGCCGGCGAGGTTGTGGCTCTGCTCGGACGCAGCGGCTCGGGAAAGAGCACGCTGCTCCGCATTCTCGCCGGGCTGATCCGGCCATCGGAGGGAATCGTCCGCAGGAATGGCAAAGAGCTGAGGGGCCCGAATCCTGACGTTGCCATGGTCTTTCAGAGCTTCGCGCTTCTGCCTTGGCTCACTGTTCAGGAGAACGCTGAGCTGGGATTGATTGCGCGTGGCGTAGACCGGGATGAAGCGGAGAAGCAGGCTGTCCATGCGTTAGGCATGGTTGGTCTTGAAGGTTTTGCTGGTGCGTATCCCAAGGAGCTTTCCGGCGGCATGCGGCAGCGAGTCGGCTTCGCGCGTGCATTCGTGATGAAGCCGAATGTTCTGATGATGGATGAGCCATTCAGTGCGCTGGATGTGCTGACGGCAGAGAATCTGCGAGGTGAGATCGGCTATCTGTGGGAAAAGGGCTCGTTCCCCGCGAAGAGCATCGTGCTGGTCACGCATAACATCGAAGAGGCGGTGCTCCTGGCCGATCGAATCATGATCCTTGGGGCTAATCCTGGCGTGATTCGCGGCGAGCTGGCCGTGGAAATACCGCGTCCGCGCGACAAGAATGCCGCATCCTTCAAGGCTCTCGTCGATCATGTGTACGATGTGATGACCAATCCGGACGCGGTTGTCGGCGAGGCGTCTCCAACAGCAAAGGAGCCTCGCTTCACGGTGCTTCCTCATGCGCGCGCCGGCGGAATCAGCGGACTTCTGGAGATTCTCGACGAGCGCGGCGGCAAAGAGGATCTGCCGGCGTTAGCAGAGGATCTTCGGCTGGAGGTCGACGACCTGATGCCGGCCATCGATGCTGCCGGTCTGCTGGGATTTGCCCGGGTCGAGCATGGCGATGTGATGCTCACGGACATCGGACGTGAGTTTGCAAATGCCGAGGTGCATCGCAGCCATCACATCTTCAAAGACCAGCTGCTGGAGAGCGTTCCGCTTGCGACGACGGTGCTCGCGATGCTCAAGAGCAAGCGGGACGGGCAAATCAGCCGGGAGTTCATCCTCGACATCCTGGATGAGCACTTCACGGATGCGGAAGCACTTCGGCAGTTCGAAACGCTCGTGGACTGGGCTCGTTATGCGCGGCTCATCAACTATGACGCGGCGCACGAGCGGCTCTACCTGGTGGAAGACGAGGATTAGGTCGTATCCACATAGAGGGGCATCGAAGATAAAAACTTACCGCTATATTGTCATCCCGACCAAAGCGAGCCAAAGGCGAGCGAAGTGGAGGGACCTGCGGTCTGTCTGCGCAGGCACGAACCCGACCGTAGGGGACACACCGCAGGTTCCTGTTTGAGCTCTATGTGGATACCAACTGACAGCCTCTAAGAACACCCCGAAGCAGTGGGAAATGGCATCGATTCCAGCCAGAAATGTCCCCACAAGTGCTTCTGAATCAATGAAATACTGCGTTTCTATCTCGAGCCTTTAGGCGGACGAGTAAACCTCTGTTTTGCTCGATTCTCTCCAGCGCTGAATTAGCAGTTGACACTCGCATCTTGCGAGACGTACCGTGTCTGCCGACCTAGTTTCTCCATTGAAATTGTTTCAAGGGGTAATAAATGAAGGATTCACAGCGTAAGGTTGGGCTTTCAGGCATGTGGTCTTCGAAGGCCTTCTTCGGATTTCTCATGCTGCTGTTTTTATTTGGCCAGTTGTCCTCTAAAGTTTCGGCGCAGACCGGCGGTGAAGCCGGTATCCAGGGCACGATCACGGATAAGACCGGTGCCGTGGTTCCCAACGCCAGCGTCACTGCCGTCAACCAGGCGACGCATGTGACGACCACCCATTCGGCCACCGGCGATGGCCTGTACACGATCTCGCCCGTGATTCCCGGCATCTACACCGTGGTTGTGACCGCCCCCGGCTTCCAGCAGTTCCGCCAGGAAAACCTTTCCGTGGACGCGCTGAAGCTGACCGGTCTGAATGTGACCCTGCAGGTCGGCAATGAGACCACGGAGGTCCGTGTGACCGCCGCGCCGCCGCCGCTTGAGACCACCAATGCCACGCTCGGCGGGGTGCTCGAGAATCACACCTATGAGAATCTGCCGCTGCAGATGAGTGGCCAGCAGCGCGATCCTACTGCCTTCGCCACGCTGCTGCCGGGCACTGTCTCCGGCACGCGCGCCCCGGTCATCGGTGGCACCGGTAACTACCTTGCTGCGGTCTACGTGGACGGTATCCCGCTCACGACGATCAACCAGCAGGGCGACAATCGCGTCGTCTCCAATGCCATCCCGGTCGAAGCGATCGACCAGTTCCAGGTGGTCACCAGCACGCCCGCGGCCGAGTACAGCGGTGCGGGCCTCATCAACTTCACGTTGCACTCCGGAGCTTCGCAGTATCACGGCGTTGTAGCCAGCTTCTTCCGCAATACGGCCTTCGATACCTGGGGCTTCACGCCTCCCGGCCTGACGGTCACAAATTCGGCAGGCGAGACGGTGCCGGCAGCCAAACCGGCCGAGCATCAGAACGAGTTTGTGGCCTCAGGCGGCGGACCGATCCCGTTCATGCGCAAGCGCGGGTTCTTCTATGTGACCTACGACAAGTATCACGGCCGCAGCGGCGTGAATCCGAATGCGCTCACCGTGCCTACCACGCTCATGCGCGAAGGTAACTTCAGTGAGCTTTCCGACAAGATTTACGACCCCACCTCGACGACTGCCTGCACTGCGGCCAATAACGGCACGCTTTGCCGCAACCAGTTTTCGGGCAATGTGATCCCGACCGACTATCTCTCGCCCGTCGCCCTAAAGATGGAGCAGTACCTGCCGGCCACGGTCAACGACCAACTGGTCAACAACACCATCGCTGGCGTGCCTTCAGGCTATGACAACTGGGAGATTGCGTCGCGCTTCGACTTCGACCTTTCGCCGAAGCAGCGTCTCTCCTACGTCTGGACCTACGGCGTGCGCAAGAATGTGCCCTTCACCGTGGGCAACAGCGGTTATGTGCTGCCTATGCCCTACACGCAGGGCGGCTATGCGACGATCATCCCGCTGATGACGGATGTGGAAGACAACTGGCTGATCAGCAACTCGATGAGCAACCAGCTCAAGGTTGCCTTCAACCGCTTCTCACAGCCGGTCGAGTCGCTGACCGACGGCGTCTCGCCGTATCGCGCGACTGCGGACCTGGGCATCACCAATCTGCCCACCGGGCAGGCTGCGGATGAGTTCCCCGGCATCACCTTCGGGACCAATACGCCGAATCCCACGGCTGAAGCGCAGTGGACCTCGGCCGGCGCCAGCGGCGCAACCCAGACCACGGTGCCGAATACCTATACCCTGCTCGACAACTTCCTGCTGGTGAAGGGCAAGCACAGCCTCACCATCGGCGCGCAGCTGCAGTGGCTGCAGGACAACGTCGCTTCGCAGCTTGGGCCGTCCGGCATCTATACCGCCGCGGTCAATGCCAACTCCACGGCGAACTTTGTCGGCAGCACGCTCTCTACCGGCACTTCGGGCTTCTCCTATGCCAGCTTCCTGCTCGGCGCCATGCCCTCGAGCGGCATCGCCATCCAGGCCGTCTCGGAAACCGGCGGCCGCTATCACGACTTCTCGCCCTACGTGCAGGACGACTGGAAGGTTACGCCCAAGCTCACGCTGAACCTCGGCCTGCGCTGGGATTACCTCACGCCCTTCCATGAAGTCGAGGATCGCTGGAGCTTCCTGAATCCGGATCTCACCAATACCGCCACCGGCAACAAGGGCATGCTGCAGTTCGCAGGCAACCGTGGCGCGGGCGTCAGCTGCCAGTGCACCACACCGGTCCAGACCTATATGAAGAATTTCGGCCCACGCATCGGCTTTGCCTACCAGGTGACGCCGCGCACCGTGATTCGCGGCGGCTACGGTCTTGTCTATTCGCTCGGTGGCGGTGTCGGCGGCCGCTCGGGCGCAGGCAACGGCACCGGAGCCACCGGCTTCAACGTGACGGCCACCACCCCGGCTGAAGTGACCAGCGGAGCCAGCGCTGGTCCGTCCTACTACCTGAACAACAGCACCTACTTCCAGGGCGCGGGCCTGGCCAACATGGCCTACGGCGGCCCCAGCTACACGCTCCCCACCACGCCAGCCATCAATGCGGCAGCGCAAACCACTAACACCGGCAACTATCTGAACAGCGCCGGCTCATGGGTCACTGCGAGCTCGATAGCCTATGCCGACCCGTATCTCTCGGGCCGCGCTCCGGAATTTAACCTGTTCAATTTCGGTATCCAGCAGGCGCTCAACGACAACATCGTTCTCACCATGAACTATGCTGGCACGAGCAGCCACTTCCTGGCTCCTTCGGCTGCCACGGCCCGTGGTCAGTGGAGCAATCAGATCAACCCCGCCTACATCCTGACCCTTGGCGGCGTAGCGGATTCGACAGGCAAGACGCCGCTGCTGGGCGCGCTCGCCACTCCGGCCAACGTCGCCATCCTTCAGCAGGCCATTCCCAGCTTCCAGCTGCCGTATGCCTCGATCTCCGGAACCAGCTCGCGCGCCAGCATCGCGCAGCTGCTCGTCGCCTTCCCGCAGTATTCCGGCGTGACCGACACCTGGGGCTCGAACGTTGCCAACCTCAGCTACAACTCCATGCAGGTTTCGCTCAGCCAGCGTCCATGGCATGGTCTCTCCTATACCGTGAACTACACCTGGTCGAAGAACATGGGTGACGACGGCACCTTCCGCAGCAGCTTCAATCTGCCCGCAGGCGTCGTCGACGGTGGCAAGAGCTACAAGATGGATCGCATCGACCGCTCGCTTACCGTCGTCGATACGCCGCAGGCCGCGGCTGCCTTCGGCGTCTGGCAGATGCCCTTCGGCAAGGCTGGCCTCACCGGCAGCAATGCCATTACCCGCTCGCTCTTCAAGGGATGGCAGATCTCTTCCATCTACACCTATGCCAGCGGTGTTCCGCTTGCGATCACCTACGGCGGTTGCACCGCGCCGCTGAGCGGCACCTGCGAGCCAGACTATGCTCCGAACTTCGGCGGCAAGGTTCGCATCAATGGAGCCTACGGCTCGCATGCGACGAACAAGAACTTCACCAAGCAGTACATCAATCCGGCGGCCTTTGTTGCGCCTTCGACGTATGCGCCCACGACCTCCGGAGCAACCTTCGCTTCGCCTATCAACCGCATCGGCAACGCAGCCCGTACCGCTCCGTACGGTTTGCGCAATCCTAATCACTGGAACGACGATGTCAGTCTGCGTCGTACCTTCCCCATTCATGAGCAGATCAACTTCGTCTTTGAAGTGGATAGCCTGAATGTGGCCAATCACCCGACCTTCAGCGGCGTGAATACCGCGTGGGGTCCTTCCGGTACGAGCGCCTACAGCTCCTTCGGTGAAGTCACCGGGGCCAGCGGCAATCGTGACTTCCAGTTTGCAGGCCACGTCAATTTCTGATCGTGGCCCGCAAGGGCAATCAACACTGCTGAGAGGAGCGGAAGTCCAAATGAAGTCGTCTCTGCTGCTTTCATGCAGGATAGTGGGATGAAGAGAGCAGCGATGCGATGGAATGCAACTCTGGGTGTCCTCGCGCTGGCGTGCCTTGTGCACGGCAGCGCGCAGACCCTTTCCAGCCTGCGGTCAGGCTTTGCCGATCCACCTTCCGATGCGAAACCCATGGTGCGCTGGTGGTGGTTTGGCCCGGCCGTGGAACAGCCTGAACTCGCCCGCGAGCTCGATGCCATGCATGCGGCAGGCATCGGCGGCGTCGAGCTGGCAGCCGAGTATCCGCTCACGCTCGATGATCCGGCTCGGCATCTCGTCAATCTTCGTTACGGCTCACCGGAGTATCTCGACATGGTCCACTTCGCAGAGGACCATGCGCGTGCGCTTGGCATGCGTGTCGATCTCACCCTCGGCAGCGGCTGGCCCTTCGGTGGACCCGAAGTATCGCTTGCGGATGCTGCAGGCAAGCTGAAGATCGTCGCTGTGCCTCTTGGCGCGGCCGATGCGAAGCTGCCTCAGTCCGCCGAGGGCGACACGTTCATCGCCGCCTTTGTTGTCGATGGCACACCCGCGCACTACGACGCGGAGCATGCCCGTCAAATCACCAGCAATACGATGCCTGCATCGCTCGAGTCCGCAGCTGGCAAGCCTGAAGTCGAGCTCTTCTTCTTCGCCAGCCATACACGCCAGCAGGTCAAGCGCGCGGCCTTCGGTGGAGAAGGCTATGTCCTCGACCACATGTCGAAGGCTGCTGTCGATCACTACCTCGATGCCGTGGGCAGCACGCTGCTCCGCGGCTTTCCGGATAAGCCACCGTACGCCATCTTCTCCGATTCGCTCGAGGTCTATGGCGCCGATTGGACCGGCGCGCTGCCTGAAGAGTTCCAGCGCCGCCGTGGCTACAGCCTGATTCCATATCTGCCGCTGCTCGCGCAGGGAAGCACGCCTCAGGCCGATGCCGTTCGTCACGATTGGGCAGAAACGCTCTCCGACATGGTGCGCGACAACTATCTCTTGACGGTCGCGCAGTTCGCCGCTGCTCATGGCACCCGGTTCCGCTCGCAGACCTACGGTACACCGGGTGTCACGCTCTTCGATGAGCATGTTCCGCAGCTGCCGGAAGGCGAAGGCCCGCAATGGCGGAGCTTTTCCTTTACGCGCTGGGCCAGCTCCGCGAATCACATCTTCGGAAACGATGTGACCTCCGCGGAAACCTTCACCTGGCTGCACTCGCCTGCCTTTCGCGCCACGCCTCTCGACATGAAGGCGGAGGCCGACCGCATGTTCCTCGAAGGCGTGAACCAGATCATCGGCCATGGCTATCCGTACTCTGCACCCGGCGTCGAGGAGCCGGGCTGGTCGCTCTATGCCGCGGCTGCGCTCAACGATCACAATCCATGGTGGCCTGTGATGCCCGACGTGACGCGCTATCTCACCCGCGTGAGCTGGATGCTGCGCCAGGGCAAGCCAGCCAACGATGTCGCCATCCTGCTCCCTGAGGCCGATGCACAGGCCGCCTTCCGTCCCGGCCATGTCTCCGTCACCGAGGAGATGCCGCATCACATCACGCCTGCGTTGATGGGCGCGGTGCTCGATGCAGGTTATAACCTCGACTATCTCGACCTGGCATCGGCAGAGGCGCGAGGCATCGGCTATCCCGTCGTCGTAGTGCCGCCTACGCATCGCCTCTCGCTGCGCGGCCTTGATGTGCTGCAGGCCTACGCGGCAAAGGGCGGAAAACTCATCTTTATTGGCGATACACCCACGCTCGCAGCCGGACAAAGCGATCGGCTGGATCATGCCAAGGTCGAGCAGGGAGTCGCCGCTCTGCTGCGTCAGTCAGTGCATGTCCGCGACGAAAGCGAACTGGGCGCGGCGCTCGCAAAGGCTATGCCGCCGGATGTCGAACTCGGGGACGCCGCAGGCAAGCTGGGTTTCCTCCATCGCCATCTGCCGTCTTCGGATATCTATTTCCTCGTAAACACCAGCAACCAGCCGGTGCGCTGGGCTCCGCATGTTCGCGCTCATCGCTCAATAGCCGAATGGTGGAACCCTGAAACTGGAAATGTAACCATGGCTGTGACGGATCAGGTCATCGTTCTTCCGCCGTATGCATCCCGCCTTCTCGTCCTGCATGATGGCCCTGGCATATCGACCGCTGCCGCGCCGCAGCGGGCTACAGAGCAGCACGCCACGGCTCTCGGGCCATGGCAAATCGAGTTCCCCGGCAGCGCCGGATCGAAGCCGGAACCGGCAGAGCGGGACCAGGCCGATACCGTGTGGACCGACAATGCCGCGACACGCTTCTACTCCGGGGAAGCGATCTATCGCACTCAGGTGCAGGTATCGGCGGCGGAGATCGGTGGTCCTATCTCGCTCGAGTTTGCGCCGTCTCTGCCCATCGAGGACACGCAGCTGCCGAACAAGCCGGGCACAAGAGCCTGGATCGATCCGCCTGTTCGCGAGGCGGCGATCGTCTTCGTCAACGGAAAGCGAGCCGGATCGCTCTGGCATCCGCCCTACGCTCTCGCGCTCACCGGACTGCTGCACAGCGGAGAGAACAGCATCGAACTTCATGTCTACAACACCGCGATTAATGAGCTCGCCGGCGAGCCGCCGCGCGACTACAGCGCGCTCAAGGCAAAGTACGGAGACCGTTTTCAGATGCAGGATATGAATAACCTCGAGCCTGTGCCCTCCGGCATCCGTGGCCCGGTGAGGCTCGTATTCGGCGAGAGCGAAGGCGCGGAGTGATGCGGCCATTCGCCTTGTTCGCGGCGCTTTTCATGGTGGCCGGCAGTGCCTCCGCGGCCACCATCTTTGTCAATGACTATGGTGCGCGCGGCGACGGCTCCACGCTCGATACCGCGGCTATCCAGCGCGCGCTCGACTCGGCCGCAGGCCATCACAGCACTGTCACCTTTCGCCCCGGTACCTATCTCACCGGTTCCATCTTCATTCGCAGCGGCACGCATCTCGATGTCCCATCCGGCGTCACGCTGCGTGGTGTGCAGAACCTCGATGGCTATCCTCTGATGCCTACGCGCGTCGCTGGCATTGAGATGACCTGGCCTGCGGCGCTCGTGAATGTTTATGAGCAGCACGATGTAGAGATTACCGGCAGCGGCATCATCGACGGCGATGGCTCCTACTGGTGGAAGAGCTACTGGGACCTGCGCCACGACTACGATACAAAGGGGCTGCGCTGGGCCTCTGACTACGACGCGAAGCGTCCGCGCCTCATCCAGATCTTCAACGCGCGTAAGGTCACGCTGCGTGGTCTTACGCTGCAGCGCTCCGGCTTCTGGACGGTCCACATCTGCTATTCCACCGGCGTTACCGTCGACCACATCACGATCCAGAACAACATTGGTGGCAAGGGGCCGTCGACCGATGGCGTCGATATCGACAGTTCTTCGCACGTGCTTGTCCAGCATGCTGACATCGATGTGAATGACGATGCGCTGTGTCTCAAGGCCGGCCGCGATGCCGACGGCCTGCGCGTCAACCGGCCCACCGAGCATGTCGTCCTTCGTGACTCCATCATTCGCCGTGGCGCTGCTGCGGTCACCTTCGGCAGCGAGACCTCAGGAGGCTTCCATGATATCGAGGCCTACAATCTCACCGCGGGGACCGGTGTAGGCGCCGGTGTGCTTCTCAAGAGCGCGCGCGTGCGCGGCGGCGGCGGATCGGATCTCCGCATCCATGATCTCCATCTCGACGGCGTCGGCATTCCCATCGAGGTCAACCTCAACTGGAATCCGAACTACAGTTATGCCACGCTGCCTGCCGGCGTGCACGATGCGCCGTCCTACTGGAAGACGCTCGTTCAGCCGGTGCCCGCGGAGCAGGGGCTGCCGCATTTCTCCGATGTGCACATCTGGAATATCGAGGCGAAACATGCGAAGACAGCCATCGCCATCGCCGCCTATCCTAATGCGAAGCTCGAGCGATTCCGCCTTGACCACCTGCATCTCGAAGCGCAGAAGGCTGGGCACATCGACAACGCCGACGACGTTTCGCTGCAGGATGTCACGCTCGTCGTTCCGCAGGATGAGCGGCTGACCACATCCGACAGTACGAATATCCGCGGGCTGGATCAGATCGTCTATCCTTCGCTCGAATCCTCACCCGGCACGCCTCACGCAGAGCAATCATCGAGGAAAACACCGTGAACACATGCAGATATTCTTCTTGCCGTCATCTCTGCCTTGGACTTGCGCTCGTTCTTGCTACAGTGCTCCCACTCGTCGCGCAGGATGTGCCGAAGACCTGGGTGGATAAAGATACGGGCCATCGCGTCTATCGGCTCTCCGACGAGCCCGGCTCCTCTGCGTTCTACTTCAATGTGAATGCGTACTCGCCTGACGAGCGCTACATGGTCTACACCGCGCCGGACGGTATTCACACCCTTGAAATGGCTACAAAGAAGACGCGGCTGCTGGTTCCCAATCCGCCTCCGCCGCCCCAGGCCGATGCGCATATGGCGCGTTTCCGTTACGGCTATCACGCCATCGTTGTCGGCCATAAGACGGACAGCATCTTCTTCTCCCGCATGGATCCCGAGACGCAGCTCACGGTGCTCTACAAGGCGGATCTCAACTCCGGTGCGGTGACAAAGCTCGTTACGTTGCCACCGCGCGCGCGCGTCGCCACGGTCAACGCCGATGAGACGCTCGCCGCCGGTGTCTATGACGAGCATCCGGAGTCGGTGGCTGCGGAATATCCGCAGCATGCGGAGCAGGGACGCGGCCCATTAGTTCAGCCCGAGAGCAAGGGCGCCATGATGGAGCGCCGCCTGGCCTCGCGCATTCCCGTCTTGCTCTTCACCATCGATCTTCGTACTGGCAAAGTGCATGAGCTGCTTCACTCGACCGACTGGATCGGCCATCTTCTCTTCTCGCCCATCGATCCAGCGCTGCTCATGTATTGTCACGAAGGCCCATGGCAGAAGGTTGATCGCATCTGGACCATCCACACCGACGGCTCGCACAACACGCTGATGCACAAGCGCACCATGCTCATGGAAATCGCCGGTCACGAGTTCTGGGGCCTCGATGGCGAAACCATCTGGTACGACTGGCAGATACCCAAAGGCGAAGATTTCTGGCTCGCCGGCATCCATCTCGGCAAGACAGAAGATCATGCTCAGGTCGCGTACCACATGTTGCGCAATGACTGGTCCATCCACTTCAACGTCAACAAGGGCGCGACGCTCTTTTGTGGCGATGGCGGCGATCCCGGACAGGTGGCGCACGCTCCTGACGGCGAATGGATTGAGCTCTTCCATCCCGCATGGCGCAGGAACGATGGCGGAATCGACTCGGCAGATTTCGTGCAGCCCGGAACCTTTACGCCCGAGCATCTCGTAAACATGAAGCACCATAACTACAAGCTCGAGCCCAACGTGCGCTTCTCGCCCGATGGAAAGATGGTGATCTTTACCTCGAATATGTTTGGTGCGAGTTACGTATTTGGTGTCGATGTCGAAAAAGCGCCTGCGGGCGCGGCGGATATCGAGTCCACGCCGGAATTAGGCTTGAAATTCGGACCCAACCCTCCACCTACCCACTGAACGAACGGAGAGTCATACGATGAAGAACATCACGCGGCGAACCTTTGGCGCGCAGCTCCTGATGGCCGGTACGGCGCTTGCCTCGGCCCAGGTGCCGCTGCAGGAGAAATCCGCGCCGCCCGCATCGCCCGCTGCACCGCATGTGCCGCTGGGCGGCTCCAGCCTCACCGAGTGGCCTGCCGGCTATGATCCGAAGCAGCTCGGCACCGCGCTGGCCGCGCACTTCCAGAGCACGTCGCACCTGCGTCCCACGCGCATCATCTACCCCGAGGTCTGTGCCTGGTACGGCGCGCTCGAAGTCGCCCGCGTCACCGGGAATAAAGAGCTCATCGCCGCACTGCAGGCCCGCTTCGAACCGCTTTTTACCACGGAGAACGCGCTCCTGCCGCCGCGCGGCCAGCATGTGGACTTCTCCATGTTCGGCTCGCTCCCGTTCGAGCTCTACATCCTCACCAGCGACAAGCGGTATCTCGATCTCGGCCTGAGTTATGCCGACGCGCAGTGGGCTTCGCCGGACGCGCAGGGCCTTACGCCGGAGACGCGCTATTGGGTCGATGACATGTTCATGATCACCATTGTGCAGGTGCAGGCCTATCGCGCCACGCAGGATGCGAAGTACCTGAACCGCGCAGCGAAGGAAATGGTCTCGTATCTCGACAAGCTGCAGCAGCCGAACGGCCTCTTCTTCCATGCTCCCGATGTGCCTTATTACTGGGGGCGCGGCAATGGATGGTTTGCCGTGGGCATGACCGAGATGCTGCGCGAGTTGCCGAAAGGCACGCCGGAGCGGGCCCGCATCGAGCAGGGCTATCACACCATGATGGCGTCGCTGCTGCGCTACCAGGCGGGTGATGGCTCCTGGCGCCAGCTCATCGATCGTGAAGATGCGTGGCCGGAGAGCTCGGGGACGGGCATGTTCGCCTATGCGCTCATCAGCGGCGTGCGCCATGGCTGGCTCGATGCGGCACAGTATGCTCCGGCCGCGCGCAAGGCCTGGCTCGCCCTTGCCGGTTATATCGATCAGGACTCGAATGTCACCAGCGTATGCGAGGGCACAAACAAGCTGAACGACCTCGATTACTACCTGCTGCGCAAGCGGCGTACCGGCGACTTCCACGGCCAGTCTCCGGCGATGTGGACGGTTGCCGCGTTGCTCCGCGAAGCCTGATACCGCCAAAGGCGGTGAGGCTCTCAGGGCTTCGCCGCCGGCATGGTTGCGGGAACCTTATCCGCCGCGGGCGAGAGATAGGTTGCCAGGGGATCGGGGCTGAGCAGCTTCATCCCCATGACCACGGACATCGCATTGATCTGCGCGCCGATCAGGCTGGTGTGCGTGTGCGGATCGCCGAACATCAGCAGCGTTTCTGTAGGGCCCATCGCATCATACTGCCGTGCGATGATCTCGTTCAGATCGACCACCGGCGCATGCTCCTGCGCTGCAATCTCCCGCGCCCATCCACCATAGCTGTCCGCGCCGCTGCGCTCGATGTGACCGTCTTTCCAGATCATGCGTGGGATGAGCGTGCAGACGATGACGGTCGCGCCTTTTGCCCGCGCCTGCTCGATGTACTGTCGCATGTACCAGCCATAGGTGTGGACCGTCTCATGGCGCTTCAGCACGGGGTTCTCGACCTCTTGCGTCTGGTCGCCGGTGCCGCGCAGTGTCCCACGTGCACGTGCGGCATCATCCAGCGGGCCGGAGTCGTTATGGCCGAACTGAACGAGCACGAAGTCTCCGCGATGCATCATGTCGAGCACCGTCTGCCAGCGGCCTTCGGTGATGTAAGTGCGGCTACTGCGCCCGCCGATGGCGCGATTTACCACGTTGATCCTGCTGGTGTCGAAGTAAGGCGCGATCACGTCGCCCCAGCCCCACTGGCCGTTTGCGCCATCGCCGTGGCCATTGCGCACCGTCGAGTCGCCGACAATCCACAGCGTGGGCAGCGAGGAATTCGCAGGCATCGGCATGGGGTGCGTGTCATGCAGCTCGGGATCGGGCCCTGGAGTGGATTGCGCAGGCGCAGTCGTTGCCTGGGATGACGAGGTGGCAGCCTGTGTCGCGGTGAGGGGCAGAGCCAGAAGGAGAGCGAGCATGGTCAGCATAGTGTTACCTCAGCGTTCGTATGGCTTCTGTGTGTCGTAGAACGGCGTGGGAGGGATGGCGATGCGATCGGTAGCATCCGGGTGATGCGGGTCGAAGCGTTCATGCGGCTTGCGCAGATACTTTGCGAGCGGAGAATGCGCCTGCTGCAGGCCAAGCGTGACGCAACGGGCGAGTTCCCATGCGCCATAGCTGTTGAAGTGCGTGTCGTCGTGCAGTGCTTCCGTTTGCTCCGGATAGGTATTGGCCGCGGCATAGACGAACAGCGAGCGGGAGTTGGCCTCGCCGATGGCTTCGTAGAGCGTTCTGCTCATCGCATTCAGATCGATGACGGTGACATGTTTTTCATCGCCGACCTTGCGCACCACGTCCGGATAAGGCGCGAGTGTATCGGTGATGTGCCCGTTCGCATCGAAGGTCCGGCGGTTCATCGGGGTTACAAGGATCGGCGTCGCGTCCTTCGCCCGCGCCAGGTCGATGTAACGCCGCAGCAGATCGGCATACTCCTCCGGCGAGATGTAGCCCTTGCCCGGCTTCTGATCGTTATGCCCGAACTGCATCATGAGGAAGTCGCCGGCTTGAATCTGCGAGAAGATCTTTGGGAACCGCCGCTCGCCTGCAAAGCTCTTGATCGTCTCGCCGGACTCCGCGTGGTTGGCAATCGCGATTTTCGGTCCGAAGAGCGCCGGCAGCATCTCGCCCCATGCCGCCCAGGGCTCGCGGTCCTGATCGGTCACCGTGGAATCGCCGGCGATGTAGACCGTTGGCGTTCCTGTCGGTGCAGGCTCGATGGTGATGCTTTGCACGGCAGGATGATCTCCCGCAAACTCGAGCGTCAACTTCTCATCCCAGTCTAGGGAGCCGATCTCGCGCGGTTTCAGTCGCACCGAAGAGGCCGCGGAGGTGTTATCCGTGAATTGCGGCCTGCGCACATTCACGACGAACTGCTCCGTGCGATGCTTCCTTGCGCCGACATCCACGCGCTTCAGCATCAGGCGCCGGGCCTCTGCTTTCACCGTAACCTGCGAGCGTGCTTCACCACCGAGAACCACGGTTACGAGATAGTTGCCCTCCGCCACCGGCGCGGAGAAGAAGAATGACCCGGAGTCGGAGCTGCAACTCGACGCATCGTCATGCTGCGGCGCCATGCCGAGATCCCATCCCGCGGTATCCGCGCTGTAGTGCGTCGCGGGTGTCAGCATGGTGGCGCCTGCGTGATGCCTGGCTCCGCATTGCCAGCGCTGCGCCTGTGCGGCCGCGCCCACGCTACAGATCAGCAGCAATACCCCAGTCCTGATGCGGCATCGACTCCGGATCTCAGTCATGGCATCCCTCGCAAGGCTGAATTCGTTAGAGAAGATATTTCTCTAATGGCAATACGCAGTTTTAGAAGATAGTCTTTGGGGGACGCTGCTGGCAAGATGACATTGCAGGCCATCCAGCAGGGAAGGACAGATACACATATGACAAGCAGGGAATCACTCTTCGGGCTCGAGGGCAAAGTTGCGCTGGTTACCGGAGCCGCAGGGGGCATTGGCGCGGCCATCGCGCACGCGCTGGCGGAGGCGGGAGCCGAGGTCGCAGTCCACGGCAATCGCCGTCCGGCGGACGAGACGGCAGAGGCCATCGGCGCGCAGGCCGCATCCTTTTCCGCGGATCTTTCGAGCAGCGAGGGGCCGGAGCAGCTTTACCGCGCCGTGCACGCGCGTTTCGGACGCGTCGATCTGCTCATCAACAATGCCGGCATGATTCACCGTGACGCCGCGGAGGACTTCTCCCTCGAGGATTGGAACCGCGTCCTGCAGGTGAACCTGACCAGCGTCTTTCAGCTCTCACAGCTCGCCGCCCGCGATCTGATCGCGCGCAAGGCCCCGGGCAAGATCGTGAACATCGCCTCGCTGCTCAGCTTCCAGGGCGGCATCCGCGTGCCTGCGTATGCGGCATCGAAGGGCGGCGTGGCGCAGCTGACCAAAGCACTGGCAAATGAATGGGCTGTCCACGGCATTCAGGTGAACGCCATCGCACCCGGCTACATTGCGACGGCGAACACCGAGGCGCTGCGCAACGACGAAACACGCAATCGCCAGATTCTCGAACGCATTCCCGCGGGCCGCTGGGGGCAGCCGGAAGACATTGCGGGGACGGCTGTGTTTCTCTGCTCGCGCGCCAGCAACTACATCACCGGCAGCGTGATCGCAGTGGATGGAGGCTGGCTCGGGCGCTGATACAACTTAAAGCAGAATCAGGACAACCGTGCCCATGCTGTGTGGAAGCAGGTGGCCTTTTCTTGAGGAAAAGGCCACGGAGAGCATGGGCCAGCCGGGTATATCTGTCCTGATTCTGCTCTAGCGCGCCTGCTTCAGAGCCCACTCCGCCACGTTCCTCGCGGCGGTGAAATCCTCATATGCGGAAGGCAGTTTCCGGCCGTCAGTGTATTCGTTATAGAGCCACGGATCGACAACTGCCCACACCGTGCCCTTGCCCACATGGGCTACGGCCATCAGCACATCGCCGCGGTCGCGATAGATGGCCTGCGCGCTACCCGAGACCGTAATGGTGCAGATCTCTTTCATGTAGACCGTGAGCGGGTCCGGGAAGATACCGCCCGCGCCTGCGGGGATCTTCAGCATGCCCTGCTCGAAGTGACGGCCTTCGACCGTGTTGCGCAGCACCGGATTGAAGTGAATCCCGAAGCGCTCGCTCAGCGTGTTGAAGTGCTCGAACTCGGAGTTGTTTTTGTCGTTCTCCATCAGGAGAAGCACGCCGCCGGCGCGCACCCAGGCTTCGATAGCATCGGCGCTTGCGTTGTCCATGTAGTGCGGATTGGGATTTTTCACCGGAATATCCGGAGAGGCGATTACGTAGACGCTCGCGCTGTGCAGGTTCGCTGCCGTCGGAGCAGCATCGAGCTGGGCCAGATTCGCACCATAACGTGTGAAGGCCGAGCCGAAGAAGGAGAATCCGGAGTTCTCCTGGTCGTCCCACTTGTAGTGGAAGAGCTCTTGCTCGCCGTTGAGCCCTTTGCGCAGCTGCGAGTTGAACCATGCATCGACCAGCACGGTCTTGCCGCGTCCGAGTGCTGCCGCAGGGGCCAGCGCGATCTCTGTCGCCGCCAGCAGTTGCGCAGCCTCTGATGCCGGTGTGCCGGTGTTCCCGGTCTTATACAGAGATGCGGCCTGCCGCGCATCTTCTTTCGGCAGCAAACCCAGCCGCACGGCTTTGGCTATGCCATAGGACGCGGTCAGCTGCGTCTCCGTATCCCGGCTTCGCGCATTGTGCGCCAGAAACGGCTTTGCTGCGCGACGGGCTGCTTCCCGCCATGCGTTCTCATCGTGGATGCTGTTCCCGGCGCCGTTACTCTTCCATTCCGGCACCGGCCTCGCTGCATAGCTGTCGGCAATTTCCGCGAGTATCTGCGCACCTTCCGGCGTCGCGCTGCCCGTAGCAGCCGGAGCCGTGGGCAAAGGCTGCTTCCATGCCGCTGCGTATTTCATCCGGTAGACCGGATCATTGCTGGCTGTTGTATCTGCATGCTCCAGCGCCGCGCGATATTTGTTTTCACCGGTGACCAGCAGGCACGCCAGCAGTGCGCGGGGTGGTGGCGCCGCGTTGCCGGCGAGATCCGCATCCACCGCAGCCTGCACGGTGGCAAAGTCATCTCCGTCGGCGGTCTCGTGCCACGCGGCCAGCAGCGCATGGAGTACCTTCGCCTGCGTCGCTTCGTCCTTGATGGTGCCTGACTGCAGAGCGGACCGCAGGGTTGCGCTCAGCTCTTCCACCTTCGCCTGCGACTGGGTCTGCGCGCTTGCGGTAACGGCGCATGCTGCTACCGCCGTCACGGCGCAGAGATATCGAATCGGGTGCATGCTCATCTCTCCTTTGCGGCGGGTGTCCGTTATCGCAGTGTCGCGAGCGGTGCGGGGTCCATGTCGCTGTAGTCCTGGTTCTCGCCGCCCATGCCCCAGCAGAACCCGTAGTTCCGCGTGCCCGCGCCGCAGTGCACCGACCACGGCGGAGACAGCACGATCTCGCGGTCGCCGACGATCAGGTTGCGTGTCTCCTGCGGTGGTCCCATCAGGTGGATCACGCGCGAGCTCGCATCGAGATCGAAATAGAAATAGATCTCCGAGCGCCGCTGGTGCGTGTGCGGAGGCATCGTGTTCCACACCGAGCCCGGATCGAGGAGCGTGAAGCCCATCACCAGCTGGCTGCTGCGAATGCCCTCGAGGTGGATGGCCTTGTAGATGGTGCGCGCATTGGCGGTTTCCGCGGTACCCAGCCTGGTGCCGGTGAGTTCGGCGAAACGTGCTACTGCTGTCGGATAGTCCGCATGTGCCGGATAGCTGAGCAGGTAGAAGACCGCCGGCTGCGCCGCATCTTCGGAGCCGAACATCACCGATTGCCGGCCTCGTCCGACGTAGAGTGTGTCGAGGCGCGACAATGGATAATGTGTGTCGTCGACGGTGACATATCCCGGGCCGCCGATGTTGAGCACTCCGAGCTCGCGGCGCTCCAGGAAGTACGCGGCTCGCAGTTCCTCGGGTGTCGGCAGCGTGAGCGTCTCGTCGAGAGGGATTGCGCCGCCGACCAGTGCGCGATCGAGATCGGTGAGCGCAAGCTGCAGCTTGCCCGGAGCGAACAGTTCGTCCACAAGGAAGGTCTTGCGCAGTTCGTCGGTACTCATACCCGGATAGCGCACCGGGTCTGCCATGGTATGAAATCGCATCGCCTACTGATCCACCTTGATGACGTAATACGTGAAAGTTTTGCCCGGAGCCACCAGCGTCTGATGTGGTGTGCCCGGTGCTATGTGCACGATGTCTCCGGTCTGCATGCGATGCTCGGTGCCGCCCACCACGCGTGTTCCGCGCGTCTCGCCGGGCTTGGCTGTGGAGGCGTTCTCGATGCTGCCGCCGGTCACCTCCGTCGCCTCGCCGTCGAGCACGATGAAGATATCCGCGGCATGATCATGCTGCTCCGCGCCGCCCGAGCGTGTCCGGACCGTCAGCATGGTGAAGTGGCCCGGATATTTTTTGAGCGTCACGCTCGCCATGCCGGAAGGGCTGGCCTTCGCCTGGTTCAGCAGGTCGGCGGCCTGCGCTTTCCATTGCTCGGCGGTCAGCTCATCGAAAGGAGCGGCCTGCTCGGCCGGCGCCGCAGCCTGCGTTGCGGCATGGGCAAGACCTGCGCACAGCAGCGCAGAGAAGAGGAGAGGCGCGCGAAGACGAAGTGCGGAAATGCTCATAGGATGGCCTGGATCGGGTAGGGGTTAGGGCTTGCGTGAACAGTATGTATGCAGAGGTCAACATCTTTGCACACGGGCAAAACAACAGGCAATTTGCGGCGCGTGAAAAGCATGGGAGTGGTGCAGAGCTTTATCCCGTGGCGCAGAGCAGCTGCGCATAGCGGGCCACGCTTTCCTTGGCAGCAGGCCGGCCGTCAGCGGCTTCGAGTGCCGCCAGTTGCAGGGCAAAGTTCCCCACGCTGCTGCTCTCGACCGCGCCCGTGCATATCGGCTTGCCGGTCGCCTGTTCGGTCCACTCACGCAGCAGCGCATTGCGGCTGCCGCCGCCGACGAAGTAGATGCAATCCAGCGTGTGGCCGGAGAGCTCTTCGATCTGGCGAAAAATCCCCGCATAGCGCGCTGCCAGGCTGTGAAAGATGAGCGAGGCCATGGCCGGAGCGCCGGCCGGGGATGCATCGAGTGTGCGCAGCCCGCGGGCCTTGCGCTGCGCGTTGATGCGCGCAGGCATATCGCCCATGCGGTGCAGCTCCGGATCGTCGACATCGAGCGCTGCATCCGGAAATTCCGCGATGCGGGCTGCCGCGCACAGCTCCTCGATGTTCCACGTGCCGCCCGTCTGGCACCACGCGTCCATGCACTGCTTCACCAGCCACATGCCATTCATGTTTTTCTGGAGAAGATAACGTGCGCCGTCGAGGCCTATGTTGGTGAACTGCTGTTCCCGCGCGCGTTCGTCATTCACGGGATGGTCCAGCGGCACGCCGAGCAGCGACCAGGTTCCGCAGCTCACGTAGCCCCAGCGCCCGGCTTCCGCAGGGATGCCGGTGATGGCCGAGGCGGTGTCATGGCAGGCGGGCGCAATGATCTTCGTATCGCGGAAGGCTGGGAGCTCGGCCAGCGGCCCACGCATGGCACCGAGCACAGTCCCCGGAGGAACAATCGGCGGCATCGTTGCTGCATCGATGCCCGCAGCGTTGAGAATCTCCTGCGACCAGCGGCGGCTTTCGAGCTCGACCATCTCGGTATGCGTGGCGTTGGTGTATTCGGAGACGCGCACGCCGCTCCATCGCGCCAGCAGGTACTCGGGCAGATTCAGCCAGCCGGTGCCGGCATCGAGGTTCGCGAGCCGATCGGCATGCAGTTGATAAAGGGTATTCAGTGGCTGCAGTTGCAGGCCGGTGATCTCGCGCAGCCGCGCCGGGGAGATTTTCTCGTGAAGAGAAGTCTCCGCGGCTTTGGTGCGCTCATCGCGGTAGCAGAACGGTGCATCCAGCGGCGCGCCGTCCGCGCTGAGCCGCACATAATCGACCGCCCAGCCATCCACACCGATCGAGGCGATGCCCTCCGGCGCAAGTTCGGCGCTGCGCCGCAAACCCTCTTCCACGCCGGAGACGATTGCTTCGAAAGGCCAGCGCAGCGAGCCGTCTTCGGCCTGTACCGGCCCATTCGGAAAGCGATGGACCAGCTCGACGTGCGGCCTGTCTCCGGCTCCGGATGCAGGCCAGCGCAGCAGGCTTACGCGGCAGCTCTCTGCGCCCAGGTCGACCGCGATGCTTGCCTGCCGCGCCGCCTTTGTCACCGCAGGAAGGCCTCGATCAGGCCGCCGTCTACCGGGATGATGTGCCCGGTGGTGCAGCGCGAGAGCGGCCCGGCCAGGAACAGGATCGCCTCAGCATTGTCCTTCGGATCGATGGGCACATGCGTGAGCGTACGTTGCGCATAGAAGGCAGCCAGCGCGTCGCGCAGCTCGTCGTCCGTCGCCGACTCCTCGAACGGGATGCTGTACTTGCTCAGCGATGCCTTCACACGGTCGCGCGGGAACATCGTCGAGCCCTTGACCACGGTTGCCGGGCTGATGCCGTTCACGCGCACCAGCGGCGCCATGCCCACGGCCAGCTCGCGCACCAGGTGGCTCAGCGCGGCCTTGCTCACGTCATAGGCTTCGCTGCCGCGTTTGGGCACCACCGCGTTGGCCGAGCTGGTCAGCACCAGCGTCGCATCCAGGCCTTGCTTCTTGAGCAGCGTGTGCGCCTCTTCCGCCAGCTTAAAATTGCTTGTCACGTTAATTTCCAGCGTCAGCGCCCACTGTTCGTCGCTGATAACGCCACTCGGCGACGAAGGAAAGATGGCTGCGGTGTTGATGATGAGATCGACGCCGCCGAACTCCGCCACCGTAGCCGCGAGCGCCGCTTGGATGGCATCGCGCTTCGTAATATCGATGGCCGTGGAGGTGACCGCTTCCTTCCCTGCGATGGCCTTGCACTCCTCGGCTACCTTCGCCGCGCCGGTCGTATCGCGGTCGGCGACCACAATGTGCGCGCCGCGCTCGGCTGCCAGCAGCGCCACTTCGCGCCCAATGCCGCTGCCGCCGCCCACAATCAGCGCGATCTTGCGGCTCAGCTGCTTCTCTGGCGGCTGGCGGCGGATCTTCGCCTCTTCGAGCGCCCAGTATTCAATGCGGAAGGCCTCGCTCGGCGGCAGCGCCACATAGTTGTCGAAGACGGTGAACTGATCGGCCGTGGCCGCGGGGCCGGCCTGCGGAATCTCCTTGCAGTCGACGCCTCCGCCCAGCGCGCCGGCGCCGCGCATCACGCCGATGGCGTTGATATAGAACTCGCCGGTAAGCCGTGCCTCGGTCTTGTTCTTGCCGAAGGTGAACATGCCCACGCCCGGCAGCAGCACAACGGTAGGGCTGGCATCGCGCTGCTTCGGAGAATCAGGCAAAGCGTGCTTCGTGTAGTACTCGGCGTACTCGGCACGATAGGTCTCGAGCGCCGTCTCAATGATCGCGGGAATCTCCGCCGCATCGCCTGCCGGGTCCCACTTGAGGAACATGGGACGGATCTTGGTGCGGATGAAGTGATCCGGGCAGCTGGTTCCCAGATGCGCGAGCTGCTCGGCATAGGCCGAGTTCGCAAAGTCGAGCACCGCTTCGGTGTCAGTAAACGAGCCGATCCAGCGCTGCTTGCGTGAGACCGCGCCGCGCAGCACCGGCATCACCTTGGCCGCAATGGCCTTGCGCTCGTCATGACTCTTGAACTTCGCGCCGCCGAAGCGCACATGACCTTCGCGTGCCTCGTGCTTCGCGATGAACTGGCCGAACTGGTCGATGATGGTGATGGTGTTCAGGTAGCACTCGCGCTGCGTCTCGCCCCAGGTAAACAGGCCATGGCCGCCGAGCACCACGCCGTCGCAGCCCGGTGTTTCCGCCACAATCTGCCGCAGCATCATGCCCAGCTCGAAGCCGGGGCGCTGCCAGGGCAGCCATGCCAGCGTGTGACCGTATTCCTTGTTGAACTCCTCCATCTTCTGCTTGCCGTTGGCCGAGGCCGCCAGCGCAATGCCCCAGTCGGGATGAAGATGATCGACATGCGGGAAAGGGAGAAAGCCATGCAGCGGCGTATCGATGGAAGCAGCGGTGGGATTGTTGTTGAAAGTCACCAGCGGATAGAGCGCAACCATCGCGTCTTCTTCCGCCACGCCCTTGTACTGCGCTTCCAGCTGCAGCAGGCGTTCGAGATAGAGCGTGGCAAAGCCTGCGCGCTTGATCGATCCAAGATCGCCGCCCGAGCCCTTCACCCATAGCACTGGCACCGGCTTGCCGCTCACCGGGTCCACCTGCTCCAGCTTCGAGCTGGTATTGCCGCCGCCGAAGTTCGTAATCCGCAGGTCCGATCCGAGAAGGTTCGAGCGGTAGCGCAGCAGCTCCGGCTCATCCAGCTTGGACGCAACGGCGTCGTCCCACTTGTCTTCCAGAAAATGCAGGGTTTTTTCGCTCACAGCTCCGCTCATGACCGCAATCCTTCCTCGCCCTTCGGCAGGGCCATCATCTCATGTGAAATAACAATACGGCAAAAGTTTCTCATTTGAAATTATCGAGGCATGCGGCATGGCCGCCCGCAGATTTTTTACCAGTTCTATGCCTTTTCGGCCAGTGACTCCCGTGTGACCGTCTTGTGCGTCACATAGTTGTACGGGGGCACGGTCAGGCCGCGCAGCATCGACATGCCCAGCACGACCAGCGCCGGGCCGTAGCTTGCCGCCTCGTGGGACACGGTGCCGATCAGCGAAGAATTCGGCCGCTTCATCTCGGCGACGGCCTCGGCAATGCAGTCCTGGCCGACGACCGCGACCTGCTTCTCGCGCTTCGCTGCGCGGATCGCCGCCACCGCGCCCAGCGCGCTGGTATCCGTGGCTGCCGCGATGAGAATGTGCCTGTCCTTCGGATGCGCGCTCAGGAACTCTGCCACCAGCTTCTGGCTGCGGTCGAAGAGCCCGCGCCCGTCCATGCGGACAAAGGACTCTGCGGGCGTATTTGGCAGGGCGCTGCGCACAGCTTCAAAGGCGCCGGAGACGCGGCTCTGCACCAGCTGGCCGGCTTCGGGCAGATCCAGGCCCAGAATCCAGCTCACGCGGCCATTCCACTCTTCCTGCGCATGCCTGGCCAGTAATGCGCCGGCTTCGAAGCCCACGCGGAAGTTGTCCACGCCAAAGTACACCGCGTTCGGGTGAGGAATATCGACCGCGATCAGCGGAATATTCGCTCCCGCGATCTTCGAGCCGATAATCGGTGCAACCTCTTCATCCACCTGCAACTCGATCGCCAGATCCACGCGGCGCCGGATCAGCTCCTCCGCATTCTCCACCGCGGTCTTCGGATCGTAGCGGTTGTCGAGCACCAGCAGCTCCACGCCGGCACGCGTCGCGGCTTCCTTCAGGCTGGCCGTTACTTCGTTTGAGAACGGCATCTCGCCGCTCTGCCCGGCAAAGCCGAAGCACAGCTTGCGCTGCCGCGCCACGTGACGATAGCTTCCGTCCGGAAGCTGGGCTACGTAGCCGCGATGGACGAAGGTCTTCATCACGCGATAAACCGTGGTCTTGGAAAAACGTGTTTTCGCGTGCAGTTCGGCCAGGGTCAGCGGGTGGGTGCTGTTCTGCAGGAGCTCAAGAATGTCCAGCGCCTTTGAAAGCACCGGAATCAGGTAAAGACGTCGATCGGTTCGCGCCAAGGCTTCCTCACCGCCCAGAAGAGTTGGGTTGCGGTACCTCGGATTATAGAAGTTCCCTAATGGATTCCGTCACGAAAACCTTGTCCCATACCTTGCGCACTGTCATCCCGACCGAAGTGAGCCGCAGGCGAGCGAAGTGGAGGGACCTGCGGTTCTCGTCATCAAGAGCAGGACGTGAGGGGTTTGTATCAAGCAGGACGGAGGGGTTTGTATCAGGGCACGGCTTCAGCCGTGCCATAAGAACGTCGCAGAAAAGGGGCTTCAGCCCCTGTGCGCTCATGATGCAGGGCTAAAGCTCTCGTGCTTTTGTGCTGGACGGCACGACTGAAGTCCCAGATATGCGCCGGATACGTCACGCAGCGAGGATCGGGGTGCCCCGTCCAGGCTCCGCTTGGGCGGGACGGTTCAACCCTATGTGTGCGCCCTTATGCGTAGGCTGACGACCCACCCGAATTCCGCTCCCGCCGCTCTTCCGCCCGGCGCTCGACGTAGCCGCCGCCCCGTAGAGCCGACAGCGGATCTTCCGCGAGCCCACGCGCCGTTCGCCACGCGCGCACTAGCGGACGCACATCGGTCCAGAAGGCATCCCGGAAGAGCTCTTCGGCCTCAACCAGCCGGCAGGCATCCTGTAGCTTCGCAAGCTCTTTCTGATCGATCAGCGCGGCCCGTGCATAAAGCTCCTGCGCGGTGACCACGCTCTGCACCATCGCCTCGACCTTGCCCTTCATGTTGTGGCTCTGGTCGATCATGTACGCCACATCGGCATCGGCGTTCTCGCCCGCGCTCATCATCTCCTGGAAGATGCGGAAGAGCTGGTACGGATCGATCGAGCCCAGCGTGAGGTCGTCGTCGGCATACTTGCGGTCGTTGAAGTGGAAGCCGCCCAGCGAGCCGGTATGCAGCAGCCACGCCACGATCTGCTCGATGTTCGTTGCTTGCGCATGATGCCCGGTGTCGACCAGCACCTTGGCCTTGGGACCGCACACGCGTGCCAGGTGCAGCGCCATGCCCCAGTCGGCGATATCCGTATGGTAGAAGGCTGGCTCAAACGGCTTGTATTCGATCAGCAGCCGTTGCGTTTCTTCGAGTGCCTCGCAGGTGGCGAGCAGCGCTTCTTCCATCCATGCAATGCGCCGGCGCACACTCTGCGTGCCAGGGTAGTTCGAGCCATCCGGCACCCAGAGCGAGACATCCCGCACCTTGAGTGCCTTGGCGATGGCAGCGGACTCGAGCAGGTGGCCAATGGCTTTTTTGCGGACGGCGGGGGCCGGGTTGGCAATCGAGCCGAATTTGTACTCCTGCTCCTGGAAGAGGTTGGGATTGATCGAGCCGGCGCGTACGCCGTGCTCGGCCTCGAGCGCACGTACGCGTGCCACATCGCTCTCGCCCTGCGGTAGATCCCACAGCACGTGCAGTGCTACGGTCGGCGTGCAGCCGGTCAGACGGTTCACCTCGCCGGCATCGGCAAATTTCTCTTCGAGCGAGGTCGCCGCCGCGGGCTGCAGGAATTTCCCAAAGCGCGTGCCGGTATTCGCAAATCCCCACGAAGGAATCTCGATGCGGAAACGGTCGAGCGCCGCGAATACTCTGCTGTGCCGCGCGTCTTTCGCTGGTAGGTTCTGCTCTTCGGTCCCCATGCTCATCTCTTCGTCGTCCCTTCAAGGTGTCTTACATGATTGTCCGGCCATAATCGTGAGTAGGAAGGGTCGGTCTTCCGGTAAAGAAGGAGGCTTCATATCTATCACAAAACAGTTTCCCATATGAACTCACGCGTGCCTGCGATCGGCGACAGCAAGGGGCAAGCGAGTTCTATTTCAAATAGGGTATAGTTTCAGATTCGCAAAGCTGTCAATGCTCGATTGAGTTCTGCCACCAGGAGGCCATGCGCGTGGGCGCCAATCCGGTACTCGGAATCCTGTTTCACTGGATCGGCGGCTTCTGCTCCGCCACCAACTTTATCCCCTTCCGCCGCATCCGGCGCTGGTCGTGGGAGATTTACTGGATCGTGCAGGGAGTGGCCGCATGGCTCATCGCGCCCCTGCTCGTGGCCTCGCTCTTCGTCCCCCATATCTTCACCATCCTGCGCAACTCGCCGCGCGGAGCCATCGGCTACGCGATCCTCTTCGGCGTTCTGTGGGGTATCGGTGGCCTCACCTTCGGGCTCTCGGTCCGCTACCTGGGGATCGGCCTGGGGTACGCCATCTCGCTCGGCCTCTGCACCGCCTTCGGCACCCTCATCCCGCCGATCTACACCGGAACCATGGGCTCGATTGCCGGCACACTCTCCGGCCGCGTGATCCTGCTGGGCATCGGGGTCTGCCTCGCTGCTGTGGTCATCAACGGCTTCGCCGGCTGGTCCAAGGAGCGCGAAGTCACCGCGGAAGACAAGCTGGAGGCCGGTGAGAGCGAGTACTCACTGGTTCGTGGAGTCTCGGTCGCCATCTTCGCCGGCATCATGAGTTCCTGTTTCAACTTCGGTCTTACCGCCGGCGCGCCGATCGGTCAGGTAGCGGCTCGCGAGCTCCAGTCTGCTGGCCGGCTCCAGATCTGGCATAACCTGCCGGTGCTCATCGTGGTGCTCTGGGGCGGATTCCTCACCAATCTCGTCTGGTCGGTGATTCTCATCGTGAAGAACCGCTCGCTGCGGCAGTTTGCCGGCGAGCCCGGCAACAACCCCATGCGCGCCGGTCACGCCACCGGCTCCACCATGATGGACGTCGATCCGCGCGAGCTCATCCAGCGCATTGCTCCCGGCATCCTGGTGCAGAACTACGTCTTCGCCGCCATGGCGGGCGTCATCTGGTACTTCCAGTTCTTCTTCTACTCACTCGGGCAGACGAAGATGGGCCGCTACGACTTCTCTTCATGGACCCTGCACATGGCCTCGATCATCATCTTTGCCACGCTCTGGGGACTGGCCTTCCGCGAATGGCGAGGCACCTCGTTACGCACGCGCGTATTGGTCGGCATCGGCCTCTGCGCGCTCATCGGCTCCACGCTGATCGTGGGTTACGGCAACTATCTGCAGGCGAAGTAGAGACGCACGCTTTCGTGAGAGGTGTCATCCCGACCGAAGCGAACCGGGGTCCCCGGTGCGCCCGATGTTGGCGCATTGGGGTGGGGAAGCGAAGTGGAGGGACCTGCGGTTGTTTTCACCGCGAACAGGACTGCAGGGAGCTTGTATCAGGGCACGGCTTCAGCCGTGCCATAAAAAAGATCTTGGAAATGGGGCTTTAGCCCCTGAGATCTGGCTCGTGCAGGGGCTGAAGCCCCTGCATTCAGGCACCCTGCGGCACGACTGAAGTCGTGCCCTGATACACCCACTGTCTCGGGTGCCCCACATCTCGGTGTGTTCCGAGATGTGGGTTCGCAGAGCAATGGATCGCGACCAACGGGAGCGCCACGCGAAGCAAAACGCCGCGCGGTTAGCGCCGCGACCAGCGGGAGCGGGTGCCAAAGGCAATGGGTCGCGGTTAGCGCTGGCCAGTCCTACGGCAGCAGAAACGGAATCCCCTTCACGAACGCTGTGCGCGCCTCGGCATCGCTCACCGAAGGCGTCGCCTCGCGCAGGCCATCGCCCGAAAAGAGGCGATACTTCCCCGAAGCCACGAACTCCACCTGCGCCGGAGCATCCGGAATGCGCGCTCCGAACCAGTGCGGATCGTCGCGCTCTTTCCAGGTGACAAGCGCCAGCACTGCATCGCCGGTTGCAGCGCCGCCAGCCTTGTGCGCCGCCATGGCGGCATCGTTGGCGAACAGGATGGAGATCGTGTTTTGCCGCCGGTTGGCGAAGACGCTCACCGGGTTCCACTGCAAAGGTTGATAGGGCAACGATGCAGGCAGCGCCGCGGCCCGCGTATTCAGCACCTCTTCGCGACTCGTCGCAGCGTTCGAGATCGGCAACGTATAGACAGAGTCGTTGCCTTTGACCGGCGCATGGCAGCTGGTGCATTCGCCGACGAACGCGGCATCCTTGCCGTAGGGAGTGAGGTTTGCGCCGCGCCAGCGGCTCCAGCCCCAGCCGTCCGTATCCCGGAAGCGCCCGGCATGCTTCTCCATGAACTCCACCTGCACGAACTTCCCTGCCGCCAGCAGGCCATCGGCGCCCGACGACTGCTGCCAGGCAATCTTCGCGAAGCGCGTGCCATCGGGCCAGGGCGAAGTCTCACCCGCTGCCGCTGCGCGCATGGCCACATTGTTGCCCAGGATCAGCCGCAGCGTGCCGTTGTCGCCGCGATCGGTCGCGCTGATCAGCCGCCAGCCGGTGTAGTCCGGATAAAACCGCAGCCCGTTCGGCTCCGGCTTGACGGCATCCGAGCCCACGGGAGCGGCCTCGCCGGCAACGAGGCCCGGCCCGGGTTCCTGTCCCCCTGCATCGGCGTGTGTCGCCCACGGCTGCAGCCAGTCTTTCATGGTGGCGAGATCCGCTGCGCTGACGCGTGCCTCGGGATGGGCCAGGAGAAAGCGTCCCGGCGGCATCGCACCCAGCTGGATCATGTTTACCGCTTCATAGAGCGTGGCCCGCTGCGCTGCCACAGGCTTTTCGCCCAGCATCGAGAAGTTCAGGTGCTGCCGCGCCGCCAGGATGTCGTAACGCACCAGCCAGTACGCGGGCACGGGTTGGTCGAACCAGCGCAGGTGATTCTCATCCGAGTGGCAGCTGTAGCAGTCTTTTTCGAGAATGGCCTGCACCTGCGCTGGATAGGCAGGCGGAGCCGTCGTGGAGCGGAAGCCAATCTTCGGCCGTGCCAGCTGCAGTACCAGCAGCGCAAACAATGCAAGCGCGCCGAGGCGCAGGATCCATTTCATGGCTTTCTCCTGAACGCGCGCAGGATGCGGGCGCTGTACCTTATCAGCCTAGAGCCTGTTATGAACTTTCGCGCGAGCGGCGTTGCGCGGGAAAATCGGCCGAGACGAGGCGGAGGACGAAAGCTTAGGCTATTCCTAGGTGAGGACGACAACGAAGTATGGGCCGATTTTCCCCGCAACCCGAAGGGCTGGGGCCAATTTTCCCGACCTCTTTCGTCGCTCGCTGCTCGGATATAGCCCGATATCCGTCGCAACTCGCTCCTCGATCTCGTAAAAATTGGCTCCCAGCGACCGCCGCGGGAAAGTTCATAACAGGCTCTATCCCGCATCCTGCGGAAAGCCACTCTTCCTGCGACGAGCCGCAGCCTTACAGCGTCTGGTCGGTCGCCTTGTCGAGCGTCGCGTCCGCCGCAGCCCGGCTGATGCGCACCCGCAGGTCGCGTACATCCTTCAGGCGGAAGGCCGGCTGTCCGGCAGGTGCTGTGACTGCGATGAAGTCGGCGCGCTCCACGTCTTCGAGGTAGAACGCAGGCCGGGGATCGGGCGTGGCCGCAGCGACTTCGGTGTGGCTGACCTCTAGCCGCTTCACGTGCCGGAAGAAGAAGCCCTGCGACGGCATCGGCCCGAACATGGCCGGATCGGGATACTTGGCCTCGTTTTCGGGAGGCGTGATGCCGGCATAGGACTGCGGCGCGCCGCCCTGATGCTCCATGAAGATGTTGGCGATGCGCAGGTCCTCGATGGCGGCCTGCGGCACCCCCGAGGCAATGGCGCACAGCTTTGAAGCCGAGTTGTAGCTGGCGATGTTGCTGATTGTCACGCGGCGCAGCGTGCCCACCTTGGTGGTCGCCTGCGGTCCGCGCAGGCGCGCGCCCAGGCGAAGAAACAGCGGTCCGCTGATCAGGTCGCGCATGGTGAGGTTCGAGACGGCAATGTCTTCAAGCAGCGCGCCATCCTCGCTCTCGAGCGCGAGGCCATGGCAGCCCTCGAAGACGCAATTCGAGATCGTGATGTTGCGGAATCCGCCGTTCGATTCGGTGCCGCACTTGATCCGGCCGGTGTAGAAGGGCCGCATCTCCGCCGATTCCTGCCCGGTGAACTTTTTGAATGTGCCGTCGAGCACCGTGCCCAGCTGATAGGTGCCGGTCACATAGCAGTTGGTGATCGTCACATTGTCGGTCGAGCGCGCATAGCCCAGCGCATAGCTCGACTTCGGACAGATGCCGTCGTCCCACGGCGAATTCACGGTGCAGTTGGCGACGCGCACGTTGCGGCAGCAATCGATATCCATGCCGTCGCGGTCGGTGTCGATCACCAGTCCGTCGATCGTCAGGTTATCGACACCGGTGAGCAGCAGCCCGAAGTGTCCGCCCTTGAGGATCGCGAAGTCGCGGAAGAGCACATTGCGGCAGTTCTTCAGCGCGATGGCCTTGTTGCCTACGCCGGCCTGCTCGGCCCGGAAGGGATAGCCCAGCATCACATGGTCGCGTCCGTTCGAGAGCCCGCGTCCCCAGATCAGTCCCGGCCCGGTGATGGCGACGTTGTCGAGATCCTCACCCCAGAGCAAGGAATTGTGCCAGTGATTGTGACCGTAATCCTGATACGGCTCCCAGGGCAGGTTCGGCTCCGCGGCATCATAGGTGCCGCCGTTGTAGCCGGTGGCATCGCCGGGCTTGGGCGAGTCGGCGGCGATGATGGCCGTGCCCGCCATGAGCTCGAGATGCACGTGGCTCTTCAGGCGGACCGAGAAGCAGAGGTAGCTTCCGGCGGGGAAGGTTACGGTGCCGCCGCCTGCCGCGGCTGCGGCTTCGATGGCTTTGTTGATAGCCGGGCTGTCGACAGTCTTGCCGTCGCCGGTTGCGCCGAACTGGCGGACGTCGAAGCGGGCAGGAGACCCTGCCATCGCCGGGGTGGTGCTGCCGGTGTGGGTTCTACCCGAGGCCATGGCCAGGGCCGGTGCGGCTGTCGCTGCCAGGCCCATGCCGGAGAAACGCAGCAGCTCGCGCCGCGTCGCGTCAAAGAGCATCGATCATCTCCTGTCGCGGACCGTCTTTCGCTCCATGTGCGCGCAGCCCGCGTCTTTCCTGCGTTTCCCAGCATACACGCCGCGCTGGAGAGTTCGTCGCGGCCTGCTTCGAGGCCGGTGTGGTGACATGCTCCGGGCTTTGCAGGAAAATCATGGAAGCGTTGCAAAAATTATGGAGCGCTTTTCTGCTCAGCTCCGTCTCATAGGCAGCGCGTTCCTGCTCACCCGGCTCTGCCCCGGCGGTGTGAGGCGTTGCTCTGATGGACTGCTGCTTCTCGCGGCGAACTTCGCCGCCTCCTGGCGCGTATCTCACTCGTGTTTCTGCAGTAAATAAATTTCACTCTGCCCGAGACTCTGTCGAAGGAGCCTGACGCACCGCTATGCGCCGTTCCCGCTCTGTTCTGTCCTGTTGCGCCTCTCTGTTGGTAGCGCTTGCGTTGTTCATTTCCGGACGCCCCGTGTGGGCTCAGGTGGCCAGCCCGGATAGCCCCGGCGCCATCGCCGGCACCATCGTCGATCCCACCGGCGCTCTCATCCCCGGCGCCACCGTGAATGCCGAAAAGTCGGGCAATGTGATCTCCACCGCTGAGACCGACAGCCAGGGGCATTACACGATCACCGGCCTCGTGCCCGGCTGTTATACCGTCGACGCCATTGCCACTGGTTTCCAGGAGACGCACGTCGACGGGGTCTGTGTTTCGCCCGGCGAGACGCAGCGCAAGTCCCTCTCGCTGCCCATCGAGATCCAGCAGCAGCAGACCGTCGTTACCGATAGCGAGATCGACACCAGCCCGGACAAGAACGGCGGCGCGATCGTCATCAAGGGCGCGGCCATCAATTCGCTTTCGAGCGATCCGACTGAGCTCCAGGATCAGCTCGAGGCGCTCGCCGGGCCAAGTCCCGATGGTGGCAGTGCGCAGTTCTTCGTCGACGGCTTCTCCGGCGGCAAGCTGCCGCCCAAGTCTTCGATCCGTGAGATCCGCATCAACCAGAATCCCTTTTCCGCGGAGTACGATGCGCTGGGCTTCGGCCGCATCGAGATCTTCACCAAGCCCGGCACCAACAAGCTGCACGGCGACTACTGGATGCAGGGCAACGACTCGTCCTTCAACACCCACAACCCTTTCGTCGCAGACCAGCCGCCCTACTACTCCTACATGCTCGATGGTGACGTAAACGGGCCGATCAATAAGAAGAGTTCCTACTTCGCCGATATTTTCAATCAGCACACGATCAATGACTCGGTGGTGAACGCCGTCGTTCTTGACTCGAATCTGAACCAGACCAGCTTCACGCAGGCGATCACCTCGCCGACCACTACCACCAATTTCACCCCGCGCTACGATCTCCAGATCGGCCAGGTGCAGACACTCACCCTGCGCTATTCCTTGCAGCGCACCACGCAGTCGAACGCCGGTGTCGGCCAGTTTGAGCTGGCCTCGCAGGCCTACAACAGCGACAACACCGAACAGAGCATCCAGTTCTCCGACACGCAGATGTACAGTCCGCATGTCGTCAACGAGACGAAGTTCCAGTACATCCGCGACCGCAATAATCAGACGCCCGCAGAAACCTCTGCCACCGTCACCGTGCAGGGCGGCTTCACCGGCGGCGGCAATAACACCGGCATCAACCGCGACAACCAGGATCACTACGAGTTCCAGGACCACCTGCAGATCGAGCATGGCACGCATGAGTTCAACATCGGCGCGCGCCTGCGCGACGTGCGCGATGCCAATGTCTCAACGGCGAATTTCAACGGCAACTATACCTTCGCCTCCATTGGCGCCTACCAGATCACTGAGCAGGGATTGAAGGCCGGTCTCACCGGAGCGCAGATCCGCGCCGAAGGCGGCGGCGCCAGCCTCTTCTCGCAGACCGTGGGCACGCCCGGCATCGTGGTCTCGGTCTTCGATGCCGGCATCTATGCTGAGGACAACTGGAAGGCGCGCAAGGACCTTACTGTGAGCTATGGTCTGCGCTTCGAGTCGCAGACGCAGATGTCCGATCACGACGACTTCGCGCCGCGTTTCGGCGTCGCATATTCTATCCCCGGCCCCAAGAACAAGCCTCCGCGCGCGGTTCTCCGCGCTGGCTACGGCCTCTTCTACACGCGCTTTGCTTCGACGAACGTGCTCACCGCCAAGCGCCAGAACGGCGTCGAGCAGGTGGGCTATTCGGTGACCAATCCGGATTTTTACCCCGATACCTGTGGCACCAATCCCGCGATCTGTACCAGCGGAGCGACGAGCGCGCCGACGATTTACAGCATCGATCCTTACCTCCGCGCGCCCTATGTCTCCACGGCCGCGTTCACTGCGGATATTCCTGCCGGCAAGTACCTCTCGTTTTCGGCCAACTACCTCACGTTCAAGGGTGTGCACCTCTTCCTCACCCGCAACATCAACGCGCCGCTGCCGGGCACCTATAACGTCAATGACCCAACCAGCGGTGTACGCCCGCTCGGCACAGACGAGAACATCTACCAGTTTGAATCGCGGGGAGCCTCGTCCATCGATGTAGGGTTTTTCCGCGCCAGCCTGCATACCAAATCGATGGGCCTGTTCGCGGCCTATGTGCTCAGCAAGGCCGAGGCGAACACCTCGGGCATCACCAGCTTCCCTTCCAACCAGTACGATCTGCACGTAGACTATGGCCGCAGTGCGAACGACATGCGGAACCGGGCTTTCTTATTCGGGTATGCCGACCTTCCGGGTCATGTCAGCCTGCACGCCTTCATGGTCTATAACTCGAGCAAGCCCTTTAACATCACGGTGGGAGAAGACCTGAACGGGGACACCCAGTTCAATGACCGCCCGGCCTTCGCCACCGATCTGACGCGCTCGAGCGTGTATCACACCAAGTGGGGCGTCTTCGACGCCGACCCCATTGCCGGGCAGAAGATCATCCCCATCAACTACGGCAAGGGTCCGAACATGTTCCAGGCCAACCTCGGCGTTGGGCGCAGCTTCAATTTCGGGCCGGTCGTTCCGGACGAAAACCCGCCACCACCGCCGGCGCCTGCTCCGGCCAAAGACTCCAAGGACTCGAAGGATGCCAAGGCGCCCGCGAAGCCTGTGAAGAAGCCGATCGTGCGGAAGTACACTCTGAGCTTCACGGTTGACGCCGAAAACCTCTTCAATGTGGTGAATCTTGCATCGCCTGTCGGTGTGCTCGGCTCGCCGCTTTTCGGAGAATCGACAGCGCTGGCCGGGGTCTTCGGCTCGACAACCGCCAACCGCACCATCAACCTCGAGACCTCCTTCCGTTTCTGACGGCAAGCGGCCTGAAACGCGAAGAGCGCGGCCATGGCCGCGCTCTTCGCCTTGCGCTGAAACGTGTTTACGCCTCTTCGACCTCGGGTTCCGACCGCCAGGAGCTGATCGCCGCGAAAGGCTGCGTCACGAAGGAGGCTGCGAGCCGCGGCATCGCCCTCATGTCGTCCATGAAGGAGCGGCTGTTCTCGCCCACCAGCAGCGCGCCGTTCTGCATCACGTGCCAGTGGAACATCGCCGAGAAGACAGTGACGATCACCGCGCCAATGCCCAGCGCGCGCATGTTGCCATGGTCCAGCCACAGGTGCAGCGCCGAGTCGGCCGCCAGCGAGCCCAGCGGAATCGCCAGCACGGTGATGGTCCATGCCAGCCGCTTCGGCTTCACATCCAGCGCCTGCTGTTGCCAGGCCGAGAAGATGCCGGCCGTCAGCAGTACGTAGCAGGCCTCGACCGCGCCGAAGTGCTCGCGGGCGTGCAGCGGGCTGTGGTAGAGCGCCGCCATGCAGGCACCGGCCCGGCAGATGGCCGTGATCAGCGCCGCCTTCCAGTTCCAGTGCGTGAGTGGGTAGAGCCAGGCGTTCCGCATGCTGCTATTACGCCTCAGTTCTCCTGCGGCACTGTCAAAAATCGGTGACATTTACGGCAATTTCTTGCTAGATGTGCCCGAAAAGGCGACAGCTGCTCCGCGCAGGGCGAATCGCTTCGCGTGGCGCTCCCTTTGGTCGCGGCGCAGATTCACTATCCCGGAAACTACCTTCTTTGAAACGGCTACTGGAAGTATTGGATGGTAAATTTGTTCTCCTGGAGGGCAGGGCATGAGCGCCGGGTGCCCCACCCAAGCTTCGCTTGGGTGGGAAGGTACGAACCCCGGCTCTGAGATCCGTGTAGAGTCTTGTTCCTCATCCAGGCTTGAATGGGCTACCGTCAGCTCGTACGCTCTCATCTGAGCCCTGAGCCCTGAGCCCTGAGCCCTGAGCCCTGAGCCCTGAGCCCTGAGCCCTACCCGATCACCGCGACCTTGGCCCGCTTGCCTACGCGCAGCGTAACGCGGGCATGGCCGTTGAGCGCCAGGTGCGACTGCTTGCAGACCTCGCCATCGATGCGAACCGCGCCTTCCTTCACCTTGCGGTCGGCCTCCGAGGAAGAAGCTGCGAGCCCGGTCGCAGTGAGCAGTTTTGTTACGCGGATGCGTCCCTCTGCGTCGGGGTTCAGGTCGGCGGTCGTGAGCGTGACCTCTTCGAGCCCTTCCACGTCATCGCTCTTCTGCTGGAACTGCCGTGCCCAGTTCTCGTCCGCGGCGCGCGCCGCTTCTTCCGAATGGAAGCCGGCGACGATGGTGCGGGCGAGGCGCTTCTTCGCCTCCATGGGATGCAGCGTGCCTGCGGCGACCTCGGCCTGCATGGCGTCAATCTCCGACTGGCGAAGATCGGTGAGCAGCGTCCAGTAGCGCCACATCAGCTCGTCATTGATCGACATCAGCTTGCCGTACATCTCCTGCGCCGGCTCGTGGATGCCGATGGCGTTGCCGAGCGACTTCGACATCTTCTGCACGCCGTCGAGACCTTCGATGATCGGCGTCATGAAGACGATCTGCGGCTGCTGCCCGAAGTCGCGCTGCAGCTCGCGCCCGGCCAGCAGGTTGAACTTCTGGTCCGTGCCGCCCAGCTCCACGTCGGACTCGAGCGCCACCGAGTCGTAGCCCTGCGCCAGCGGATAGAGAAACTCGTGCAGCGAGATCGGCTGCTCGCTCTGGAAACGCGCGTGGAACTCGGCGCGCTCGAGCATTTGCGAGACGGTGAACTTGGCGGCGAGGCGAATGAAGTCCTCGAAGCTGAGCTTGCCCAGCCATTCGGAGTTGAAGCGCACCTCGGTCTTCTCGCGGTCGAGGATCTTGAAGACCTGCTCCGTATAGCTCTTCGCGTTCTCGTCGATCTGCTCGCGCGTCAGCGGCTTGCGTGTGGCCGAGCGGCCCGTCGGGTCGCCGATCAGAGAGGTATAGTCGCCGATCAGGAAGATCACCGTGTGCCCCAGGTCCTGGAAATGCTTCAGCTTGCGCATCAGCACCGTGTGGCCCAGGTGCAGGTCCGGCGCGGTCGGATCGAAGCCGGCTTTCACGCGCAGCGGCTTGCCGGTTTTCCGCGATTGCTCGAGGCGCTCGCGCAGGTCGGAGATGCGGATGATCTCCGCTGCTCCTTTTTGAAGCAGGTCCATCTGCTCATCGACTGGAAGAAAGTGTGCCATCGCTTTCTATAATAAAGTTCAACCGGGCGGGAGGTCTCAAACCGACACCCCGTGCAGCCGATGGTTCCCAAAGAGCCTCCAGGCGACGCTTCCCGCGTTTTGCCTCATCTGTGCTCTGTAGAATCGAAAGGGTCCGGCTGCAGAGCTTTCGGCTGAGTCGCCGGTTCTGGCCTCGCTGCCGCGCACGGCTGTTCGACTTGTTCCACTTGCCCCACGCGGCTCTCTTCCTTGGCCTATTTACCCCCAGGATGTGAATCTGCGTATGGAACTGTGGACAGAATATGAAGGAACAACGATTGACGGCGCTTTCCCGCTGAAGCGTCTTCTGCAGCCGGAAGGCCGCAGCGCGCTCTTTGCCACCTCGGATGGGCAGGGTGCGCCCCGTATCCTCCGCCTCGTCGAATCTCATTTCGATGATGATGAGATCCTCGCCCGATGGCGCGGTGTCGCTGCCCTTCATCATCCCTATCTGCTCCGTATCGACGACTTCGGCAAGGTCACTCTCGACGAAACCGCCCTGGTCTACGCGGTCATGGAGCCATCGGACGCCGATCTCGGCGAGGTCCTCGTCAACCAAAGGCTTTCACAGGCAGAAAGCCGTCAGCTTGCCGAAAGCGTCGCCTCCGCCCTCGAGGCGCTGCACACACACGGCTTCGTGCATGAGCACGTGTCGCCGGCCAGCATCCTCGCCGTAGGCGAGACCGTCAAGCTGCGCAGCGACTGCATCCGCGAGGCGCCTGAAGGCGCCGAAGGCCAGGCGCTGAAGCGCCGCGATCTCGAAAATCTGTGCACCGTCCTGCTCCAGGCTCTCACCGGGCAGCGCACGATCGAAGCCGCGGGGCCGCTGCCCGCGCCCTTCGACCGCATCATCACCGGAGGTCTCCGCGGTGGCTGGGGCGCGGCCGAGATTCTCGCTGCGCTCAAGCCGCCGGCCACTGCGCCAGCGCCAGTAGCACCCACGGCTCCTCCGGTCTCCGCGACAGTTCCGGCCGCCTCGAAGCCTGCACCGTCGCCAGCATCGCCCACGCCCACTTCCAGCCCTGTTCCAAAAGCGGCATCAAGTCCGGCTGTGGTACCGGTGTCCGGCTCTGCTTCGGGCTCTGCCTCTGGCCCGGTATGGGAGGCGAATCCGGAATCCCGCTCGGCTGCTCGCGTGGCGCTGATGGCCGGCGGCGTGATCGCGGTGCTCCTCTGTCTGTGGCTGGGATGGCATATCCTGCACCATTCCTCCGCTCCGGCCGCATCGACAGCAGCCCCCACGGTCGCCGTGGAGCCCGCAGCGGCTCCGGTTTCGACTCCGGCTGCTCCGCTTCCGCAGCGTCCCAGCGCCGCGCATCCGATGGCTTCGGCTTCCTCGGCCTCGCCTGTAGCCGCATCTGGTCCCGAGCAGACGGTCGCGGCCGATACCCGTCCCGGATGGCGGGTCATCGCCTACACCTACAACCATGCGGATCAGGCGCAGCATAAGGCCAGAACGATTGCCGAGGCGCATGCCGATCTCCAGCCTTCGGTCTTCACGCGCACCGGGCAGGCGCCCTTCCTGGTGACCCTCGGCGGCGTGATGACCCGCGATCAGGCCATCGCTCTCGCCGGGCAGGCGCACCGCGAGGGGCTGCCGCACGATGTCTACGCGCAGAACTATCACTGAGCACAACCCTTCGCGCTGATACGAAAAAGGCCCCTCGCAAGAGGGGCCTCGGTTCTTAGTTCGGTCGTATTGACACGCATGCGTGCCGTAAATACCAGGCATACCCGTTTCCCTGTCATCTCGACCGAAGCCTCCTTCTTACTTTGTCATTCCGACCGGAGCGAACCAGGGGCCCCGGCGCGCCCGATGTTGGCGCGCTGGGGTGGGGAAGCGAAGTGGAGGAACCTGCGGTTTTGTTTTACCCCACGCCACGCCAGCGCCGCGACCAGCGAGAGCGGAGGCGCGAAACAGAAAATCGCAGGTTTCTCCAAGGCGCAGGACCAGAAATCGGTCCTGCGCCGGTCGAAATGACAGGTCTCTGCTTGAGCAATAGGTGGATACGACCTGAGAGCGAGCCCCAGCTACTTCTTCAAGGCCCGGTGCCCGATATCCCGCCGGTAGTACATCCCCTCGAACGAAATGTTTGCAATGCCTTCGTATGCCGTCTTGAGCGCGGCCTCGAGCGTCGCGCCTGCGGCGGTCACCGCCAGTACGCGGCCGCCGTTGGTCACGATCTGCCCATCCACCAGCGACGTGCCCGCGTGGAAGACGGTCACACCCGGCACCTGCTCGGCTTCGGCCAGTCCAGAGATCGGCAGCCCGGTCAGGAAGCTGCCCGGATAACCGCCCGATGCTGCGATCACGCAGGCCGAGGCGCCCGGCTTCCAGCGAAACTCCGTCTCGCTCAGCCGGCCTTCGACGCATGCTTCTATCGCTTCGAGCAAGTCGGAATCCAGCCGCACTAAAATCGCCTGCGTCTCCGGGTCGCCGAAACGCGTGTTGTACTCAAGCACCATCGGTCCGCGCGCCGTCATCATGAGCCCGACATAGAGGACACCCACGAACGGCGTATCTTCCGCTGCCATCCCGTTCACTGTCGGCTGCGCGATGTGGTTTACGATCCACTCCCGCATCTCCGGTTCGATCATCGCGTCCGTCGAGTAGACTCCCATGCCGCCCGTGTTCAGGCCGGTGTCGCCCTCGCCGATTCGCTTGTGGTCCTGCGCCGGAACCAGCGCCGCCACATGCTTGCCGTCGCTCAGCAGCAGAAAGCTCAGCTCTTCGCCGGTGAGGAATTCCTCGATCACCACCTGCGTCTCGACCGAGCCCAGCAGCTTGCCGCTGAAGAGCCCCGCGATTGCCTGTTCGGCCTCGGCCTTCGTCTCGCAGATCAGCACGCCCTTGCCCGAAGCCAGGCCGTCGGCCTTGACCACCACCGGCAGATGGAAGAGCGGCAGCGACTCCAGGGCTTCTTCCTTCGTGGTGCACACCGCGTAGTTCGCCGTGGGGATGTTGTGCCGCTGCATGAAGCGCTTGGCGAAGCTTTTGCTCGTCTCGAGCATGGCCGCGGCCTGCGTCGGCCCGAAGACCTTCAGCCCGCGCCGCTGCATCTCGTCCACCAGCCCGACGGAAAGCGGCAACTCCGGCCCCACGATGGTCAGGTCGGGCGCTACTTCCGAGACCACCCGCATCAGGTCGTTGATGTCCTTCTGATGGACCGGCACGCACCGCGCCAGCGCCGCTATGCCGCCGTTCCCCGGCGCGCAGACAATCTCCGTCACCCGCGGCGACTTCTTGAGCGCCCACACCAGCGCATGCTCGCGGCCACCCGCGCCTATTACCAGAACCTTCATCTCAGCCAGCTTCTCCGTGCTCCGCAATCTTTGCTGCCGCTGTCTCTGCCTGTCGCCTGTAGACAACAAAGTTCAGGCTATCGCAGCAAGTCTCCCGGGCCAAGCCGGTGCCGCGACCGGCGGGAGCGGGGGGGGGCCGAAGGCAAAAGGCCTGGACGGCCAGTCCCTGACTGGGTAGTCAATCTTAATTAAAAATATTTCGTTAACCATGGTTTACATCTCGCCGAAGCTTTTCTACACTGGGACCACCCATGGCTTCCTCCACCACAGAACCGGAGCTCCTGCCCAGGCTGAAGAGCAAGCAGCTCTGGTCTTACTTCGGGCCGGCCTTCGTCGCCAGCATCGCCTACATCGATCCGGGCAACTTCGCCGCCAACTTCGACGGCGGCGCGCGCTTCGGTTACAAGCTCCTATGGGTGCTGCTCTGGTCGAACGCCATGGCGATCCTCATCCAGTACCTGGCCGCCAAGCTCGGCATCGCCACCGGCAAGTCGCTGCCTGAGAACTGCCGCGACCATTTCCGCAAGCCTGTTGTTCTTATCCTCTGGCTGGCTGCCGAAATTGCCGCGCTGGCCACGGATATGGCTGAATTCCTCGGTGCGGCACTCGGCTTCTATCTGCTTTTCGGTCCGCGCTTCCTGCTCTATGGCTGGAGCAGGACGGAGATCCTGCTCGTCGCGGCGCTGCTCGCTGCCCTCTGCGTCTTTGCTATCCTCGCGCTCGAACTCTGGGGATACCGCACCCTGGAGCGCGCCATCATGGGCTTCGTCTGCGTCATCGGTGTCTGCTATGCCATCGAGATGCTGATGATTCGTCCGAGCTGGAGCCAGGTCACGTATCACACCCTCGTGCCCACCATCGACGGCAGCAGTGTGTACATTGCGGTGGCCATGCTCGGCGCTACGGTGATGCCGCATGTCGTCTACCTGCACTCTTCGCTCGTGCAGCCGCGCCGCCGCGAGGAGAACATCGGTACCCCGCGTCAGCGGCTCGTCCTGCGCCTGCGCCACCTGCGCTTTGAGACGATCGACGTCTTCGCCGCGATGAACGCCGCCTGGCTGGTGAATTCGGCGATGATCGTCGTCGCAGCTGCTGCCTTCGGCGGCCACGTGCTGGCCAATCCCATTGAAGATGCGCACCGTACCCTCGGGCCGCTGCTGGGGCCGGCCTCGGCCATGGCCTTCGCCATCGCGTTGCTCTGCTCGGGCCTGTCTTCGTCGACGGTAGGAACGATGGCCGGCCAGATCATCATCGAGGGCTTTCTCGATATCAAATTCAGCATCTTCCTGCGCCGCCTGCTCACGCTCATTCCGGCGATCGCGGTCATCGCCAGCGGCCTCGATCCGCTGAAGATCCTGATCCTCTCGCAGGTGGTGCTGAGCTTCGCGCTGCCCTTCGCGCTGATCCCGCTGCTGCTGCTCACCGGCAACAAGGCCCTCATGGGACCGTTCACCAACCGCCGCCCCACGCACATGCTCGGCTGGGTGACGGTGAGCATCATCGTCGCGTTGAACGGATTTCTGTTGTGGCAGAGCCTGGTGGGTTGATCCTGCACGGTTCCCATCTCTTTTTCACATAAGGAGCGTAGACTCTCAGACCGGACCTGCTCGGGAAATAAAAGCGCTGCCGAGGTAGCCTGATGACTGCTCCTTCCGCGTTTCAGACAAAGAAGATGCCGCTCAACCATGGAGCCGGTGCCATGCCCGCAGCCGGCTTTGGCACCCTGATTCCCGACGCGGCCGTCACCACTGCCGCAACCGGATATGCGCTGGACGCCGGCTTTCGCCACTTCGATTGCGCCGAGCGGTACCGGAATGAGGCTGAGGTCGGCGAGGCTTTGCAGACGGGGCTTACCGCCAATGGGCTCACACGCGAAGACATCTTTGTCACTACGAAGTTGTGGAACTCGAATCACCGGCCTGAGCGTGTCGAGCCCGCATTTGAGGCCAGCCTCAAGAGGTTGAAGCTCGATGAGCTTGACCTCTACCTCATCCACACGCCCTTTGCCTTCCAGCCGGGAGAGGAGCAGGACCCGCGAGACGAAAGCGGCAATGTCCTCTATGACAGCGGAGTGACGCTGCTGGAGACGTGGCAGGCGATGGAAAGCCTGGTGGACCACGGCAAGTGCCGCGCCATCGGGCTCTCGGATATTACGCTGGAGGGATTGCTGCCGGTATACGAAGCGGCACGCATCAAGCCGGCAGTCGTGCAGGTGGAATCGCATCCGTATCTGCCCGAGACGGAGCTCCTGAGTTTTTGCAGGGAGAAAGGGATTGTCCTTCTGGCGTTTGCGCCATTGGGTCATGGAGCCAGGCCGGGGCCGCTGGAAGATCCGGTGGTGACAGCAGTGGCCGCGCGCGTTGGAAAGACGCCGGCCCAGGTATTGCTGGCGTGGGCGGTGCAGCGGGGCACCGCTTTTCTCACCACACCGAAATCGGCGGCTCGCGCACGCGAAAACTTCGACATATCGCCGCTTCCTGCCGATGCATTTGACGAGATCGACCGTATTCAGATCAGGCAGAGGCTCAACAGCGTGGTGCAGACCGGTGTTCCAGGCTTCATTCCGCGAGGCAGCGCATCATGATGGACGAGCATTCTTCCCAGCAGTCCACGCAGGAGAAGCGGATACGAGATGCCCTGGAGGCACACTGGCGAGCGTCGGCGGCCGGGGATGCGATAGCCGAGCACGACATCTACGATGACGATGTCATCTGCGACTATCCCCAGTCAGGCGAGCGCATTTTCGGACGAAGCCACTTACAGGCCCTGCGAAGTCATCATCCGGGAAAGCTGTCGGGCTTTCAGGTGAAACGCATGCTGGGACGCGGTGATCTTTGGATCACGGAGTACACCATCCTTTACCAGGGACATCCGGCATACACGGTGAGCATCATGGAGTTTCGCGATGGCAAGGTGGTGCACGAGACGCAATATTTCGCGGAGCCGTTTGAAGCTCCAGCGTGGCGGAGCCAGTGGGTGCAGAAGGCCGAGTGACACGGGCACATGCTTAGCTATTCCCGCGGCGATCGGAGATGCTGAGTCGACCTACCTAAAGCCCATAGAAGAACAAAAGGCGAGGCCAACCGGCCTCGCCTCCACTAAACCCTACACCCTAAACCCTATACCCTGCCTTATTTCAGCCCATCCAGCAGCGAACCGACAATCCCGCCCATAACTCCGGCCTGGGTGTTGCTGCTCGTCGCTTCGCCGTCGAGATACGGCGCAAGCTGGTGTGCCAGCTTTGCGATCGGCAGCGTCTGCAGCCATACGCGGCCCGGGCCGGTGAGCGCGGCCAGGAAGATGCCGTCGCCGCCGAAGATCATATTCTTGATGCCCTGCACGCGCGTGATCTGGAAGTTCACGCTCGATTGAAACGCGCCCACGTGACCGGGATGCACGCGCAGCGTCTCGCCCGGCGCCAGGTCCTTCACGACCACCTCGCCCGAAAGCTCCAGCCAGGCCATGCCCAGGCCGGTGACGTGCTGCAGCAGGAATCCGTCACCGCCAAAGATGCCCGCGCCCAGCGACTGCTGGAAGCCCACGCTGAGCTGCACCTGCGAGGTGGCGCACAGAAATCCATGCCGATGGATATAGAAGTCGCGCCCCTGCCCGACTTCAACAGGAAGGATGTGTCCCGGCACGCGGGTCGCAAAGGCCAGTTCTCCCGGTGCGCCCACGGCGCGGTACTCGGTCATGAACAGGCTGCCGCCGCCGGCCACGCGCTTCAGAGCGCCGAAGAAGCCGCCTCCTCCGCCAAACTGCGTGTGCGTCGTCATCTGGATCGAGGCGCCCATCCAAGACAGCTCACCGGATTCGGAGATGATGGCGTCGTTATGATCCAGCAGAAATTCGAGGACCGGCATCGTGGTCCCGACAATACGGGTTTGCATCGGAAACTCCTTCGCCTGCGTCTCTGCGCGGGCCCTGTGAGATACGCGCAGCGGCCGCCGCGCGTTCCACGCCACGATTCTAACGGCAGCCGCCAGTCCCCAGTTGTCAGTCCTCAGTTCTCAGATAGGAGTATCGAGGATAAGGGTGCCCCGTCCAGGCTCCGCTTGGGCGGGAGGAACAGACCTGGCCGGGTGCCCCACGTCTCGAGTTTGAGACGTGGGAAATCCCTCTCAGTCCCAGTTCACGCAGGATTCGCGAACCAGTGGCATCATCAATGCCATGATGCCATTCGCACGACTTCGCTATCTCGTCGCCGCGCTCTGTCTTTCTTCCGTGGCCGCACACGCCCAGACCTCGCGGCCGGTGCTGATGATCTCCATCGACGGCATGAAGCCCGAGTACATCACCCACGCCGACGAGCACCATCTGAAGATCCCCACGCTCCGCCGCTTTCTCCGCGAAGGCGCCTACGCCGACGGCGTGATCGGCGTAACGCCGACCGTGACCTATCCCAGCCACACCACGCTGGTCACCGGCGTCGAGCCCGCCGTGCACGGCATCTACAACAATCAGGTCTTCGACCCCACGCGCGACTTCGCCGGCGCCTGGTACTGGTACAACGAAGACGTTCGCGTGGCAACGCTCTGGTCGGCCGCGCATGAAAAGGGCATCAAGACTGCCTCGGTGAGCTGGCCGGTCAGTGTCGATGCGAAGGGCGTGGACTATCTGATCCCGGAATATTGGCGTGTCTCAGTCGGCGGCACCAATCCCAATCCCGACGATCGCCACCTGATGGCCGCGATCAGCCGCCCGGTGGGGATGCTGCCTGAGCTCGAGCGCGAGAACGGCCCTTACATGGCCGGCAATGACACCTCGGTCGACGGCGACCGCACGCGGACAAAGTTCTCGCTCGCCATTCTGCGTGAGAAGAAGCCCGGCTTCATGACCATCCACCTCAGTTCGCTCGACGGCTCCGAGCACGAGCACGGCCCCTTCAGCGCCGAGGCCGATGAGACGCTGGAGGCCATCGACGGCATGGTCGCGCAGCTCATCGAGGCCGCTCGCGCGAATGATCCCCGCACCGACATCGTCATCGTCTCCGACCACGGCTTCGCCGACTCGCCGCACGGCGTGAACCTTGCCATTCCGTTTCTCGAGGCCGGTCTCATCACCATGGGCAAGTCCCCTATGGGCACGATGCATGTCACCTCGTGGCAGGCCGAGCCCTGGGCTGCCGGCGGCATGGCGCCGATCATGCTGCATGACCCGAGCGACCAGGCGGTGCGCGAGAAGGTGAAGACCATCCTCGATAAGCTCGCCGCCGATCCGAATTCCGGCGTGGAGCGCATCCTCACGCAGGAAGAGGCAAAGAAGTATGGCGGCTTCCCGGATGGCGCGTGGCTGGTCGTGCTCAAGATGGGCTACATCACCGGCGGGCAGCTCAGCGGACCGCTGGTGAGCGACTCGCCCGAGAAGGGCGCTCATGGATGGATCAACGACGATCCCGAGATGCATGCATCCTTCTTCGCCATGGGCGATGGGATTGCCCATGGCAAGGATCTCGGCACCATCGACATGCGCCGCATCGCGCCGACCGTCGCGGGCATCCTCGGCGCAACTCTGCCGGATGCGAAGCAGCCGAAGCTTGATGTGGCGGGGAAGTAGTCGTTATTTGTAACGAATGCAGTCACAAAATCACGAAGGGCGCGGAGAAATCCGCGCCCTGATTAGCTTTCATAGAAAGAAAATCAAAGCATCTTAGCTGCAGGAGTGCGGCCATCTGGATCCTTTTCGCGTTTCCTATAGCCGATCCATACTAGGAAAGCACCCGCTCCAATTCCAAATGCCCCTGGCCACAAGTGATGTTCTGCAATTATTTGCTCGATCGAACCTAATATAAACGCCGCTCCAACAAGGAGCGAAGAGAGCAATCGCCGTAATCCTTTTTTCAGAGAAACGGGCGTAATAGCTGCGACGATAGCAAAAACCAATCCAAGCAATACCAAGCTTAGTGGTAGAGCTTGCATGATAGTTTTTTCTTCCAGTTTCATTGCACCTACGGCACCTCCACCGGCTGGAAACAAGCCAGCTTCTCCGTATCCCGATCCCGCACGCCGATGAGATAGAGCAGGCTATCCAACCCAAGATGCGTAAGCGAGTGGCTCGCGCTCGCCCTCACCAGCGGCTTTGCGCGGAAGGCGATGCCCATCCCTGCCAGCTTCAGCATGGGCAGATCGTTTGCCCCGTCGCCGACGGCGATGACCTGCTCCAGTGAAATATTCTCGCGCTCCGCAATCTCGCGCAGAGCCTCGGCTTTACGCGCGCCGTCGACAATCGCGCCGGTGACTTCGCCGGTCACCGCGCCGTTCGCCATCTCGAGCTCATTCGCGTAGACGTAATCGATCCCGAAGCGCTGCTGCAGATGATGCGCGAAGAACGTGAACCCACCGGACAGGATCGCTGTCTTGTAGCCCAGCGTCTTCAGCGTGCAGATCAGCTGCTCCGCGCCTTCGGTCAGTGGGATCTTGCCCAGCAGTTCGCGCACGCGTGCCTCGGGCAGGCCCTTGAGCAG